>CAJQQK010000202.1 GCA_905480435.1 uncultured Hyphomicrobiaceae bacterium | reverse complement strand
GGGTCATTTTTTGAAGAACCCAACATGAACATATCAGGCTCGAAGATACCTCACTAGCGGACGCGTTGTGCTCAATTGCCCATAAATCCGATGGGCCATCAACGGCCCCGAGCAGGTGCAGCATGCTCCTATCACGTCAATAACGCTCAGTCGCATAAGCGGTCATGGCTTAGGCTCGACGTGCTGCAACGTGAAAACGTCGCGATGCCCATGAAGCCGGGAATGACGGTCAAGGGACTGTATTCGTCTGCAGCAATTAGCTGCCTCTCTGAGCAATCCCTGACGACGTAATTATCGTATTCTCCGTGCCCGTTTGCGTTTTACACCGTAATTTTTAGCGAGATATTCAAGCACCAGTTTTCGATCATCAGTCGGTAAGGGCTCCATAGCGTGCTCTTCGACCATGTATTCGAGCAACTCATCCCAGCCATCGCGGGATTGACCTTGCTGGACCACCAGGCGCATGGAGTGGCAGGCACCACAGTAAGCTTCCGTTTCGTCTTTGCCGACGCCTTCGGGCAATTTTAGATCCTTGAGGACAAATTTCCGGCCACGCTCCCGCAGTTTTGCCAATCGTACACTCTTCGCGTCAGTCGAAGCCGATGTGGCGGTTGGTGCCTTTGCTCGACCAGGCTCCATAGTCGCCGGTGCACTCTTCGCTTTGACAGATTTGGGAGTGTCAGTGTTCAACGATTGCGTCGCCAAGAATGCCATCAAATTAGCGCGGTCACTATCATTCTTGATCCCGGCGAATGCCATGCGCGTGCCTTTCACCGCTTTGCGCGGCGACTTCAAATACCGATCAAGAAATGCATGGGTCCAGACGCCATCCAATTTGCGAAACGCTTTCGAGTATTTGTAACCCTCGACAGCTGCCACATTGCGGCCAACGATGCCCCAGAGATTTGGGCCAATCTTATTCTTTCCGCCTTGCTTAACTGTATGACAACTCGAACATTTCTTGAACATTTTCTTGCCGGAGCTGACATCGGCCGCCTTGCCGCGATCCAGCACCTCCGCTGCATTCGCGGGCTTCAAAGATCTGGCCTGCGCAAGCTGCGTTCGCTTGATTGGTTTTGCTGGGCTCGACGCCTGAGACAAGACTGGCTTTGATGTCTGATCTTTGCTCTGATTTACGGGATTGTTACTACTCGGTGAGCTAGATGTCGCGCGCGCTTGAGCAGATTGTATGGTGGGCCAGGCTTCCTTTAGAAATACATTTGTTGCGACTGTTGCCACGACACCACCCATGAAGCAACTTATGCCAAACCACTTTCGTGCCGAATTCATCGCACGTTCTCCGTAATAAATGTGGGAGTTTGTATTCCGCGCACGGCCAACCAGTCAGCTGGAAAGGCAACGGCCCGGGCGCGGTGGCCCGAGCCCGCGACTGGAGGTCGCTATGCTGATACACGTACCGCGATGCGGTGCATGGAGTTGTTGAGGTAACCCTTTGGATTCCAGGCGATAGCGAACGGCTGCATATCACCTTTGTCATCCGTGGCGCGGGCCCAAACTTCATAGTAGCCGGCCTGAGGGAAGGTCACTTCAGTCTTCCAATTTTGCCATGCGAAAGGATTTACGGGCTCGTCCAGTGTCGCCTCTTGCCATGTTTTCCCGAAATCGATCGAAACGTGCATGGTTTTAACTTTGCGGTCACCGGCCCAGGCATGACCACCAATTTCGATGGTTTTGTCTTTGGTGTCGATCTGTGTCTTTGGCCGTGTGATCAGCGACTTCACCGGCATAGACTCGATGATCTCAAAATCTGAATTCGGCACCTTCTGCCCCGGCGCAACGGGATATGCCGGCACGCGGTAAGCTTTACCGGTCATCTTCGGTCCATCGTGAACCTTGTCGCGCAGGTAGATCCTGGTCAGCCATTTTTGTGAACATGATCCCGGCCAGCCAGGTACGACAAGACGAAGTGGCGCTCCATTCATAGGATGCAGCGGTCCGCCGTTCTGCTCGAAGGCAATGAGGTTGTGCGGATCCATCGCCTTATCAATAGGCACACCGCGCGAGATTGCGAGCTTGCCTTCCTTGCCCGAAAGGTGCGTATCAGCGCTGACATGTGCTGTATAAACCGCGTTCGATTTCACACCTGCCGCCTTGAGTACATCAGCAAGCCGAACGCCCTTCCACTTCGCACAGGCAATAGCTCCGGTTGACCACTGATTGCCGCGTGCCGGAGGATCGAAGGCTGAACGGCCGTTGCCACCGCACTCAACCTGTAAGGCGTATTCGACAACTTCGAACTGCTTCTTGAGGTCGGCAATGGTGAGCTTCAACGGCTTATCTACAAGCCCATCGATTGTCAGTGTCCAGCTATCTGCGTCGACATCTTCCGGCGGGATACCATTATTGCGAATAAAATGTCTTGCTGTTGGGGTAATCGGATCGTCCAGCATATGAGCGATCGTCTCGGCGTTGAGTGGGCGGTTGTTCAAGACCTTGAGGCCGTCTTTGCCATTCATACCGGGCACGTCTTCGGCCAATGCCGCCGGCACCCACCCGTCCCGCAAGTTTCGGCCGAACGGAATAGCCATTCCGACCGCTGTGGCCGCACTGGCGAGACCGACCGCGCCGAGCAATCCGCGGCGACTGAGATTGGCAACGCCGCCAGGTTCATGCGCGGAATGATTGGGTTGGGTTTCGTGAGAATCGATGTGTTCTTCGTCCGTCTGATCGGCATCGACCGAATGATACTGGTCGTCCATGGTGTTTCTCCCTGAGATCTGTGCCAATTTTTTTCGGCATCTGACTCAAAAGAGACGCATCACACGTCGCAGTTATTCCATCGATCCGGTAATTATTTTTGGCTAAAGCACGTCGCGATTAATCGGAGCCAGAAATCGCCCGAAGTGCGCGCGTTTTCTAGCGCGTTGTGAACCCTATAAAACGCGACATGCTGTAGGTACGTTTAAGCTTGGCGAAGTTCGCCGATCTGACAGATGTCTTCTGATTTCCGGCCTCAGCCAACGCAGGGTTGAGCCGCGTTTTTCGCTCGCGCAAGTTGTTGATGGGTTTCGGCATCGAAACGGTCTGGTTGCCGCGAAAAGGCTTCGAGTTTCGCCGCAAGATGCTTGAACCGTCTGCGGTCCATGCCGATAGAGAGCAGCACGTAGCGTCGCTCATCCGACAGCCATTCAGAAAATTCCGTGCCTTGAGACCAAGCAAACTCAGGTCGCGCTGATGGTGTGTCTCGATCGAGAACATATAGACTGATGCGGCATCCCCGTGTTCCTGAATAGCCCAGACGAATTGCCTCGAAATTTCCCAGCTTGACGCGATCGAAAGCGGTCAACGTAAGTTGGGCGGCTGAGAGGTCTGGGATTGGTGCGCCACCTGCGGTTACTGCTGCCGCCAGCACGGGCCCCACTGTGTCAAGTCGCGCTTTACCTGCCCAATCTCGGTGTTGCACGTCCGCTGCCGTTCTCCATGACGCGACCGGCGTGGGCGTTTGCCACGTCTGGTATGCTGCCCAAGTTCCAATGGTGACGGCAGCGAAAAGCGAGGCGACTATCGCACAACGTCTGATCAACGCACGGTTATCGTTTGCTGGACCAGTGCGCGCGTCCAAGTCAAACTCCGGAAGATTCGGCATTGCGTCGGGTAATGTGGCCTTCAGCGCCGTCAGCCGGGCGACTTTTTGAGCGACATTCTGATCCGTTGCAATCGCGCCTGCGACCTGCGCACGGGTCGTCGCGTCAAGTTCACCATCGACGTAGGCATTCAGCTCATTGTCACTTGGATTGTAGTAGTTCACTTCTTTGCTCGTCTATTCCTGATCGCCAATGGCATCACGTTGTCTTCTTCGATCTTGCTCATGAGGTCGGCTCTGGCCCGTGCGACCCGGCTCATAATCGTACCTGTTGGTACGTCGAGAATATCTGCTGCCTCTGCATAGGACATTCCGGCGACGTCTACCAAGGCCAATACGTTTCGATGTGGCTCGGACAATTCCGCATAGGCGTTGCGCACTGCAATCACCGTAATTTGCCGCTCCTCTTTCCAGCCGTCGTCACCTAAATCGGTCTCCAGATCGATAGGGTCCACATACATCAAACGATTACGGCGGATTTGATCGACAAAGGTATTCCTCAAGATTCTGAACAACCAGACGCGAAAAGCCACGCCGTCGGTTGGTACATCTCGGGCTGCAATCGCTTTGACCACCGCATCTTGAACAAGATCGCGTGCGCGGTCCTCGTCACGAACCAAAGCCATGGCGAAGCCAAACAGCCCTTTAAGTTGGCCTTTCAGCCGTTCTCTGACGTCTTGCACCACGGAGTGTTCGCACCTATAGACGTTTGATAAATTGAATTTATTCCATGCCTCAAAAAAAAGCGGCATACGCGGCATCGCACAACCGATGTCACCAGTGGATGCCTAATGCTCTATCAAAATCGGAACGATTGCAACGTCGTCGGGAAGTCTGCTGTTACTCAGAGGCTCTTAACACTGTCTTGAGTCCGATCATTAGATCATTTCTGCCATTGCCAAGACCAGTAATGTTGCACCTGCTCATGTCCGCTTCGTGCAGGACGCATCGTTGGTGCGGTGCGAAATGAAAATTTCGGCGACAGCCGGTTTGGGTCATTTTTTGAAGAACCCAACATGAACATATCAGGCTCGAAGATACCTCACTAGCGGACGCGTTGTGCTCAATTGCCCATAAATCCGATGGGCCCAGGCCGTTCTCTAATCCCGGGATGATAGTCAAGCTCTTTCGTGCGTACGTCTGTCCTTGTCGGGGCCATGGTTCTCTCCGCGGTCAGCGCCTGGCTGCCGCATGATGGCGCAGACTAACGTTGGTGGATCAATGTGTGAAACGCGCTTGCTCATATGAACTTCGCAAAGCCTGGGCCGATCTCACCACCGCTATCGTCCCGACAGGGACGTCATTTCCCGCAGTTAAGCGGGAACTCGGTGTCAGATGTTGTACTGCTAAGCTGCCGCCTCCTTAGATGACCAATTGAACTCAGTGCCATCAATCCACATCCGGTGCAGAATGACAGCAAGTTTTCGCGCAACAGCCACCTTGGCCTTACGGATGCCGCTACGTTTGGCAATGCGCATGCCCCAAGCCTTGAGTGCTGACCATTTCGCAACACGGGTCAACAACACGTTGGCTGCCTCGAACAGATAACTGCGCAGCATTGCGTCGCCGCACTTTGATATTCGCCCCGTCCAATCCGTCTCGCCGGATGCGTAACGCCGTGTCGTCAAGCCAATGTAGGCACCCACGTTGCGCGATTTGTTGAATCGTGTCGGATCATCGATGGTCGCCAGATAGCAAAGCGCAGTTATCGGGCCAATGCCTGGCGTCGTCATGAAGCGGCGAACTTGGGTGTCGTTACGCGCCAGGCGCATCACTTTGCGATCCAAGTCTGCAATCTGCTGCGCAATTGCTTCTCGAGCAATGAGCAGTGGTTCGACAACTGCGGTCAATGCAGGCTTGCCTTCGATCAATTCCTGAGTACGCGTTTTAAAAGTGTTCATTTTTGCACGACCGATAACGAGCCCAAGATTCTTGAGAAGGCCACGGATCTGGTTCTCTATGTCTCGTTTGATCTTGACGAGAAGAGCTCGGCTAACCAGAAGCGCCTTGATCGCATGACTATCCAGTGCTTTGACGCGCACCTCTCGGTACCAGCCCGCTTGCATGATCCGAGCAATGCCAACGGCATCGTTTCGATCGCTCTTGTTGATCTGCATCTTCAGCGCAGCTTTGGCGTGTCGCGCATCAATGCAGATAACTGGTAGTCCCATCTTGTTGAGCTCGGTCCACAGCCACGTCGATGTCGGACCACTCTCAAGGCCGATGCGCACCACGCATTCTGCATGTGGCCGAACAAACTCGGCAATCGATTCAGGATCTGACGGTATCATCGCTTCATGTTTGACAGCTCCTTTTTGATCAACAATGCAAACAGCTGTCTGCTTGAGCGATACGTCCAATCCAACGTAGTATTCCATTGCAAACCTCCACGAGTGCGTGGTTGATCGGATGACCAACCTTATCTGATCCTGGAGAGCTGAGTCGTGGCGCCGATATATGGCGCCGGACCGGGATTACGCCATGTGTGAAAACTCCCGACATCATGCTACTCTTCCGTCGTGAATCGCAGCGGGGGCTTCGATGGCTGGTTTTGTGATAGGGACGGACCGCGAGCAGGTGACATTGTTCCCGGCACGACTTGAAGATTACGTATCTGAGGACAATCCAGTACGTGCGGTCGACGTGTTCGTCGATAACCTCGATCTCGATAAGCTCGGCTTCGCCCGAGTGCAACCACTCGATCTGGGCAGGCCGGGATACGATCCGCGGACGATGCTCAAGCTGTACATCTATGGCTACCTTAATCGCGTGCCATCGAGCCGCCGGCTTGAGCGTGAATGCCAGCGCAACATCGAAGTCATTTGGCTGACAGGACAACTTGCGCCGGACTTCAAGACCATCGCGGATTTCCGCAAAGACAACGGTAAGGCCATTCGCGAAGTCTGCCGTGCGTTCGTTGCACTGTGCCGCAAACTCAATCTGCTGAATGAGGCAAGTGTTGCCATCGACGGTTCGAAGTTCAAGGCCGTCAACGCGCGCGATAAGAACTTTACTGAAGCCAAGATGAAGCGGCGGCTTGAGCGCATTGACAAGAGCATTGCACGCTATCTCTCACAGCTTGAGACTGCCGATCGCCATGGCGATGCAGTACCGGAAGCGAAAGTTACACGCCTTAAAGCCAAGATCGAGAAGTTGCAGGGAGAGATCGTCCGGCTGAACGAGATCAACGCCGAAATGCTGCAGAGTGAAGACAAACAAATCTCACTCTCGGATCCTGATGCGCGCTCGATGGCAACGAGCGGCAAAGACACCGGAATAGTCGGCTACAATGTGCAGGCCGCTGTAGATACTGAGCATCATCTCATTGCCGCTCACGAAGTGACTAATGTTGGTACAGATCGCCACCAACTCTCCAACATGGCAGAACTGGCCCGCACCGAAATGGATGTTGAGAAGCTCGAAGTCGTCGCCGATCGCGGTTACTATACGAGCGATGAGATTAAAGCTTGTGAGGACACGGGCATAAGCGTCATGCTACCTAAGCCACAGACGTCCAACGCCAAGGCAGAAGGCCGGTTCGGCAAGCAAGACTTCGTCTATAACAGAGCCGATGACACTTATCGCTGTCCCGCTGGTGAACGACTGAGCTTTCGCCATCAAGTCGTAGACAAGGGCAAAACGATCCGTCGCTACTGGACCGGCGTTTGCGGGACATGTGACCTGAAAGATCAATGCACGACGGCACCACAACGCTATATCCGACGTTGGGAACACGAGGCTGTACTGGAGAAAGTCCAGGCCCGGCTTGATCACAATCCAGACGCGATGCGTGTCCGCCGATCGACAGTTGAGCATCCGTTCGGTACGATCAAATGCTGGATGGGCGCAACGCACTTTCTCACAATGACGCTGCCGAAGGTGGCGACTGAGATGGCGCTCAACGTTCTCGCCTACAACATGAAGCGCGTGATCGCGATTATGGGCGTCAGCGGACTTCTGAAGGCCATGGCAGAGTGATTAGTGCGATGCCGAGTATTGGCGAGAATGGTTGCCATATAACGGCCCAGACGCCACAAGGGCGACCAATCAGGTCAAAACCGGCCAATCCTGACGCTCGTCAGGAAAAACCCAGCATTCGCGTGCTCATCGTGACTCTCAACGACATTTTCGCACGGCCTGGGCCAGAAGGAGAAATACTCGCCATATGTATTGTCATTGGATTGCGTGATACAATTGGAAGGTGATGAACGGTATCGGCGACATCGTTGCAATGTGCCGAAAATCTATTCTCCGAATATAGCATGAGATGGCCCATGATTACGGGTAAAGTTTCCCAAGCTGACTACTTGAGCGCCATAAGACTACATCGGGCAACGCTCCAACGATTGTATTACATCATTGGGATCGCAGCAGTTGGGGTCGGTGGAATTACCTATCTATACGGCTACATCTTTGGCCTTGTTCTGATCGGCGCCGGCGTTGGCGGAGTGATCGGGGAATTCGTTACGTCAGTGGTTTATTGGCCCTGGAAAGCCCGCCATCTCCACAATCAGCAAAAGGATCTCGCATCAACTATAACGTACGAATGGGACTCGACGTTCTTGAGTGCCAAAAGCGACAGCGGACAGTCGAAGCGAGAATGGAAAAATTACAACCGATACAAAGAGGATGGCCGCGTTTTCCTTCTGTACCTGTCCGACCATCTATTTGAAGTATTCCCCAAACACTGGTTTCAAAACGAAGAACAAATTGCATCTTTTCGAGAACTAGCCAATCTCGCCAACTCCCCGAAGCTCCCGAATGAGGCGTAGGCCGCGTAGCCACTGCTTGGTCGGCAAGGGCCAGAAAGAGATCTCGCGAAGGTTCAAAGAGGGCCCAGACATGCTATGCTTTTCTTAGTTCTGACCGGACGTATTCAATGAGGACCAGCAAATGACGGGCCCGCGCGAAACCTGTGAATTGTGCGGCGCCGAAGCTTGCATCGTGGAAATGGACGAAGCAGCCTGGGGTGCGGTGAGCCGTTGTCTTGGACAGGGGTCTCCGACTTTGGCTGGTGCAGAATTGGTTTCATTGAGCCTGATACATCAAGCCAATGCCAAAGACTGCATCGAGCATCTACGGCATTGTGTTTTCTCGTGGCCGATTGATGCATCCATGCAGCTGGCAATAGCACAAATTGATGAGGCGTTTCTACCTACGCCCAAGCCCAAGCATTTTACGAATTTCAATCATTGCGATGAATGCCGAGCTCATGACGATACCCTGCGCAGTAAATCAGTGCAGAGCATTTCCAGACGAGACTTGGGCAACCAAGGATGGGACCCTATCGGATTTTGCAATCCTGAGGGGCTGGCGTATTACCTCCCCGCATTGGCAAGGCTGGCTATCATTCCTGATCTTTCTGAGGATCAAGATCTCTATGTCGAAATGCTCATTCCCCACTTAAACAGTTCATTTCGCGAGCATTGCAGTTCTAAGCAACGCACAGCCGTAGCTTGTTTCTTGGACGGATTGGGGGAATCAGAGATGTGGCGCGGCATCTTCACAACAACTGCTACGCGTTGGAGCAAACGAGCCGAGACCTGGCGGACGGCAGCGCACGACGGATAGAGTCCCCGCCTAGTGTGCGAAGCGCGGGGCGGAGACTTGATTTCGTATGCAAGCCTACACCGTTGGACAAATCCTGCTCTTGGCCGTTGTGGGTCAAATTTTGCCGGTCGTCGTGCTCTGATCACGACAGCTCAACCCTCAATACCGGCCAGTCGCAGAACGAAACGTGACACTGGCAGAAGTTACCCAGTAAGCTGCCAAACGTCGACTGGCGGCCTCGGGCCAGTTGCAGGCGAATAGCAATATTTCAACCTGCACTGCGAGCATATCGTTTATATCTATGCTGGATGGCCACCGGCTTATTCCATCCAAACTTCGGCGAGTAATTTTAACCAATTCTCGCCCATGACTTTGGTGATCCTCTCTTCCGACCAACCTGCGCCCTCCATCGCGGCGGTTAGATTTGGAAAGTCGCCTATGGTGCGGATGCCTTCCGGGGTCGGCACTGGCTCGAACTCGGCCAGTCTGCGCCCAGTTCCCTTGTCGTGTGTGATCCAGTCAAAGAACGCCTGATCGTGTCCCTGGGTGAAGTCAGTACCGATCCCGACGCAATCCTCACCGACAAGGTTGATCACATAGTCAATCGCCTCAACGTAGTCTTGCACGGTGGCCTCAGCCCCGGCCCGCATAAATGTCGGGAACATGGTCACTCCAATGAAACCTCCGCGCTCGGCGATGAACCGCAGTTGCTCATCAGACTTGTTGCGCGGGTGTGCCTTTAGTCCGAGCGGAAGACAGTGGGAATAGGCAACCGGTTTCTCGGAGGCAAGGATCGCATCCTCAGAGGTCTTCGGCCCGACATGGCTCAGGTCGCAAAGAATGCCGACGCGGTTCATCTCCGCGATTATGTCGCGCCCGTAATCCGAAAGCCCACCGCCACGTTCATAGCAGCCTGTCCCAACGAGGTTCTGCGTGTTGTAGGTCAACTGGACCACTCCCACGCCCAGTGACTTGAACAGCTCGACGTATCCAGGGTTGTTCTCAAACGCGGTCGCATTCTGGAAGCCAAGTAGAACTCCGGAACGCCCCTCGTGCTTGGCGCGACGAACGTCTTCGGTGGTGAATACCTGGAGCAGCAGGTCATCGTGCTCACGGAAATGACGTTTCCATTCTGCGATGTTGTCCATCGTCTCCTGGAATCCTTCCCAGATCGAGCAAGTGCAGTTCGATGCCGTTACACCGCCTCGACGCATGTCCTCGAAAATGGCTCTGTTCCAGTTGGAAACGTTCAGACCGTCAAAAATAATGATGTCGTCGTGGAGACTCATTTTAACCCACCCTTCTGATGTTGCCGCAATAGAAGCACAACGCGCGCGATTGTGCTTGCACCAAGATACAGACAGTTTCTTTAATCGCCGCGACTGGCGACATCCCGGTCGACCCCATAAGCTGCGCCGAGCGCGCTTGCACCGTGCGCTAGTGAGACGATCTCAACGAGTTCGCCAAGCATCCCATCCGTCATGCCAAGGCGCTGCGCAAGCGCGATATGCGCTTCGGTACAGTATGTGCAGTTGGTGGCGATGCTGGCCGCGATGTAGAGCATTTCCTTGGTCAGGCCGTCGAGCTCGCCAGGCGATAGGGCATCGCTCGCCTGCTTCCAGTTTCGCAGGAGCGTAGGCGGGTGAAAAGCCAGGGTCTTCCAGAAATCCGACAGACCATCGGGGCCTCGTGTTGCGAGGATCTCATCATAGATTTCCTTGACCTCCGAGCTAGCATCCTCGTACTCAACCATTTCGACATAGGGCATCATCACATCTCCAATCCGGCATTACATTTCCTGATAACCTAGTTTTTTATCGCACAGGATAACGATAGACGAGACAAGGGATCGGAAATGCACGACCAGTCCGATGTCCGCCTCGGGTCACTGACCGAAATACTCGATCAGTGCACAGCATGTCCGCTGTTCCTTCCATCGCGTCTGAAGCGCTATTTCTGTTTCAATGGCACTCAAAACCCATTCAGCACTCACCGTTCACGATCGGTTCGCATAAGAAATAATATACGAACCAAAGGATCACCGCTTCCCTTGCTGTTTTGATACAATGATCCGTACATGCCAACCCGCAGCAACAAGTCTATAGCCAATCACATCACACCGTTTCTCGAATATTGTGAGATCGAGAAGGGCCTGTCAGACAAAACACAGTCCTCATATGCCAGCTGGCTTCGTGTCCTTACCAAGTGGCTTGAATCTAACGATCGACCAGGCTGCCTGCCCCATGAATTTAGTACTGACGATGTGTGGAACTATCGTCTGTATTTAGCAAAATCACACCGTTCCACTACCCGTCGAAACCTATCCCGCCGATCTCAAAATGCTCACCTGACCGCACTTCGAGCACTCCTCGGGTACTTCGCTGCGCGCGACATCGATGCCATAGCGTCATCATCGATCAATTTATCAAAAATCACCGGCCTCGATAGCCCAACTCATCTCAACTTTGACGACGTTCAGTTGCTGCTCTCTGTACCTAATGTTGCAACACCTCGAGGCCTGAGAGACCGATCCATCATGGAGCTTTTCTTCTCTACAGGGCTCCGGATTGCCGAGCTCGTTTCCTTAGACCGTGATGATCTCAAACGTATCGCTCAGTCAACAAAATCAATGGAGCTGTCAGTCACTGGCAAACGCGGCGTCACCCGCACTGTCTATGTCTCACAACGCGCTCAAGAGTGGATCAAAAAATATCTCAACTCACGGAATGACGATCACGCTCCCCTATTCATCAACGTCGCCAACAATTACAACCACGCCCCCCGCCTCACATCGCGCGCCATACAAAAAATGTTTGTCAAGACTGCAGCCCTAGCTGGCATCAATAAAAAAATATCACCACACACACTTCGCCATAGCTTTGCGACTGATCTGCTTTCACGCGGTGCCGACCTGAGAGCTGTTCAGGAGCTGCTCGGCCACAAGAATGTCGCGACGACCCAGATTTACACCCATGTCACCAACAAACAGCTTCGAGATGTGCATGAAAAATTCCACGCTCGTCAATCTGACGACCAACTCACTTCCTAAATCTTCATTAAGCAACGCATATCGACTTTTACTTTTTCATACCTTTCAACAGATCCCCCATCGACTTTGGGCCGTCGTGGACACGCACACCGTCCCGCTTGATGTTGCGTTTCTTTAGATCATGCAGCTGTTCCGCTTTGTCGTTCACTGCCAGTCTTGGCCGATAATCATTCTTCAATCCCGATCTCAACCAAGCAAGAGGTTTACTTTTTGATCTGCATTCTCGGACGTGCCAAGTAATCATCGATGGATCGTTCCCGCCCCATTTTTTTACATTATCCCGCGCTTCTCTCACCGGCATACCAACTTTCTCGAGTTGCTGCACCAGTCGCACTTCACCATTTGTCAGACTTGAATACGCTGCATCGTTCCCCTTCTTACGCGCCACCATCTGAACAGCCGTAACTCGGCGACCACTGCGTATCGGCAAAAATTTGACCTCTACGTCTGTGACTTCCCCAACCTCCTTGACGGCCCGCTCTAGAACTTTCTGTTTGAACTGTATCCACTCTGGGTACCGGTCATTCTTGATCTTGACCTCAGTCTTATTCTTCTTTTGCAACTCGAGAACACCAAGCTCAGCTTTCAGCTCCTCAACATGATAGATGAACCCGTTCGCACGAAAGCCATGACAGACAGCCAGGTCATACACCCGCATCGAGTAAAAACTCTTCAAACGACACGCTTGCTGCAGGTTGTTGATCGTCTGGTTGCCGATCACTTCTTTGTCGAGGTAACCAACCAACTCTGAGTGTAGGACAGCTTTGATCGTCCCCTCCCCCAGGTTCGGAGTGATCTTTTCCGTGAAATTGATGAAGCTTGGCGCGCCCTCTTTTTCGTCCCAGATCACTACGACACGGCCTTGCAACCGGTAGCACATGTCGTACATCGTTTGATAAACACCGCGTCCACGTACACCGCAAAACTCAGCTAGCTCTCCAATGTAAGTCAGGTGCTCTCGCTGCTTGGTCTCTTGGTACTGCCAAAACAACCAGTAGACGAACCGAGCCTCTTGCGCTGTCAGGAAATATGCAGAACGCACTAGTTGGTTGTCCCGCACCAATTGTGCGTTCTTACTTCCCTTACTTGGAACAGATGAAATACCTTGCTTCATACCTTGTGTTGGCTTCATTGTAACATCCAACACATCGCCTGATTATCCCCAACTGAGGCGGTAATCCCCAGTTCCAAACAAGGGTCGTTTTCGTCCCAAACTTGGGTTTGTTTCAACCCATTCTTGGGTCGTCTTTGTCCCGAACGAGCAATACCTCCCGTCCCAAACTTGGGTATGTTTGAGGCTCAAAACACCTCAACAAAGCGGTGCTTTATGGCCCTAACAGTAATAGGAACCGTAAGGTTCAAAACAGAGACTGTTTCTCTTTCTAAGGGTCAACGGTTCCCAATCACCGTGCTCGGCTCGCAACTTTCAACTAACCGGTTCGTCCTTGCCAAGCTTCTCACGACACTCACCACACGATCCACATCGCCAGTGGACCAACCATCCACAACCGCAAGTCCTGATCGGGCGTTCATTGCCTTCGCCCAGACATTACTCCGCATATGCGATTAACCCGGTGACCTCGTAGCAATGCATAAAGACCATAGCATCCGGAATGCTTCAGAAAGCCGACGCAAGCGCAACAGCCGCTCAGGGCTCCTTTGAGACATGCGGCAGATTTGACGCGCGATACTCTTTAGGTCTGCTTCGACCGGCAGCGGACATACCCTTCACGGCTTGCTGTGTTGCAGCTTTGCCCCCCCTGATCTGACCACCCAGTACCGAAACCGACGCAGTGTCCACATAGCGGTCATCAACGCCAAGGCAACAGTGTACTCGTTGCAATCCGGCACGGAGATCAACCGTTCCTTAATGGCATCTCTTTAAGTTGGGTGGAGCCAAACCTTAGGAACCACCTCATGCGTACTCTCGTTATGCTTTTTGTTGCCATGGCCAGCATGGCGACATCTGCAATGGCCACGCCCAGTCTTTCGCGCGATGTGGCGAAGTTTGCGAGAGTGCAAGGAAAGAGCGCTCCGCCCTACGGTTACGTTCAATTCTGCGTGTCCCGTCCCAGGTATTGCAAAGGCGATGGGAAAACGTCTAGCCGGGTCATGGCAACAGCATCGCGCCTCTCGGAACTCAATATTGTCAATCGTCAGGTAAACCAAGAAATCAAACCCGTCGAAGACCGAGACCAATATGGCGTCGAAGAGTATTGGACGATTCCGACAACCGGTATGGGTGATTGCGAAGAGTACGTGCTCGTCAAACGCCAAAGGTTAATCAGCAGAGATTGGCCGACAGGCTCGCTCCTCATTACGGTGGTTTTAGACGAGAACCGACAGGGGCATGCTGTCCTTACCGCACGCACAAGCGCCGGTGACCTGATCCTCGACAATAAGCACGATGACATTAGGCTTTGGTCGAAGACGCCGTATACCTACCTTATGCGGCAGTCGTACCTGAACCCCAACGTATGGCTCTCTCTAACGCCGATGAGCGAAAACCGCCGCAAGGCGACTGCCGGAACAGACGCAAATTCTTGGTCAGTTCGTGCTGAGAGGTGACAAAGTCACTTCAACGGTTGTGTGATCGACGCCAAATTTTTCGTTGAGCATTGACTTTATTGCTGACTTCACCGCCTGAGGATCGGCATCGCTATCGATTTCAACTTCGATGGTCGCCATTGGTCGTTCCTGGGTAATGGACCAAGCGTGAATGTGATCAGCGCGTATGACGCCAGGCACGCCGTGCTGCACAGCGCTGGCCACGTCTCTTCGGTCGAAACCGCGCGGTGCACCTTCGAGCAGAATATGAGCACTCTCGCGCACAACATGCCAAGCGGACCGCAGTATGATCAAGGCAACAAGTACGGATAAGATCTGATCTATCGGCATCCATCCCGTATAAATTATCACGACAGAAGCCAAGAGCGCGGCGATCGAACCAAGCAAATCACCCCCGACGTGCAAGGCTGCGGCACGCACGTCAAGGCTGCGGCACGCACGTTTAGGTTTCCCCCCTCAGCACGTGATAGCACCCAAAATGCAGCGATATTGATGACGAGGCCGCCGAGCGCCACCCAAAACATCAACCCGCCGAGAACTTCGACGGGTTCTCGCATCCGGCTGTAAGCTTCGAAGCAAATCCATCCCGCGATAACGAAAAGAGCAAGCCCGTTGACGAAGGCGGCGAGAACGGAAAATCGATAAAAGCCGTAGGTTCGCTTCCAATCGGCTGGTCGACGTGCCAGCCGGAACGCCAACCATGCGAGGACCAGCGAAGCGAAGTCTGTCAGCATGTGGCCTGCGTCGGCAAGAAGCGCAAGCGAGCCGGACAGGAGCCCGCCCGCCACTTCCGCGAGCATGAAGCTACCGGCCAACAGGGCGGCAATGCCAATCGCGCGCTCATTCCCACCTCCATGGACGTGACCATGCGCGCCGTGATGATTGTGACCTTGATGATGGTCGTGCATTCTAAAATTTCTAATCAGATGTAGCGTGGCACACTGGAGCGGTAGACGTCGTACTGCTGACCATACTTCTCAGCCAGCCATGGCTCTTCGGCCAACGGAGCAATGACGAGAACCAAGATGCCGAACACGGCAACGGGTAAGGCCATGGCGGACGCACTTAGAATCAACCATCCGCAGAGAATCAAAACATCCGCGACGTACTGTGGGTTCCGTGAATAGCGATAGAGGCCCTGAGTTCGCAATCCCGTTGCCTCGCCGCTCGTTGCCGCCAAGCCAATCTGGACAACCCCCATCCAAACGACCATGTTTCCTATGATGATCATTGGGAGGCCAACCGTCCAACGCAGCGCCACAGGCCATCCCAGAGAGTTCCACTCAGCGATGCCGAGGTAGAGGGCAGAGCCAAAAATCAGCAGCGTTAGAGCCCAAACAAGCAGCTTTTGAATGAACGTCGACTGCTTGGGCGGCCATAGCCGCAAGTCAGGATGTCGTATCGACCAAATGAGACCGGCGAGCAGCAAGCTGGCGGCGCCAATACCAATGACAAGAACGAGCGTCATCACGGTTTCCAAGTACGATGGTTTGGTTGACCGCCAGCTTAACTGCTCTAGTGGCTAGAGGTTCAAGCACTTCATCTGAAAACGGCGCAGCATGAATTGATCACGGCGAGTTGAGACCACGTGACCTTGTCTGTGCGACTTCCTGAGCACACCAAATTAGAAAGATTCGTGCTATTAACGACTTGTTATCTGGCCTAACCGAATTCTGAGACCACACGTTTGTGCGCCATTGCAGAGGATGCTTGCGGTCGTGACGTACATGAGGACAATACTTGCCGCACTTTTGTGCGCTCTGGCACTCTCAATGGGTTCTGGAGCTGCCAATGCGGTCGAGTTGGTGTCCGCTGATTCCGGCTACTCTCAAGGCCTCACGAAGAAATCGTGCGACGATCGCAATACACCGCATGAGCATGATCACCACTGCCACAATATTGCGCGCATCCAACCGCCAAGCTCACTCAGAACAAAATCCAAGCCATTTCTTGATGCGGCTGCGCATGCGCCAAGCCTCGTGTCGATGGCTGATGGGTTTGTTACGCCTCGTCCTCTCGCAATTGATCGTCAGATATCCCCGCCGCTAGGAGCTAAAACAGCGTTTCTGGCGGTATTTCGATACACGACGAGCCTGCTTTTCTAGATTCCTCCTGAACTCGTACCGCACGCCTTGGTGAATCGAGGCGTGCTATCGGATTGTTCAGCACGACCTGGGAGTGAAAATCCAGGCGACAAGAGGATTCTATGAAATTCACCTACATTAAAGCCGCTTGCTTCGCGGCAGCAGTGTCGACGATGACGATTTTTTCATCCGGCACTACCCAGGCGCAGTCCTTTTGGGGCGGCAGCTACGGTGCCAACTCCGTGTCTGATCGCCGGGTTGTTGCATTCCCCAAGCGGCATGCTCCCGGCCAGCTCATTGTCAGCTTTGGCGACCGACGCCTGTACCACATCGTCAGTAAAGGAAAGGCGATTAGCTACCCCATCGCAGTACCCAGAGCGCAGAGCCGCTGGCAAGGCGTCGAGCGGGTTTCATATAAGAAGGTGAACCCTACTTGGACACCGACGCCTGAGATGCGTCGTGACAACCCCAAACTGCCACGCGTTGTCGCCGGAGGACATCCTCGAAATCCTCTGGGCAATCGGGCCATTTATCTTGGAAGCACGTTGTATCGTATTCATGGCACTGACGCGCCTTGGACCATCGGCAAGAATGTATCGCGCGGTTGCATTCGCATGCATAACGCGCACGTCGCCGAACTGTACAACAAGGTGCGCACCGGAATGAAGGTCACCTCGACCTGGAAACATTATTCGGTTCAGACCATCGAAGGCGGTAGCTCGTCGGGAAACAATGATCTCCACGCGATGCTCGGCTGGACCAACTAACAGTGGTGAAGCATGGCGACGCGTGCCTGTCGCCATGCTCGTTTGAGCTTGTTGTCTTATCGTGATCACACGTGCGGACAACGCGATGCCAAAATAGCAAAAGAGTTGCGTTATGATATCTAAAAGAGGTTTCCTGATTGGAGCGGCTGTAATGCTCGCTCTTGCGCCAACCAATGTTGCTGGCGCACCCCGCCGCAGAAAACGGCGTTTCCGACTTAATCCGAGATACCAACCCCGCGTGGTCTCATTCAGGGGTTATTCGCCGGGGACGATAGTGATCGATCCACGTCGTCACTATTTGTATCTCGTATTGCCCGGTGGACGGGCGCGACGCTACGGTGTTGGCGTTGGCCGAGCTGGTCGCGCTTTCCGTGGCTCGGCGCGCATCGGACGAAAGGCCAAATGGCCTTCCTGGACTCCGACGAAAAATATGATCCGTCGTGAGCCTCGAAAATACGCCCGCTTTGCGAGTGGCGTCCCCGGCGGTCCAGGCAACCCGCTTGGTGCGCGTGCGCTCTATCTCTATCAGGGAGACCGAGACACAATGTTTCGCATTCACGGAACAACGCAACCTTCAAGTATCGGCCGGTCGGTATCGAACGGCTGCATCCGCATGCTCAACAGTCATGTGATCGACCTCTATCGGCGAGTTCCGCCGGGAGCCCGCGTGGTGGTGATCTAGCCAGGTTGAGCGGATAGGTGGAGCTTCTGAATGAAGAGCGCAACGATTTTGCTTGATCTTTCAAGGACGCGACAGGTGCTGTGGATCGCAGTGTGCGTGGCTGCACTGTTCTCAACCGCCCTTTACTTTGTGTGGATGCCGCCTCGTCCAACAGGCATGTTGAACCCTACGAGCAAACCGTCAATCACCCAGTCATTCGAGCTCACGTCTCACAAGGGAAACAAGTTCACCCAGCAGAATATCCTAGGGAAGCCAACCTTGATCTTCTTTGGCTTCCTGTCATGTCCAGACGTGTGTCCAACGACGTTGAACGATATTTCCGGATGGCTAGAGGCACTTGGTAGCGACGCAGATCGAATGAACACCATCTACGTGTCAGTTGATCCGGCGCGCGACACTCCGCAATCAATGGCCGATTACCTTTCGTCTTTTGATAGGCGGATCATCGGGCTCACCGGTCCCGAAGTTGAGTTGCAAAGGCTTACGAAACCGCTTGGCGTTTTCTACAAGAAAGAGCCAACCAGAGACGATGACTACACCATGAACCACACAGCATCCGTCTTGCTGCTGGACGAGAACGGAACGCTCTCGCGAACGATCGACTATCACGAGAAGAGATCTATCGCGGTTAAAAAAATCCGCCTTTCCCTTCGCTGAAAGAAGTGGAGATCGGCCATTCCATGGAGAGACACGTGATCCACGCAAATAAGGTTTTGCTCGCGGCAACATTTGCGGTCCTTAGTCTGGTTTTGCTGAGCGGCGAAACTTGGGCCCAAGGCCACGAAGGGCACAACCATGGCCCGAGTGGTCACAATCTCAAAGAAGTGCCTCTTCAGGAGCTGAATAAACCCGGCTCACTTCAAGACATCTCCATCGGAAAATCCGATGCCAAGATCATCATAATCGAATACGCCTCGATGACATGTGGCCATTGCGGTCGATTTCATCGTGACCTACTTCCGAAACTGAAATCCAAGTATATCGACACCGGGCTTGCGCGTTTGATCGTGCGGGAATTTCCGCTGGAGAAAGTCGCGCTTGGTGTGTCATTGCTTCCTCGCTGTGTTTCGCCAGGCAAACGCTACGACTTCGTTGCGGCTTTGTTTGATCGGCAGCAGTGGTGGCTCCAAAGAGGCAACGTTCGCCCCAAGCTCCTGGTGATGTCCAAGGAGTTTGGAATGACCAAGCGCGCGTTCGAAGAGTGCTTGAGTAACGAGTTGCTCGTTGAAAGGATTCTGTCTGGCAGGAAGCGAGCTATTGAAGAATTCGGCGTCAAGTCCACTCCGACTTTTTTTATTAACGGGAAGCCTCTTGCCGGGCCACAGTCCATCGAGGAATTCGACGAGATCATCGAGCCTATGCTCAAGCAATAAATGTCAGGAGGGTGCGAATATGTTTGCGATTGGTGAGCTTTCACGACGAACGGGAGTTAAGGTGCCGACCGTCCGCTACTACGAGCAAGTTGGACTAATCGATGCGCCTGAGCGCTCTGAGGGCAATCAACGACGCTATAGCAATGCTGAACTCCAACGACTTGGTTTCATTAAGCACTCACGCGAGTTGGGTTTGTCGCTAGACGCAATTCGTGAACTGCTTTCTCTAAGCGCGGAGCCTGCCGGTCCTTGCGAGACAATTGACGGTATCGCTCAGGAGCACCTGCACAAGGTGCGCAGCAAGATTTCACATCTTCAAAGTCTGGAGCGGGAGCTGGAACGCATCACCAGTGGTTGCGCTCAAGGATCTCACGTCCGTGAATGTTATGTGCTGCGCTCGTTAGCTGATCATTCGCTTTGCGATAGAGATCACCCAACACGCTAAAAGTCCGAGATTTGAAACAACATGGAGAATGAGAACATGTACCGTCAGTATGCTATTGGAATAGCGACCACCAGTGTGGCAATCCTACTATCTTCGAGCGTTTGGGCTGCCTCGATCAAAGCGACGGTCGATCTTTCAGCTCAACGGATGAACGTATATATTGACGGAAAGAAGAAGTATTCTTGGGTCGTCTCGACAGGCAAGCAAGGTTGGCGCACCAAACCCGGCTCATACACGCCATTCGGTCAACGCAAGAAATTTTACTCAAAAAAATGGCGCATGAGTTTGCCGTATCTCACTTGGATCGGTGAGGATGGAACGGCTATTCACGGCACTTATTTGACCAGCAAGCTTGGACGGACGGCGTCTCACGGATGCATTCGTCTCAGCGTTCGGAATGCCGCGAAGTTTTACAAGCTGGTTGAGCAAAACGGCTTCTGGTCAACGCAAGTCATTGTGAAGCGTTAGTGCCTCAGCCATCGGAGGCTGGCAAGACGCCTGACATCCTAAGCCGAAATTGGTTCGGGGCGGCGCTTTGGCTTTCGCCGCTCGTTGTCATTTATGCTGCCTCGCTGACTGTGGAAGGCATTGCGATATCATGGATCGACAAATGGCTGCCCATCACCACGTTCGAGTCTGCGACCTGGGCGGCGCTGTTCGTGACAGCGGGGCTATTATGGTGCCGGCTCTGCCTCGTCGGGGTTGGTGTCTGGGGCCTTTCTAAGAGGTAGCAAGTCGCAGGCTCCAAACTTTGGAAACATGGCTTTCCTTTGGGCTACCGCGAGTGCGATGGTTGCGGGCGCAATGCTCGCAATCGACTTGTGGCAGCACAATTTGCAGTACGGGGGAGCAAACTATTCCGGCGAAACCGTCCGCTCAATGCTGCTTGCTCTCGTCTATGCCAAGATCGCGCTTGTTTATCCCGGCGTGCGCTTGTTGCTCGGCGTTGCTCGCATGCCGAAAGGCACAGGCTTCCAGTCCGCTTGGGGAATGACAGCCTTATTTGAAAGTTTCGGACTATACGCTCTTCTTTTGGTATTGAAGCTAGCAATTGAAACGGTTCTTGTGACCGCCATTAGCTATCTGCCCTTCGTAGCTCCGTTCTGGTTTATACCGGATGAGCTATCACGCGTTCGCTACTTCGTAGGACAAGGATCGCGTATCGCCGCTGAAAGCATCGGGATGTTGTTCTTCATCGCGTTCTTTGTCGCGCTTTGTCATACCCGAGTGGAGGCTCGCCACGAAAAAGCCCGTTAACTGTTAGCTTGCTGAGTTTTCTAAGAAGTGATTTTACGTCAACCTCCGCGGGCATCAGATCAATAGCGAACAGAGAGCGCTGAAATTGAACTTGAAAGTTCCGGCGGAATCAGATGAAGAACTCCACTCGATGAGTGCGGTCGCCCTAGCTCTGCGCGTAAGATTTCCACTTAATCCAGACAGCTGAGTGTGGTGTTGCAAAACGCCGCAATCGTTGTGGGTCGGCAACGTTGCGCCTTGAAAAAACCTGTTATCTAAAATAGTTGCTGTCCCCAGGTAAGAAGCAATATACCGGATTACCAATGCAGTTGAATCTGAAATCAAGGAGCACCGGGCGAGTCGCACTGACTGTGCTTCTCATTTTCAGTTTCGCTACCGCGTTTCTGACAGATGTACATGTTCATGTAGCACACGCCAATCATGGCCATGACGTACATGTCTCAGTGGCTGTCGATTGCTCTTCTTCCCCGGACGCTTTCATTGCTGACGACGATTCTCATAGCCAAGAGCGCTCACCTTTCCAGAATAATCTCGACGATTCGTTGCACGGATGCCTCGCGCTCCTGGCCCCGATGATAGTTGCTAACGTGCACCAGCCCGCCCGCTCAGCAAAGCACATCGTTATATCGAAACGTATGGCGCACGGATTGCCAGTGCGGCTCGAAAGACCTCCCAAATCTGTCTCCTGACATTTTCATTCCGGGTGACACGCAATAATTGCGCGCACCGGTCGACCATACTGTCTATGGGGGCTCACAATGCTTTCGATGCACAACCGCGGCTCTTGCCGCGCGGTTTTTCTTGTTGCGCTTGTCGCACTCCTATCGATCGACCACCCGGCCAACGCTGGATCGGGTCACGATAAGCCTGAGACTGCCGCTCCGGCTCAAGCCGGTGTTGCCGGCATAAACACCCAGTCCGAAGGCTACCAAGTTATCGGCAAGGTCACCGACGGGCTGCTTACGCTAGACCTAAAGCGCCGGCCAAAAGGCTCGCCCGTTGTCGGCGCAAAGATCGAATTGACGATTGACGGGGAAACGGGTTCGGCAGCGGCCAAAGAGGGCGGAAGCTACACTTATCGTTCGGCCGCTTTGAAGAAAGGCGGTGAGCGCGAGGTAATCATCTCGATTACGGATGGCAGCAAGAGTGATCTGCTGATCGGTGTTCTAAAGGATGGTGCGGGTTCAGAACATGACGACCATAAGGGTCATAAGCGTCATAAGGTGTCAACGGCACCTTCAAACTGACCCAGTTATCGGCAGATCGGCACTTTGAATCTGACCCACCTTGTCTAGCTGGTTGATGCCCTCACGCGTGAGGGCATCAACCAGCTTAATCGGCTTCTGCCTTGGCCGTCGTCTTTGTCTTTGCTGGTCTTGTTTGCATTGGTTTGGCAACGATGCCGGCGCGACGTTTATCCTTGAGGCGATAGCTTTCGCCCGAGATCTGCACGACCGTCGCATGATGCAGGATGCGGTCGAGCATGGCAGCCGTGAGGACTGCGTCGCCCGCGAAGGCGTCATCCCAACTGCCGAACGTCAGGTTCGAGGTTAGGATCATCGAACCCTTCTCGTAGCGCTTGGCGATGACCTGGAAGAACAGGTTGGCCTGGTCACGACCGAATGGCAGATAGCCAATCTCGTCGATAATCAGCAGTCGTGGGTTGGCGATGGCGCGCTGCAGAACCTCTTTCAATCGTTCCTGACGCTGCGCCGTCTCCAGCATCAGGATCAAGTCTGCTGCCGTCGTGAAGCGTACCTTCCAGCCGCGTGTCGTCGCAAGATATCCAAGCGCGATCGCAAGATGTGTCTTGCCGGTGCCGGAGGGTCCGAGCATGACGACGTTCTCAATGCGCTCGACAAAGCCCAGCGATGCGAGTTCGTGGACCTGGGCTTTCGGTGCGCCGGTTGCAAACTCGAAGTCGTAATCTTCAAGTGTCTTGATTGCCGGGAAGCCGGCAGTGCGTGCCAACATGGATGCTGATCGCACGCGCCGGGCATCCCGTTCCGCGCGCAGCACCTGCTCAAGAAAGTCGGCATAGGAGGCATCTTCGGCCTTGGCAGCATCTTGCGCGATCGCGCCGTAGAGATCCGCCATGGCGCCAAGCCGCAACTCGGCTGTCAGCGCGGTGATACGTTCGTGCTGGAGATCATTCATGCCACCACCTCCAACGAGATTGCCTCCGACACGGCCGGCTCCAGCAACGCGTCATAGGTTGAAAGCGGATGCTGGTAGCCGATCGATGCATGCGGCTTTGGCTCAGCTTTTACGCGCCGCGCCGCCTCCTCTTTAGGGGAGCGGCCTCTATAAGGTTTTGGCAGATCCTGCAACCGACCCTGCTCGATGATCATGCGTTCTAACGGCACCTCCCCGGTCGTCGCATGGACGCGGGCATTGGCCACCTCTCTGAGCCAGATCGCAACCGCCGCATTGGCTGCCTGCTTGTCCGGCTTAATCCCGGCCTGCCGGCACGAAGCGACAAACGGTATCCAAAAGCTCCGTTTGAGATAGCCGATAAAGCGCTCGACCTTGCCTTTCGTCTTCGCGCGATACGGCCTGCACAATCGCGGTAGAAAGCCAGCGTGACCGGCATAGTCAAGGAAGCCGGGATGAAAACGGTGCAGATTGCGGCCATACGCGTTGCGCTCCAGTACGACCGTCTTCATGTTGTCGTAGAGTACCTCACGTGGCACGCCGGCAAAAAAAACAAATGCGTGCTCATGGCAACAACGCAGCGTCTCGAACTGTTCGTCGTCGCAAAACTCGACATAGGCTGTTCGGCTCCAGCCAAGCGTGCCGACGAACACCTTGAGCTTATCAGCCCCACGTCCGACGGTTCCCCAATCGGCTTGCATTTGGCAACCGGGTTCGGTCTCGAAGCGCACCACTGGATCAGGCTTCGGCGCGGGTCGCAGTCCGCGCACGAAAACCTTGAGCCGGGTGTAACCACCGTCATAGCCACGTGCCTGGATCTCGCGCAGCAACACGGTCGCCGGGATCACATCCGGCGCAGCAGCCTTCATCCGCCCCACGATGTAGCTCTTAAAAGGATCAAGCTTCTCGGACCTCTTCGGCCCAGGCTTGCGTGTCGCCGCCGCATCACCCTCGCGCAAGTAGCGCCGCACTGTGTTCCGCGACACGCCCATGGCTTTCGCAATCCCGTGGATGCTCTCGCCATGCTTCGATAAAACTGAAATTTCCATTCGTTCCTCCACCGTCAACATTGCCCCCTCCATATCGAGAGGACCACCATGAACGGTGGGTCAGATTCGATGTGCCGCCTGGGTCAGTTTCCCACTGCCGGTGACAAAGGGTCATGGGGCCGGCGATGCACATGATGATCACGGCGATGAAGACACCGTGAAGCTAACAACTAAGGTGATGAAGGAATTCGGCGTCGTCACTGAAAAGGCGGCTGCCGGATCGCTGGCTGTTTCCATCACCCGTCCGGCAGAAATCACATTCAACCTGGATCGCTTCACCCATGTTGTCCCACGAGTGGCAGGCATCGCGGTATCTATCAAAGCTAGCCAAGGCGACACGGTAAAGGCTGGGCAGGTGCTGGCTATTCTCGAAAGTCGGGAGTTAGCCGAACTCAAAGCGGAATATTTGGCAGCACGTGAACGCATTCAACTTGCCAAGGACGATTTTGAGCGAGTCAAGTCACTCAGAGAAAAGAAAATTACATCTGAGAAGTCATACCTGACCAGCCGCTCGGCTTTTGCTGAGGCCCGTATCTCTTTGCGCAGCGCGAAGCAAAAGCTCAATTCAATTGGGATCAGCAACAAAGCCCTGATGGAGATTGTCAGGGACCCCGATGCCTTCCTGACAAATTATCAAATAGTAGCCCCCATGGACGGCACGGTGACTAAGCGTCACTTGGTTCAAGGGGAATTAGTCACAAATACGCGCGAAGCTTTCGTGATAGCGGACCTGTCCAGCATCTGGGTCAATATCAGCATCTACGCAAGCGACCTTGAGAAAATTCGAGCTGGACTACCGGTGACCCTGCTCACTGGAATGGGACATGACGCGAGTGGAAAAATCTCCTTTGTCTCCCCTGATGTCAATGAGCAAACCCGCACGGCGACCGCACGGATCGTCATCACGAAACCACCAGTAGGGTTTCGACCTGGAATGTTCATCACGGCGAAAATTGATGTCGCCAACACGCAAGTTGCGCTTCGTATTCCAAAAGAAGCCATACAGGTGCATCACGGGAAGGAGGTTGTGTTTATCCAGGACCACGGCGCGTTCAAGCCAAGACCTGTGAAGGTAGGTCGACGGAACGGTCATTATGTCGAGGTCATCGACGGCTTGAAGCCCGGAGATGTCTATGCCGCAAAAGGCGCCTTCCTAATTAAATCACAACTCTCCAAAGCAAGCTTTGGCGACGGTCACAATCACTAGAGGACGTTGTCAAAATGCGCGCTTTTTTAGAAGGCCTCTTGAGGCAGCGATTGCTTGTTTGTGTGTTCGCCTTAGGTGTGCTCGCAGCTGGCTTCCAAGCTTACCGCGATCTGCCGGTCGATGCATTTCCTGATGTTTCACCGACGCTAGTTCAGATCTTTACAGAGACCGAGGGCCTCGCACCCGAAGAGGTTGAACGTTATGTGACATATCCCGTGGAAGTGGCTATGGCCGGCCTTCCTGGATTGAAGGAGGTTCGCTCAATCTCCAATTTTGGTCTCTCAGTCATCAATGTCTATTTCGAAGACTCAACAGATATCTATTTTGCGCGCCAACTCGTGGGAGAGCGTTTACAAACGGCGCGCGATGAAATTCCGGCGGGGTTTGGTGAGCCTGCTATGGGTCCGATCACGACCGGCCTCGGTCAGATCCTATTTTACTTCGTTAAGGATGAAACGGGCAAGCGAAGCCCCGAGGAAATGCGCGAAGTACAGGACTGGATTATAAAATTCAACCTGCAGACCGTACCAGGTGTTACCGAAATATTGTCCCTCGGCGGTGAGGTTAAGCAGTTTCATGTGAATGTCCGCCCCAACGCTCTACTCCGATACAAACTTAGCATCGGCGATATCGTTTCAGCGGTACGGGTCAACAACGGCAACGTTGGTGCCCAATACATCGTAAAAAACTCAGAGCAGTTTCTAATTCGCTCCGTAGGGTTGGCACGCGGCATTCCCGATATCGAGAACGTCGTGCTCAAGGTTGTCGATGGTGTGGCTGTCAGAGTTCGCGATGTTGCCACGGTTGCAATTGGCGGGGAGGTTCGTCAGGGCCTTGCCACGATTAACGGCAAGGGCGAAGCCGTCGCGGGGCTCGTGCTCAAGTTGATCGGTACCAACACCTCGAATGTCATCGCAGACGTCAAGAAGCGGCTGGCGAAGATCAATGAGACGTTGCCGCCCGGCATTAAAATTGTGCCGTACTACGACCAATCAAAGCTTGTTCTCCGCAGCATCTCGACAGTCAACGAGGCGTTAGTTCAAGGTGTCGCTCTCGTGATCGTCATTCTACTTGCATTCATGGGTGGCTTTCGTCCGAGCATAGTCGTGGCCCTGGCCATTCCGTTCTCGATCGCAGTCGCCTTCATCCTGATGCGTGTCATGGGGCTTTCAGCAAATCTCATGTCGCTTGGCGGAATAGCAATTGCAATTGGCATGATGGTCGATGGTGCAATCGTTATCGTGGAAAATGTCGATCGGTACATGCGTGAAGAACATCCGTCATTATCTAAGCGACAGCTTGTTGCGCGCGCTTGTGGAGAGGTAATCCAGCCGATTGGCTTTGCCATCGCGATTATCATCGTCGTCTTTCTCCCGCTCTTCACCCTCCAAGGTGTCGAGGGCAAAACGTTCCGGCCTTTGGCATTCACTGTCGCCCTGGCGATGCTTGGATCGCTTGTGTTTGCGATTTTTGTCGCCCCCGTACTTGCCGAGTTGTTGATGAAGCGCGCGCCTCCACGCGGCGTCGTCGATGAAAAGCCGCGACTACATTTCTCGGACCGGGTTGTTCGCGGTCTTATTTGGTTCTATCGGCCGCTAATACGCACATTCGTAAAGTTCAGATTTCTGGCGGTTTGTCTTGCGGCCGGCATGCTTGCGCTTGGCTTGATTATTTTTCCACGCCTCGGTTCTGAATTCGTGCCACGCCTCAACGAAGGGGATCTACTTGTGCGCGTCACCATGGCGCCTTCCATTGCGCTAGAGGAATCCAAGGAAGTTGTACTGCGATTTGAGAGGCGGCTTCTGTCGCGTTTTCCGGAGGTCGATCGTATCGTAACGCGAGTTGGGCGCGGCGAGGTTGGTGCGCATGCTGACCCGGTGAACAGTGCTGAAGCCTTTGTTGGTCTGAAGCCACCGGATCAATGGCCCACCAAACGAACGCCGGAAGAACTCTTCGCCGCAATGAGCCATGCTTTTGAAGACTTTCCCGGTGCCCAGTTTAACTTTACGCAACCCATTGCGGCGGCGGTTGATGAATTACTCACCGGTACCAAGGCTGAACTGGCGATTAAGTTGTTTGGCCCTGACCAGGAAGTGTTGCTTGCCAAGGCTGGCGAAATCGAAGCCGTAATCCGTTCACTAAAGGGCGCAGCCGATGTCCAAAAAGACCAAGTAACCGGGACGCCGCAGTTGCGCATCATAGTCGATCGAGACAAGATCTCACGTTACGGCCTCAATATCGATCAGGTCCAATCGGCTGTGCGCACCGCCATCGGCGGCGAGAAGGCTGGGCAGATATTCGAAGGCATAAAGCGCTTCGATATTCTAGTGCGCTACACCAGAGCGGCCCGATCGACACCAGAGGCCATTAAGGACCTCGTCATTCGAGCGCCCTCCGGGGCGCTGTTGCCGCTGCACCAGCTCGCGCGGGTAGAGGAGATAGTCGGGCCGCGGCAAATCACACGCGAGAACAATCAGCGCTTCATTACCGTTCAAACAAATGTGCGCGGGCGCGATATTGGATCTTTCGTCGCCGAAGGACGGAAATTGATAGATGAAAAGGTCAAGCTTCCGTCCGGCTACTTCGTTGAATGGGGTGGCCAGTTTGAATTGCAGCAGGAAGCAAATAAGCGCCTCGCCGTTGTCGTTCCGATTACGCTTGGATTGGTGTTCCTATTGTTGTTCATGAATTTTGGTTCGCTGCGCAGTTCGCTTCTCATCATGTTGAACATCCCACTCGCTCTTGTCGGTGGCGTCGTCGCTTTGTGGTTGGCGGACCTCAATCTCTCCGTTCCAGCATCGGTCGGATTCATCGCGCTATTTGGTATTGCGCTGGAGAACGGCATGGTGCTCGTCACCTATCTGAACTCACTCGTGGAGGAGGGAGAAACCATTGAGGAGGCCAGCGTCAAGGGGGCGTGCATGCGCCTGCGCCCCGTGCTGATGACTGCACTGACGACGGCCCTGGGTTTGATCCCGCTCCTCTACGCCACCGGAACCGGTAGCGAGGTTCAGGCGCCGCTGGCAACCGTTGTCGTTGGTGGCCTCATTAGCTCGACAATTCTAACTCTGCTCGTCATCCCGGCGCTCTATAAGTGGTTTGTCCCCAAGCCTTTGTTAGCCGCTATACCAGACGAGCAGCAGATGCCGTCGCCCGCAGCAGCAGAGTAGTAGGTAGTTCGGGCCGGTCTCGCAGCGGTGGGAGATACGGTTTCGGCAGAGCATTGATGCGCGACAATGCCCTCCCATGAGTTCTAAGCGCAACCAAAGGAGAAATTGAAATGACTGTTCTAAGATCCACGTTGCTATCCCTAGTGTTATCGCTTTTCCTTGGTGCCTCAAGTGCCGCCTGGGCAGCAGGCGGTCATGACCATGGGCCAAAGCACGGTGGTCAGTTTGTGGAGGTCGGTGCTGAGCAAGGGGTTGAAATGGTGACGAGCGCCGAGGGGATAACGTTCCACGTTACCGAAAACGACAAGCCTGCAAATTTAACCGGCAGTTCCTTCAGGGTCGTCATCCAGACCGGTGCTGGCGTCAAAATGTATCCGCTAGCGGTCGAGGGAAGTACCCTCAAGGCAAAGCTCCCCAATGCACTACCGGCAGGCGCCAAAGTCGCCCTTACCGGAAAGGATGGTCATGGCCACACATTGCAGGCGCGCTTCGTGAAAAAGTGATTTTGTTCGTGGTGGCCATCTAACTGGTGGCCGCCACATTCATTGTCGCTGTTTCTTCTAACTTCGTTGGATGTCAAACTAATCGCGACTTCTCCAGCCAGAGCGCATTTGCTGACTAGCTCACGCTCGCATTTTGCTACCGATGAAAACCGAACACCAGGTTCTATGCCGTACGGGACCCACACAGGAACCAGGCAAACAGTTTCCCGATCTATCGAGCGTTTCACCGTGTTCAACAGGTGTTTGAGAACCTGCTCCAGGCGATCGAGTTCCTAAGCCATGAGCCCGCCGGGCACTAGGGAAAGCTAAAGGAACGAGTTTCCGCTTCTTGATCATTCTCCCCGTGTGGCTGACGTGCCGACTTATGTGTCGGCGTAGCACCGATCCACACTCGCGATGATGGTCCATGTCGGCTTCCACCAGCAGCGGACATCAACTAGAAACAAGTTAGGTGATACTATACTTCGGCAGTGAGGCATCAAGAGCTATCGCGGCCCGCTTGAAACAGGCAGCTGAACACTCGACACCGGACATAATTGCCGTTACCCAAGGCCATGCTGCACAGCTACTAGGGCACTCCGCCCAGTAGCCGAGGAAGGTCTAGACCGGTTGGGGAAGAAAAGGACACCTGCCCGGATTGGGCAGCTCGGGTGCTGTCCTTGATAAAGGACAGGCCGGCTGACGCCGGCGCGGGTTCTCAAATTTAAAAAAATCGAGCGATTTCTACCCCCCATTACCAACGGTAGTGGGGGGTAGATGAGCCAGAAATGGCTCAACACATACCCCACCGGTGGCCGGGCAAAGCCCGACTAAACCCGCTTTCCCCGCTCTCAAATGAACTAACGTTATTTGCTCACACGGCTGCGTCACACCACTTTCCCTGCAATGCAGAACGGGAAAGCGGCGCGCCTTGGGATCGACCCGCCACTAATGTGACGGCTCTCACCAAATCGGGTTTAGTCGGGCTGAGCCGACCACCGGTGGGGCAGGTGCTGCCAGGGCCGCTGTTTCGAGGCAACGTCTCGCTTGATGTGTGTGTGAAAACCTCTCACAAAAAACGGCCAACCCACAAAGGGTTGGCCGCAGGTATGCAGTCAAAGAAGACGTGTGTGTGATTAGATCATGCCAAGTCGTCGGCAGAACACCTCACTGTTTTCTTGATGTGGCTTGCAGTTGTTTGAGTAACTCGCATCTTTGACCCACAGGCCGCTTTTAGCTATCAGGCCACCAACAACAAGTGCTCCCATTTGACCGGCATCATCGCCGTCAAAACAAACCAGTACGCTTGGATTAGCGTCAGCGAGCAAAGCGACTTGTTCGTCGGAGATGACCGTGCCCATCACGGACACCAACCCAAATCCACAACTCGCAGCCACAGCGCCGTGCTTGATCACCGTCAGGAAACTTTCGACGACGACGACCTGATCAAACTCTTTGGCAACATGCCAACGATAGAGCTCCAACTGTTTTTGGAACTTGTCGGGAAACTTATACTTGGGTTCCTCTGGGTCATCGAGCAAACCAATGTCTCGACCACAGTACGCTACGAGATCACCATCTTTATTATGGACAGGTATCGCTAATCGGTTCGTCATCGAACCTTTTTGACCAACACCAATTCCCAGCTCTTCAATCCGTTCGTATGGAATGTTACGAGCCTCCAGAAACTGGTTGGCTTGGGTGTCCTCACCTTCAACGACTGGTGCCAACTTCAACTTGAATGTCAGCGGCCGATTGAATGGCTTTCCATCAACGGCTTCCAGGGTAGCGTTCTTTGATACCGCTGTCTCAGCATCGGCCTCCGGAACATTTTCCAACTCCGGTTTTGCCTTTGCTACTGTCTTACCTAACCGAGGTGCCGACACCGTTGGCGGTTCAGCCCCTGGCCTGGCACCAATGCCGCTTATCTCAGCGATCTGCAGCGCCGCCAGCCTTGGGTTGCTCAAACTAGTATTGATCAGCTGTACCAATTTGATGATGTTGCCCCCACTGCCACATGCGTGACACTTGAAGACATTTTTTGTCACGTTCACATTCAGAGACGGTTTGGTGTCATCGTGAAAGGGGCAAAGCCCCTTACGTTGTTCACCATCGCCTTGGAGTTCAACGTTATAGTGCGCGAGCACCGCTGCAATGTCGGCGTTCTCGCGCACATGTGGGTAGTCCACGTCAAATCTTGCCATCGGAATGATCCTTTTCTCTCTGCAAGTGGAACTAATGTCCGTATGCAGAATATCATTCCGTTTGCAGCTCGAGGACTTGACGCTCCCCGCTCTCTATGTGCCAACCAGCGAATGTGGATAGCTTACAGCCAGTAAATCAAATGACCCGGTATATTGAGCCTATCTGATCTTTTGCTCTTCAGCGCGGCGGTAAGTCAAAGCCAGCCACGTTTCACACCGATCTCCAACCTCGATTACGAGCTTGGGTCTTGAGCTCTTCTTCCAACCAAATAAAAAGCTACACGTCTGGTAATTTCACACACGATCAGCGCGTGCAGCTTTTCTATGGTTGGAAGGATGTAGTTCGGCCACGACGATTGGTGCTTACTCAGATCAACTTTTCATGTTCGACAGTGGTCAACTTCTGAAAGGCTAAATCGGAATTCTGGGCAAGACTGACAAAGTAGATATCCGACATCTCATGTCAGATTGCGGCGGGTTGGCTTTGCCTTATGGCGAGCGACTTTCACATTAACATCGGTACAACAGATAGACCTTATGGCGGTGTCAAACCGTTCGGTTTAAACGTAACCGACGCCTTCCAGCACGTTTGGCTCAACGGGCAAACCGGCGTTGGAAAAAGCTCTGCCCTGCTGTCGATGTACGCCAAAACAGTCCGCAACGGATTTGGTTGCACGCTGATCGACTTCAACGGCGACCTATCCCACGACGCGCTCAATGCCACTCCCCTGGCGCGTCGTAATGACGTCGTTTTCATCGATCCAATGGACACAGATCACGTCCTACCGATCAACCCCTTCTACAACATCGCACCTGATGATCGCTCCACCGTCGCCTTCGACTTCACCGAAGCAGCGCGACACATCTGGGAAGAAAGCTGGGGTGAACGTATGGATTGGATTTTGCGCAACGTGATTGGCGCTATTCTTGATGCTCCTGAACAACTGCGACCATCATTTCTATCGATCCCGATGATGCTTGAGGACACTCGGTATAGAAAGGCCGTCATCAAGCACATTAAATCACAAACCGTGCGCGATTTTTTCGAGAAGAACTTTGAGAACTATTCCAAGACGCGTCGCGAAGAATACATCGTTCCCATCCAGAACAAGATCGACAAGATCATTGGCAATCCCTTCGTCCGCAACATCCTAGCGCCATACAAACCCGCCTTTCAATTCTCAGACGCAATCACCAAGAAATCGATCCTCATTATTAGACTTTCCAAAGGACAACTCGGCACCCAACCGGCAGCACTGCTTGGCTCTCTCGCTGTTTCCAGCATCATCAAAGCGGCTCTCAACCAAGCTGCGCTGCCATACAGCCGTCGTATCCCTCATCTCCTGTTCATCGATGAACAACACAACCTCAAAACCCATGCGCTCATCAGCGCCTACTCCGAAGCACGGAAGTACAAACTTGGCATCATCACCAGTACCCAGTACATCGACCAACTCGGTGACGACCTTATCGCATCGATGTTTGGAAACATTGGCACCATCATCGCTTTCCGCTCTTCAACAACTGACGCCGAAATTCTATCCAAACAAATTGGCCGCTTCCCTGCTGAGCACTATACCGACCTCGAATTGGGCGAGGTTCGTGTCCGACTTCTTTGTGATGGAAACCCCAGCACACCGTTTGTGGCGCGTACCACACTCGATACCATTCCCAACGACAACAAAGCCGAACAAATCATCGACTATGTTCGAAAGCGCTACACCACTCCGCGTCAGGCGGTTGAGAAAAACTACCTACGATGGGCGAAAAAACAGGCGCTCTCAGAGATAGATATCAAGGAGCAACGTGACGCCACCGTCCGCAAACGCAAAGAACACGCGCGCAAGAAGTTGGCTGCTGCGAACACTCAGTCATCGTCAACCATCTCAACCAAAGGCATGAAAGCCATCAAAGATATTCGAGCGATTGCTCAAGCAGCGACCGACCGTCATGCCTCCATAAAAAAGCCCTCGAGGTATCAACGGCGAAGCTCAAGCAAATTATTGGATGTGTAACAATGAATGTATGATCGAAACCAGAGTTAAGCGGTTCACGCGCCTAGAAACAGCGCCAAATTTCCTGATTACCTCTAGGCTGCTCTATATCCTCCGAGACATCTGCCGTCACCCACTTATTCGCAAAGACCAGTTGGCATCCCGACACCCGGAACTGTCTCGTGATGCACTACGCCAAATCATCTATAACCTCTTTCACGGGCGGCTTATTGCTGAACCCGTGCAACAAGCTGAAGTGCATAAACGGGTGCCTGGCTCACTACCGACGTACCTCAGCCCAGACCGACTAGGTGTCCAACTGTACAGTGCCTTCTTTGCCGACCCTCTGCCAACGCCCCGATACACCCAAGATAATACTCGAGGAAAATGGGACTACATCAAGCACCAGGCTACCACCACAACAACCCTCTTACAGTTTGAAGATGGCGCCAAAGAAATTGACGGCCTCGAGCACTACACCGAAGCTGATCTTTGGCTCAAATTCGCACCTGAGCGACAACTCAACCAACCAATTTATGATCCCAAAAACCCGCCCAAGATTATGTCCCACGATGTCTTGGCCGCACCATCGGACTACAGCACAATCCGAACCGAACCCGAGCCATCGAAAATAAAAAGCCGATTAGACTGGGAAATCAAATTGCCCGGTCACCGCAATCTCTTTCCCGTCAACACTGCCGTCGCCGCCATCCCCGATGGCCGTATCGGCCGCCGCTACAACGGTAAAAATCACTTCAGTAAATTTGAGAGTGATGAAGGCACCGAAACTATCTTGCCTGGTCGAAACATCCGTCAATCAATGCAGGTCTTCTTAGACACATCGCTCTACCAAAAAATGCTCGCCTACATTCCCTACTTCCGCCATCGCGGACATGTCACCGATCTGGGGATCCCTGCTTTCGATGTAACGATCATCACATCAACACCACGACGCGCTGAGAACATCGTGTCGACCCTTGGCCCAGTTTTAATGACCTTGTTCAACATCCATCCCAACTTCACCAAGGTCTCAGACCGCCAGTCGATCGCCAAGTACGAAAACAATCCGTACCACCCGACGCTGCGTTACCTGAACCTCAAAGGCGAGGATGTGTCATATCTTTCCAACTAGGCTGATTGCCTGGTCTTTTTCCCGTTTCGTGGTATGATTTTGCTGTAACTTAAACACCCTATGGCAACCATCACTTTCGACACATTGAAGGCCGCTAATGTTCTCAAAGAACACGGCTACACTGACCAGCAAGTTCAGGGCTTTGTTGAAGTCATTACTAAGCTTGAAGCCAAAGAAGTTGCCACCAAACAATTCGTCTCTGACAAACTCTCCACCCAGACCATGTGGGTCGCTGGCCTCTTGATCGGCCAGGTAGCTGTGAACGCAGGAATGATGGCGTTGATGTTCAATCTCTACTCATAGAACAACCTTTCCAACCTCCCTGAAATTGTTGAGGCGATAAGACCAACCGATGAACAATAAGATATTGAAGCAACCGACTGCTGCTAATCGCCGCCATATGGCGGCTAAATCTGGAAACCTGATCAGCCCCCATCCAGTGGTCCAGTTTGAATGTTAGTTCAGCGTTGGCCGTATGGCTAGATCTAGCGGGGCCGTCGGAGCCGACCCATAGGGCGGAGACGGCCACGCGGCGAAGCTTGGCACGAACACTTCTGGTGCTGGTGCTTTGTATCCGAGTGATGAGTGAGGTCGGATACCATTATAATGACGCCGCCAACTTTCGATAATGATCCTCGCCTCCTTCATGCTGTAGAACAGCTCACCATTGAGCAGCTCGTCGCGCACGCGAGCATTGAAGCTTTCGATGTATCCGTTCTCCCACGGACTGCCTGGCGTGATGTAAGCCGTCTTCGCGCCGACCGCATGGATCCATGCCTGCACGGCCTTGGCGACGAACTCCGGGCCATTGTCGGAACGAATATGCCCTGGCACACCGCGCAGGATGAACAAGTCCGTAAGCACATCGATAACGCTGGTGCTGTTGAGACGCCGGTCGACACGGATCGCCAGACACTCACGCGTATATTCATCGACAATATTGAGCATGCGTATCTTACGACCATCATGCGTACGATCCTCCATAAAATCATAAGACCAGACGTGGTTCGGACGTTCAGCGCGCAGCCGAATGCATGACCCATCGTTGAACCACAAGCGCTTGCGTTTCGGTTGTTTAGACGGAACCTTTAGCCCTTCACGTCGCCAGATGCGTTCAACACGTTTATCATTGACGTGCCAGCCGGACCGCCTGAGTAGTTCAGCAACCCGGCGGTAGCCATAACGACCATACTGACGAGCCAACTCGATGATGTCGGCTGTCAGCCGCTCTTCATCCGCTCGCTCGTGAGGTCGCTTGCGTTGTGTTGAACGATGTTGGCCGAGCACCTGGCAAATGCGGCGCTCGGAAACATCCAGCGTTTGCCGGACATGATCTATACATGCCCGGCGACGTGAAGGGCTTAGTAGTTTCCCCTTGATGCCTCCGACAGGATCATCTTATCAATCGTCAGATCCGACACGGCCCGACGAAGACGCGCATTCTCTTGCTCAAGATCCTTGATCCGCCGCACTTGGTTCGTCTGCAGGCCGCCAAACTCTTTCCGCCATCGATAATACGTAATCTCAGTCACGCCGATCTGGCGGATCGCATCGGCAACCGTACTGCCCTGCGATGTCAGCACATCCACTTGGCGCAGCTTCACGACGATCTCTTCCGGTTTGTGTTTCTTACCCATTTTCTGTCCTCCTCCGGGTCAATACCCATACTTTGAGTCGGACCACTTCAACGGGGGAGGTTCACTATTCAAACTTCACCAATCTGAAGCCACGCGAAATGCAGACATCGCTGCCTTCGTCGCGGCTGGTAAAACAGCCGATGCTGTTCAATATGACCAAAAAAATCCTCAGACTTTAACAACCTGCAACCGCATCCTCAGCGAAGGGACGTTGACGTTTGAGGTCAAGAACAACGGTGGAGTTTTCGTGGCCAGCCACGATATGACCGAATGGTTCTCCATTCAAAAATTATCCGATGGAGAACGTGCAGCTCTGTTGCTTATCACTGAAGTCTTGCTTGCCGAGCCTGGCACGTTGCTACTCATTGATGAGCCTGAACGACATCTTGAGCGATCGATTTCTGCTCCTTTACTGTCATCCCTTTTTGCATTGCGAAATGACTGTGCCTTTGTCGTCTCAACTCACGACATCGAACTTGTAACCGCAATGCCAATGCACCCCATCATGTTGCTGCGTGCGGTGGACGTTCAAAACAACGTGGTCGCCAGTTGGGATTTTGACCTCCTCGATGACGCCCAGGACATACCTGACGATATGCGTCGCATCGTCCTTGGTTCCAGACGAAAAATCGTCTTCTCTGAGGGTGCTCCTGAAACACTCGACCAGCCAATCTACAGCGCACTGTTCCCCGGTGTCTCAATTCGTTCGGTTGGGTCAAATGGTGACGTTGAAGCTGCCGTCAATGGTCTACGGAACACCGTAACAGAGCATTGGGTTGAAGCCTTCGGCATCGTCGACCGCGACCAAAAACTTGAAGAGGGTGCTGATATAGTAGCCCTCGAAGCAGGTGGTATCTACGCCCTGTCGGTTCATTCTGTCGAAGCACTCTACTACGGCGAGCGAGCTCGAACAGCAGTCGCGAACTATCAGTGTCCTATATATGGCGGCGACCCCGCTGCCCTGCTTCCCTCAGTCGACAAAGCCTGTCTGGCGCTGCTCAGCAACCCAGACGTACAGCGTAATTTGGTCTCTTATCGTGTCGCTGGTCGTCTTCGTGGCGCTGTTCTCGGTCAACTACCCAGCCGACGGGAAATTGCTACCGGTGTGGCTACACCGTCGACCGTTTCGATTGACCCAAAGATAGATGATGACCTTGCTGCGCTTCAGGCGCTTGTTAGTTCAGACGATATCGAAGCAATTTTCAAACACTACAAAATCAGGGAGACAGGCGTTAGAGCCACTATTGCCAGGATGCTCCACTGCACCGGCCAACGGCAGTACGAGGCTCTTGTCGTTCACCTGCTCAAGACTGACGCTGCGTTTTCGGACGCCATGAGAGCCGATTTTGGTGCACTATCAGGCGAACTTTCTGCGTGAACCACGTTTCGGAACGGTAAAGCGGAACAAGTACGCGTTGCATCTACCGCTTCATCTTACTGTTCCGCAACTCACGAGTTGCGGAACATCGTCTGCGTAAAACTCCATCACCGACGAACAAAACAAGGCGGCCCACTCGAACTGGCGTTAGGCATGAGCTATTGTCAACTACAGACCCGTTCCCAATGCATATGAAATGTTCCAATTGGTCTTTCGAGGGTTCCATGTTTGACATCGAAGAACACTACTCGACGCCTGTCAGGGAGTTGACCGACAGTCAACGCCGAGAAGTTTGCCGGTTGGTTGTACAGCGACATTTGGAGGGCCTAACAGACCCTGCGAAGATGTCCGCTTGTGTGGGCTCGCTTCTTCACCGTTTGATCATAGAGATGGTTGATGCAGCCTCCGCGCACGCCGTTACGATCGGCGCCAGTGTGGAGACGTTGGTCGATGAACTTGCGCAAGAAGCCATAGAGATTATCCGTGGGCTCCAGTTCGCACTATCCGATCCACGAACATCACCGTCATCGGAAATTGCCTGGAACAGGCGATGGAACAATTACAATTTCTGGGAACACGAGACCATTCCCCAGAACCACGTAAGAAATGAAACTACCCCGTACATGGAGCGGCATGAGATAGAACGGATTGCGACCGAGTATCTGCAGCTTCCCTATCGTTCGGAGATCTTCGATTGGGTGCTGGTGGATGTGCTGATCGCATTGGAGCTTTACGGCTACATGGATGAGGCCTTTGGGATAAAGGCCAAGGCGACACTTGAGTTCAACCCGTCGAACCCAACACTTCTCATCTCGCCACATCCCTTCTGGGGCTACTTGAAGTTCGTCGGCGTAACAGGCGGCATACTAGTTGGCCTCGCCGCCCTCTCGGTATATTATCTTGGTCAGTTCATCGACCCGAATGTGGCTAGCTGGTTGGCGATTGGATCGATGATCCTCTTCGTGCTGATCCTCTTGCTCGCCACGATGTACCTCGGCGGTGCCATTTCGAGCGAGGCAGCTCGAAAGCGCCAGGTCAATATCCTCATTCAAGAGATGCTAGCTACATACCAGGAACTGGCTTCTGATGGCACCGCCAGTGCGATTAGAGTTCGCGAGGTCGCCACCGACGCTAGTAAGGCGCGCGTAGCTTGGCCAGCCCCGCTGTTCGCAGTCCTTGACGACAGCATATCGAGAGCGGGACGTCTAAGCTCTGCCTCGATTTAGATCCTTTTAGGCACGCCTCAAACTAGACTGCGGTGCAGCGGGTAAGCGATGATGAATAAGCGTGACTGGTTTTGGCCAGTGGTCGTCTTGGGTCTGTTAGGCCACTACCTTTTTAGAGATTTAATGTCTGACGAGTTTGCCAACAGTATCTGGTGGCTCAGCATAGGCGTGCTGGCTGCCGTCTTTGTGATGACGGTCAAATGGAGATAAGTCACGACATGCGGAACAACAATCTTGCCATTGCGATGATATAATGTCCGCGATGAGTATCGACCAAGACGCAATCCGAGCTACTGAAGCCACCATCAAAGAAGCTATCCATCAGTTCCCTGGCGAACTTTACGTTCTTAACAACGACAAACAACCAGTGCTCGCTGGCGACGACGCCTGGGCGAAATTCTACCGTGACGAAGATGCCCGGCTTGTAGGAGAAGATCAAATCGGTGACGTTACGATCACCACCGAATTTGAGGGTATCCCCGAAGTTGAAAATGCTGACACAGGGGAAATTTTATTGTTCTTCACCCACGTCTGGGGCAACGACGGGCCAATTACTTTCGAACACTGGCCTTCGTGGAACGCCGCCATCGAAGGACACAACAATTTGGTGAAGCGATACACAGACGAGCACAATCAGTTCCGTAAGTAACGACATGCGCAACGCCAGCTGCTTCATATATATATGTAACTACATCGAGATCATCACCATGTCCCACGGTTCCAACGCGGAGGCTCCGGCGGCAGCTGGCTTCGAGCTTCCTCAGACCAACGGATTTTGATTTCGTTCAACCCTATTTTCAAACTCTCGGCAGTACCGCTCGTATCTGTCCCTACCCAAAAGCACGCCCACTGCCACAAGCCTTCCTGCTGACCAACCTCGACTAACTCCACTCTGCCAATTGAACGGCCATCAACGACGACAACTCGGTCTTTCTCAGGATCACCCCCAGGCAAGTCTGTTGGTTTGTGAGTGAAGCTCGTCATTGTTTACTCATATATATGTAAAAGCGGGGAGCAAACGTGCTCTCAGGTCGATGTCAGCAGTCTCGCCACGCTATTTGATACAGCTGCTCGCTCTCTGAGAGACTTTATCTTTACTTTATAACAGTTGTGGTGTGGTGGCAGTGGTCTACTCAAGTCGTCAGCCGCAACAGTCGGTCGACCGACCAGCGAAAGTTGCACTTCGACACAGTCATGTATAATGGGCGCACCACCTAACCCGCTCGTCGATATGGTGTGAAAACCTCAAGACCAAAGAACCCGTCACCAGGGCTGCTTGAGGTTACGTTGGGAAACTGACGTATGAGGCTTTCGGGTCTCTCTTGGTGGCGGGCTTTTTGTAAGCCTATGTAAGAGCACGAGCTAGCCACTCACTTTTTGTACAACTGCACATACAGCGAAACATCAATGCCCGACGGTAGTTGATTTATCACGTCTAAGTTTCGCCTATGTATAAAGTTTTTACCCGCTGCATCACGAGCCTGCTTGCGCTCATCCTTTTAATACAACCAATCGCTCCGGCGTTTGCCGCTCAAGGCACCGAGGACATACCGCTCGATTTCGTTTCCCCTACCAACCACAACTCACCGCAATCAACGGCACAAGATACAGCAGCAGATGGTTCCTACCGTTATGCCTATGAGCTTGAACTGCCGCCTGGTCGCAATGGCCTCACACCAGACCTCAACCTCAACTACGCCAGCAACCAAGCAGACCCGTACTCACCATTTGGTGAGGGCTGGTCAGTATCTGTCCCATACATTTACCGCCTCAACAAAACTGGATACGACTACTCCGGCAATGAATTTGGGTCATCACTTGATGGAGAGATCGTTGATCAAGGGAACGACGTCTATCACGCCCGAACTGAAAATGGAGACTTCCGCATCTACGAGCGGGACGGTGACGCTTTTTCATTCACCGAAGACGATGGTACCCGCTTCATTTTTGGTACCACCAGCCAGGCCCGCCTAGATGACCCTAGTGACGGCACCCGTATTCATACCTGGCACCTTGAGCAAGTCATTGACACCAACGGCAATAAAATCAACCACACCTACGCCAAACACGCCGGGCAAATTTATCCTGACGAAGTTGCTTATGTAGATGACGCTAACCCATTCACGGTTGAGTTCATCACATCATCCAGCTCACGCAGCGTCACCCCGGTTTCATATGCCAAAGGATTTGCCCAAGAGACCCAAAGCGAAATTACCCGCATCAACATCAAAGAAGACGGCCAGCTCGCTCGTCACTACGACCTCACCTACAGCCAAGGCCACCTCAAAACTATCAAACCTACCGGCTACGTCGATGGTGTGGCTGACGGCTCCATCCTACCAACCGAGGAATTCACCTACGCCCATGAAGTCGAAACCGACACCTGGACACGCGACCCGAATGCAGCTCTTCCGCGTCAATCCAGTGGTGCTTCACTCGACCTTTGGGGCGGTGGAAACTTTTTTGCCAATGCTGACGATGACGGCCGACCTGAATTCTTCAGCGTTCCTGACAACGGTCAAGACCAGACTGCCGCTGGTTTCGGTGTCTGGGAACACAGTGCCACCAGCACCAACTGGACAGCTACTTCTGCAGCAAGTCTAGCGACTGACGGTGCATACAAACTGTTCACCAGTGCCTATGACGACACCCATGCCGGTGAGATTGATGGAGACGGTGTGGTTGAATTTATTCACTCAATCTCGGTTGAGGAAAACGAAGTCACCAACATGCGCTACGGTGTCTACGATGACGACGGCAACCTTGATTGGTCACTTGATACATCCTGTACACTCCCTACTGCACCAGGCGAAGCCACCTTTAATAGCTCCGTGCTGGTTGTGCTTGATACAGGCAGGGATGGCCTGGCTGAACTTATCTACGGTCTAGAAACTGACCGCCATCTCTACGATCCAGTCCATAAAGCGCTTGGTGTCTTCACCAACGACGGTGACTGTTCTTGGACACGCGACGACGACAGCGAATTACCAATGGATGATCAGGGCGATCAAATGCCGTTGCGTGGCCCTGGCGTCAGTTGGAGAGACTACACCAACGACGGCATTGTTGATTACCGCCACGTACCAACCTCACAAACACAAGACCCAACCGACCCTCAATTTGGTCTCTGGGTTGGTCAGGGAGATAACACGTGGATCAAAGACGGAAGCTACGTTTGGTCCGAAGACGCTACCGGCAATATCGTCCACGACGACTACTACGACCATATGTTCTCTGGTCAGTTCGATGGTGATGGTTATCTCGATGAGATCCACACCGAGGGTATCCAAGAGAACGATGAAACCAACAACGACTATCACATCTGGCTTGCCTACGGCCTGGCGACCTCAACTCGGCTACCAAATACAGCACTTCCCCAACCTGATCTTTCCGGCACTGACCTTGGCTACCGGCAAACCGCTATCGATCTGAGCAAAACGGGCGTTGATGATTTGATTGCTGGCCCAGCTACCACCCAAAACGGAAGCTACCATCCAACCAATACCAACTACGGCGTGTTCATCAACAACAAGCCGCCGCATGGTCAGATGATCAAGGTCAACGCCGCTGAAGGAGCCGTCACGAAAATCAATTACCAATCAGCCCACCAACAACATTCCTCAAACAGAATGCCTGGCGTGCATGTAGTGGTATCGAGTGTGGTGACAGACGATGGCTTTGGCACCATCGGCACCACCACCTATGAGCACCAGGACGGTGACTACTATTTCACTTCCCCAACTGACCGCCGCTTCGCTGGCTTTGGCACCATCATCGAAACCCAAGACGATGGCACCATCCTCACTACCAAGTACCACCAAGGCAATGGTGAAACCGGCAACGAACCAACCGACAGCTACGCCAAAATCGGTAAGGTCTATGAGCGCACCGTTGAAGACAGCTCAAACAATATCTATACCCGGGAACGCAACACATTCACCGACTACGCACACGGTTCAGCAGCAACCAGTTCTCTTCTAACCAGCAGCCTCACCCAACATTATGATGGTGACGCGGATCATAAGGATGCAGCCGAAGCCTTTGTTTATGACACCAACGATGGTGCTGTCGAAACGCACACCGAGTACGGTGAAGTAAATGGAAATGCCGACGGCACGTTCACCGACGTTACTGGCGACACCGGCACCACCGAATACACCTACGCCACCAGCTCCGCCGGCGTGGTTGTTCCTTCAAGCGTCACTCTCAAAGACAACGCTGGCACCAAAGTCACTGAGACCAAGCTCTACTACGACAACCTAGCTCACGGCATTGTGGATGAAGGCAATCTCACGAAGGTCGCTGTTTGGCTCTCCGGCACCACCTATGCTGAAACCACCACGGCATATAACACCAAAGGGCAACCAACGAGTACTATTGACCCCCGCGGTCACGCTGAAACTTACGAATACGATGACTACGATCTGTATCCAGCCACCACGACCAATGCGCTCGGACACACGGTCTTCCGCACCTATGACTACTCATCTGGAGAGTGGGTTATTCAAACTGATGCCAATGGCATCACCGATGAGCGTGAGCTTGACGGTCTAGACCGCCTCACCGCTGAATTTGGCCCTGACCCGCAAACTGGCGCACGGGTGCAGAAGAGTGACATCCTGTACACCGACACCCGTGGTTCATTTGCGATTTACCGCGAAGACTACCTCGACGCTTCTAATCGTGTAGGCACCAAGACCTATCTCAATGGCTTTGGTGATCCAATTCAGACGCGCAAAGAAGCCGAGACCGGCTACATCGTCACCGACACCATTTACGATGCTCTGCGCAACATCGAAGCAACCAGCTTACCGTATGCGGGCACCGGCCTGGCCCGAACCGCTGCGACGACTGACGCTGATTTGCTCATCGAGTACGTCCGTGACGCGCTGAAGCGACCTGTTGAAATTATTTCCGCGCTTGGCACGGAATACATCGCCTACGACCAGTGGAAAGAAAGTGTCACCAATAAGCTCGGAAATCTAACCGACCACATCAAAGACGCCTTCAACCGCCTTGAAACAGTGGTTGAACACAATGGCTCCGACACGGCTACCACCACCTACGCCTGGCGCGTCGATGATCTTCTCATCAAGATCACAGACGCTGACCTTAACGTTCGTGGCCTCGGCTACAACGGTCGTGGTGATCGTATTGAACTCGAGGATTTGCACAGCCCAGCCGACACCACCTTTGGAGTTTGGACGTTCGAGCCAGACCTGGCTGGCAACACTGGCACCACCACTAACCCTAACGGCCAAACCATTGTCACGCCGCACGACGCCATCAACCGCAACACCGCCACCGACAATCTCGGTACCGCCGGAGTTGAAATTGCCCGTGGCTACGACACTTGTGAGAATGGTATTGGCAGGCTCTGCTCCGCAACCTCAACCGATGCTGTTTTCGCCTATCGCTACGGATACAGTGGTGCGACGAGTGCCGAAACCAAGACCATTCTTGGCACTACATACACCACAGAATTCGAGCGTGATCGCCAGGACAATGAAACCCTCACCATCTACCCCGATAAATCAGAGGTGAAATTCACCCGTAACGACGCTGGCAAACTGGAAGATATCAAACAACGCGAAGACGGTGCCACCTTCACCACCATCATCAATGACTTCGACTACGCCGAGCATGGCCCAGTTAATCGCCAAGAGCATCAGAACGGTGTTGTAACTACCAAGACATTTGATGACACCAAAGAGTACCAACTCACGCTCATCGAAACCGCCACGTCTTCAGGCATGGGTGGGGCTGGTCTTGAACACGCAACAATTGAGCAAGCGTTCTTCAGTGCAGCCGCGTCAACAACCGTCAATGAGGAGGTTGTACCAGAACCGATTGAACCCGTTGTCGAGACAGCGACTACCACAGAGTTTGCTATCGTCATTGAAGAAGCAGATGAAATTGTCGTCGCTCTTGAAAAAGCCAGCACTACCAAGACCACAACACCAGACGTGATTACCGATGAACCGGCCTCAACCAAGTCCAAGACCAAAGACACCGGCAAGTACAAAGACAAAGGCGACACCTTCGAACTGAAGCTCAACAACAAGGCTAAAGCCAAGATCGAGAAAGACGCAGGTGCGGTTTCACTCACTAGCAACGCCGCAACGATCGCTGTCCGCTATGACGACATTGATGCACCCGCCGAGTACGACGACAAAGCCGACAAGATCAAATGGAAAGACGCCAAACAAGAACTCCACGCCTATGAATTACCGGCTGGCGAGTACATGGAAAACGGCGGCTTTGAGCTTGAAGTCTTGCTCACCGAGCGACCAGAGAAAGAAGAATTCTTCTTCCCGCTTGAAGGAGATGACAACCTAGATTTCTACTACCAGCCAGCTCTTTCAGAAGAACCAAGCGAAGGAGAAACCTGTACCGAAACCGAATGTGTTGATGACGAAACTGACGAAGTCTCACGCACCCGGCCAGAAAACATCGTCGGCAGTTATGCCGTCTATCAAGATGGTCAGAAGGTCTTCCACATCTTGCGGCCAAGCATCAAGGATGCTGACGGCAACAAGGTCTGGGGTGAGCTTGAATATGAGAACGGTGAACTGTCAGTCACAGTACCGAGCGACTTCTTAGACAAAGCAACATACCCGGTCTTGGTTGACCCAACCTTCGGATACACCACCGTTGGTGGCAGCGACCAATCTGTTGTCTCCCGAGACTTCCGAGGCTCACTGTTCACCACACCAAGTGACTACAGCTCCTTTGATAGCCTTGATGTCTACTGTTTCACTTCAACGAGTAACTATGACGTCAAAGCGGTAATCGTCGACCACAGCACACTCGACATTGTGTCCAATGGTGTTTCTAACGCCGTCAACTGCAACACGACTGGCGCGTGGAAAACACCAACCTTTGCAACTGCTCCCACTCTATCAGCCAGCACCGACTACATTCTGGGCGTCGTCTCAGACAGCAGCCGTGTCCGGCTTAAGTACGACAGTGGTGCTACTAACCAAGGTCATGAAGACAGCACCAACAGCTTCGATACTCCCGAAGACCTTGGTTCGGCGTACCATGACAACAACGAGTACTCGATCTACATCACCTACTCCACTGGCGGAGGGGGCGGAAACGGAGCTCCAACTGCGCCAACGAGCATCGAGACGGAAGGTTCAACGAACCCAACCAACGTCACTGACAGCACTCCTGAGCTCACCGCCGTATACAACGACCCGGACACCAACGATCAAGCTGACAACTACCGCATCGAGGTAGATGACAACAGCAACTTTGCCTCTCCAATTTGGAACTCTGGTAAGACCAGCATGAGTGCCTTAAACGAAGGCTCACGTTCTGCTGCCGTCAGTTACGCCGGATCAGCGCTAGCTTCCTCAACCACGTACTACGTGCGCTACAAGTTCTGGGACGACGATGACACCGAGGGTGCGTGGAGCACTGAAACCGCCACCTTCTCACTCGCTGCTGGCGGAAGCAGCAACAGCGCACCAACGGCACCAACTAGTTTGGAAGCTGAAGTGCAAACCAATCCAACGAACATTACAGATAGCACGCCAGAATTCTCAGCCATCTTCAACGACCCTGACAGTGGTGATGTTGCCGGTAATTACCGCATCCAAGTGTCAACTTCGACCAGCTTTGCCAATCCTGTTTGGAACAGTGGCAAACAAGCCATGACCAACACCACTGAAGGCAATCGCAGTCCGGTGATTGAATACAGTGGTACCGCACTCGCTTCCAGCACCACCTACTACTGGCGCATCAAATTCTGGGATGATGAAGATGCCGCTGGTGCATGGAGTTCAGAAACAGCCACCTTCAGTTTGGCGGCCGGTACTCCCCCGCCCCCAAGCACTCCAAAGAAACTGCAATGGCTCAGCTACCTACAAGATGCTGGCAACAACTTCTTGGAAATAGTTGATCGCTCTCTCTCAACCGGCGATGCCACAACGACCGCTACCTATGATGATCGAGATCGTATTCTAACGGCCATCCAAGTTGGCGGGATTAATCCATTCAACAGAACCTACGACCCCGACAGACTTGGCAATCTACTGAACAAGTCTGACATTGGTGACTATCTCTACGAAGGAGACGAAGGTACCAGTAAAGCAAATCCTCACGCCGCGACTTCTATTGACGGTGATCCTCTCACGTATGATGCCAACGGAAACAACCTCACCTACAACGGCCAGGAGAACACTTGGACGTATCGTAATGAATTACGCACTGCTGGTACTGGCAACAGCACCACCACCTATGGTTATGACCATACTGGTCAGCGTGTTAGCAAAGATGTCGTTGAAACTACAGCTGGTGGTGGTTCTGGCAGCCTGGAATTCTCTGATGCCTTCGATGACAGCAGCGATCTCCCGCTTGATCAACACACACCAAACGTTGGCGGTGGTTGGACGCATCTGATTAACATCGGAAGCTGCGACATCGAGCTTGACGTCAGTGACGGCGAACTTTCTGCTGGCCCATCTTCTTGCAGCAGCTCTGATGGTGGTCTCTACCGCACCAACAGCCAGGCAACGCACGCTGATGTGGAACTCTCAGTCTTGCAAGTTGATGGTGACACCAACGACGACACCAACATCTTTGCTTGCCGCATCCAAGACGCCAACAACATGTATGCCGTTGAATGGAATGAACGCGACAGCGCTCTATATAAACGAGTGAGTGGCACGTGGACACAGCTTGATAGCAGTACGACTGACATTGCGGATGGTTCGACTGTCACCATGATCTGTGATGGCTCATCGATCAGCTTTGAAGACGATGGCACTACCCTTCTCTCTGCAACCGACACCAGCATCACATCTGCTGGCTACGGTGGACTTGGTATGGGAGCGGTCATCACTTCTGGCAACGATGTCTCAAGCCAAGATCTTGATGACTTCACCATGACCACACTTGGCGGTGGTGGATCGAGCAATGCTACGACCACTACCGTGTATGTGAATGGTTTGTATGAAGTAGCTGACGGCGAGATCACCAAACATATCTACGCTGGGGACACTCTGGTCGCGACAGTCGAAGGCTCAGGCAACGATGCTGAAATCTTCCACGCGCACCTTGATCATCTTGGTTCAACGCATGTGATGACGGATGAGAATGCAGGTACCGTTCAGGCTTTAGGGTACTACCCGTATGGTGCTGAACGAGTTGATGTGCAGAGTGCGACGCATAATCAGCTGAAGCGATTTACCGGGCATGATTACGATGAGGAAACAGGCGAAATCTATATGAAGGCTCGATACTACGACGGGGATACCGGTCGCTTCTCCTCTGTTGATCCTTACGTCTTCAAAGACCTGACGACCATCATCAATGATCCTCAGTTGCTCAATACGTATGGGTATGCTCGCAACAATCCCCTGAAGTATGACGACCCGAATGGGGAGTTGCCTCAGCCAGTTGAAAATTGGACAATTGATAGAATGATTTCAGGACAACGCCTATTCAACCCCAACCAGCAAATGATCAGCAGGTCTGATTTTGATCAAGCCGCGTACCAAATGACTTCTGAAAGTGCTTTGTGGAACAAAGCCGTTTCAAATCCTGAAGCCGCCGGTCTAGCTGTTGGCGTTGCTGGAGCTGCCTCCGCCATCCCTATGGCTGCCGGAGTGGCGAACATGGCAACTATCCACTACGGAAGTGTTGGCATCAGTTACATCGGTAAGATGGGTGTGGGCGCAGCTGCCTATGAGTACGGTGCATATAACGCTCTAAGATCAATCCCAGAAATGGTTTCAACTTACTCTGACTTCGAAGTCGCTGACGCTAACACCTGGACTGCACCAATAATGAACACCGCCAGTATGCATCTACCTGGCGCTCTCGGTGAACAAGTTGGAGCGTTCTACGACCTCACTACCTCACTTCGTCAAGGGGCGCTTGACCTAGGTCTTGGCAAGCAAACTGACGAAGTAAATGACTAGTGTATAATCTACTAAACATGAACCTGATAACTCTACTAATTCCTATTGCTGCTATTGGTGCTTGTCTTGCTCTCATTGTCTATGACCGCAACGCATCAGCAAAAAAAACAACAGTAGCCTGGATGTCCAAAGCCATCTTCAGGGACGACAACGGTTCAAGCCCTTCGGCAGAACGATTGCACCAATCTCTCTTAGGTGTCCTCTTCGTAGTCTTGGTCGGCATAGCCGGACTGTTCATCATAGGCCTACTTAAGTAGCTCGCATGAAAAAAGCCGGTGGAACCCCCACCGGCTTTTGGCGCCTTGCCTATCATCCAAATCGCAAACCATCATTGTGTCGGATGATCGCCTCAACCTCTGCAACTTCCAACCTGGAAACTGCATCTGTTTTACATGGCAACATGCCTGGTATGTCTTTACCCATCTGGTCTCGTGACAACTGTTCGACTGAGCCAAACGACACCGGATTGCGCTTGATGTGCTGCAACATGCAAACCACTTGGTCACGACCAACATAGGCCGCAATATGGGCATCTGGCTCTGCCAGTTCTGTCGCAAAAACAAACGACGTCGCAAGCTTGACCTTCATGTAGGTTTGGACGAGTGACATACGTTCTTCGCGGGCTTTGATGTCATCGGGCACCTGCACGAAGATCGTCGTTACACCATCCTCACAGGTGATATCAAACCGAGGCACCAATTCATGGTCGTCCTTGATCATCTCCCGCGAGAATGCCATTGCCTCTTCAAGTGCCTGCATCGTCAGTACTCCTCAGCTAACATCACGGTCAGGACGCGATGTGTCTGCTCCGGATCACTTGGGTCTTCTGACCCGAATTCTTCAGTCTTGTCGTAATAGTCGATCTTCCAAAGAATGCGATGACCTTCACACTCAAACGCTCCGAAGTCGTGTTCTTTGTGTGGGTCATTTTCTTCGCCGAAGTCGTTGTAGGCGCGCAGCAGTTGCATCACTCTACTCTGCCCTTCCCCGGACAATGCACTAACACCATGTGTGACGACAATCTTGCCGCCGTTACCCTGCTGGCGAAGTGCATCATTAAGTTCACGGATACGATCACTGTCGCCCATCGAAACCTCCGTCTCGCTGTTTGATCCAAGCACCATTGCCAGGATCAAAAACAAGACAGAGACGGCCGGAACTTTTGGTTCCGGCCGTTGTCTTTGCGTTAGACCGCACTCATTCCGTTACATTGACCAACAGACGCACAGTTGAGCGAAGTTGCTCTATCTCGCAGTACAACACGTACGACGCTAGGCCTCCATGATGTGTTGACACCCGAAACAGTTCTCGATCTGGATCATACATAAGGTAGTAATCCCGATCACTTGCCTCATCGCGGTGAAAGGCAGGCGTTCCAAAACAAGAGTTTTGCATCCCGAGTACGGTATCTACCAGCTCAGTCGCACCTTCTCTGCTTCCCATCGAAACCTCCGTCTCGCGGTTTGATCCAAGCACTATTGCCAGGATCAAAGACGGGACGAATAACGGCCGGTCGCCCCAAGGGGCGTCCGGCCTACCAGCTTTACGCCGCTGTATCGCTCATCAAGAACTGTTGCGCCGTCAAAATGAGCGCACTCAGGTCACCCAGATCACGACGACCGTATTGCTGGGATTTCTTCCACTGCCCATCGCTGTCGTCGAAATAGTTTCGAGCGAACGTCATGTTGTGAACCGTGATCTCTCTGCCTTCACTATTTTTGACAGTGTTTGCCCACACCGCCATTTCGACAGAACCGGATTGATTGCGATAGACTGGACGGTCTTTAGTAGACTGCATTGGTGCTGCATCTTGTGGCATCGGGATACTCCTTGTTGCCAGTTTGGTTGGAGAACAACTACATCCCGAAGTATACAATTATGGCGTATTTTCAGTAGTTTACTGAGCTGAATACTATGGTGTATTAGGCGCGTCCCGCGCTCAAGCTTGGGTCAGGCTCTAGTTCAGTGTCGCCGCCTGGCGCTGGCGCTTGGCAGCTCGCTTCACCGGAGCCCCAACCGGGTCTCCGCCCATTCGGGTCACGATCCCTCGCGAGGGTCGTCGGTTCAAAACGCCAGATCGATCTCAACTCAATTGCATTTTGTCACGCGGTATTTGACATTCCAACTCTACTCATTCGACCACGTTGATCAAATCGCAATCCCACTAATTCCTTCAGCTCTCGACAGCCATCGTAGGACAGCGCTGACACAAACGCCTCCAAAGTCGCCCCTGACCGAAACCATTCCCCACCCAACGCCAGCTCTGCAAAATCATCATGCACACTACGCTCAGTCACCTTGTTGCCGAGCATCAGTCCAACAATATGCAATGTCTTATCCTGCTTTGCGGCCAGCTGGGCAATCCGATAGTTGGGAAGGCTCGAAGTGTAACCGATCTTGATATCACCGCTTGCTTCTTCGCGGACAAAATACACGTACCCGATCTGCTTGCGTGATCTCGCCATCGACTTGTCTCCGCCACATCCGCCCAGGTCACAGACCATTTTAATGTTTGACACCACCTGGCGTGGTTCGGCTCAAAAAAAGAGGCAGCTCCGAAGAACTGCCCCCCTCGCCCCTCAATCGGAGGAACGCTCAGAAATCCGCTGCCAGACCCAGTCAAGCACTTCACTCTCCAAGAAAGCTTTGCGCCCTCGAGGATGCGGCGACAAGGCCACCCGTTGGGGGAACTCACCGGCCATTTCCTTTCGAGCAATTTCGCTTCGGCTCAAAGAGGTCAGATACATAGCGACCTTTAGACTGATTAAGCGGTTTGTTTTGATGGGCATTACACAAATCTCCAGTTGGGAGACATTGCGCAATGTCATCCATGAACATACGTCCACGTAGACCCACTAGACGTGGGATCGTCGGCAATCAATGACAAGATGTGTTCATTCATTTTTTGCATCGCCTCACTCATTTCCCGGCGGTACTTGTGACGGTTGTATACATTCATCAGTCCGCCTTCTGGTGAGGTGTGGCTCAACACACGGCTCGTCACATGCGGCGGAACATCTAACCGCGACGCGTTTGTTGCCCATGTACGCCGCAAATCTCGCAACTGCCACGGCTCCAGTTGCACCAGCGCATCAAGTTTCTTTTTGTTCTTACTCCAAGCTGAAAACGAACGACCCACAGCCGTGACTGGAGAAAAATAGTATTGGTCGACCGGTATCACTTCCAACAGCGTAAATTTCACCAACGATCCAATTGGACACCAATGCTCCCGCTTGTTCTTCATAATAGTCGGCGGAAAAACAATATGGTCGTCGTGCACCCAATTGGTTTGTAGGCTCGCAATCTGCTCTCGACGTTGCCCCGTTAAGATCACCAAGCGCACGATTGCCCCGAACTTCCCGAGTTCCTTAGACGCCTGCCAGATCGCGACAAGCTCGTCATCGTCAAGAACCCGATCGCGAGCCAACGGCACTTTCGGTTTCTTTAAGTTTTGCATTGGGTTGCTCGGACAGTACTCGCGTTGCCAGCACCAACCCAGAAAACCCTTCAACACCGCGAACGAAGTACACTTGTCTTGCTGACCTTTAATGCCATCCAACGCATCTGCCACGTGGAATGGTCGGATTTCATCGACGGTCGTACTAAAGGTAAAACGCCGTAGGATGCGCTCGTAGTCCCGTATCGTGCTCGCTCGTAGCTCTTCTCGCTTAATGTCTAAGTATCGCTCAACCGCATCCGGATATCTAATGGCAGGCACACTGCTTGCTGCTTCTGCCTGGCCACTAAACAACAATCGCTTGGCCTCACTACGCGCCTGCTTCAACGACATCGCCGGATACCGACCAACCGCCTTTCGGTTCCGATGGATCAGAACAACAAACGTCTTGGTTCCATTTTTTGTTACTCGAACACCAAAACTGGGCAACGATGCATCCCAATACTCTGTCCGACCCCCTAGCGGAGCTTTCAAATTCTGCAGAACAAGATCAGTGAGCGAGACTTTGGGCATCAACCACTCCGGGACAGCACTGGGACAGCAAAACCGCTGGATAGCAGCGGTTACTATGTGGTACCCAATTTCCCAGAATTCAATGTTTTCAAATGGTTACCCACAATATGGTCACCATGGCGTACTCAGGCTGGTAACTCTTAATCAGCGGGTCAAAGGTTCGAATCCTTTATCACCCACCATTTTTAAGCAATCATAACAGTCCATTAGGGATCATAGCGAGAGCATCAGATGTCTCTTGATCGATTTGAGGTACCATATAGGTACTAAATCACGTTCACTGTAACTTGCTCGATGGCATCGCCAAACCACCATTTCTCGCAGCACTGATCCGCATGTACACTGACTGTCATGTCAGAATTCTACACAATCGAACAACTCAGAGATCGTGGATGAACGTCATCGATGGTCCAAGCCCATCTTGGCGATATTGATGGGCAACAACCCGATCCGAATGGTCATGATTTGTTTCGGATAGCTGTCGCATCTACTAGGCTCTGCTCCAAGCGAGCAAAATCAACATCTTTCGGATCAAGATTACCTACCGCCGCTCGATAAGCCTCATTGAACATATGAACGTTCACCCAAGATTTTTCTGCCATCTGGGCAGGCCAGTCGTATGAATTCTTTCTTCGCTTGTCCTCCAACAGACGAGAAGTCGCAATCTCGTAGGTTGGTGCGTCGCCTTTGGATCTAATTCCATCACCGTCAACCAACCACTGGTCGTTCTCGAAAATGGTCATCATGTTCTCCCTGCTCATTGGCGCCAATCGTAGAGGATTTCTCAATATGGAGCGATATGGGAGCCGTCATTTTTTCATATGAACTGTTGTGAGTATATCGACTGTGCCAGACCAATGAGCCGACGTTTGCCTACACATCAAGCGTCCGACCATGGACACGCAGCCACTCTTTGTGGTCCTGAAAATCCGGACATGCTCG
>CAJQQK010000201.1 GCA_905480435.1 uncultured Hyphomicrobiaceae bacterium | reverse complement strand
GACGTGGCGCCGATTGAAAGGAAGAAACCACTTGCCCAAAATCATCGAGGGCGTCAAATTCTCTGACGGCATCGAAGTGACTGAGCCGACACGAAACGCCGCCTGATCAGCCCGTCACCCAAATTGCGGCATAGCTCCGGTTTGATGGCAACCGGCGTCAACAGTATTGATCGCGCAGGCGGCAGCACTACATTGTCAGTATATCCAGCCTGTCCGTACTGGCATATGCTATCCAGAGCATCTAGCCACCAAAGAACTGGCCGGTTATTCGGTTCGAATTGAGGAAACTGACATGAGCGACAAACCGACCCAGACTGAGCTTGAAGCAGCCGCATTCCGCCGGCTCGTCTCTCATCTGCGTGAGCGCACTGACGTGCAGAACATCGACATGATGAATCTGACAGGTTTTTGCCGCAACTGCCTCTCGAATTGGTATGCCGACGCGGCCCGAGAAGGCGGCACAGAGCTCTCCAAGGATGACGCACGCGAATTGATCTACGGCATGCCGTTCGCTGAATGGAAAGCCAAATACCAGACCGAAGCCGGCCCCGACAAACTCAAGGCATTTGATCAAAACAAGCATTGATTGTGGATTCCTTGCGCACAATCAGAGCCATGCAAATTAATGAATGGCTGGTTGGAGCGCCCTGTGAGCAAATCGGTGCACAACGGGGAAAACTTCGTCGATACAACTGGTCAGCCTTGATGCCGCCCGGAACCCGCGCTAAATCTGTCGGCCTAAGGTGCGGGACGCGTAATAGTATTTCGTCCAGTTTGCTGCCAGACATTCGTGCTGGCAGACCCGTTCCATCTTCATTCACGCTGCGGCCTCCTGTGCATTCAGGTGCCGCATAGTGTAACGGCGCGCTCACCAGAACGTGCCGGTGTTTGTGGAAGTAACAGCGGGGATCAGACCATGACCGCACTACAAGGTGCCGCGCAAACTCAGTTGCGCCAGTACGTCGAACAACTCGAGCGTCTCGAGGAAGAGAAAAAAGCCATCTCGGACGATATGCGCGATAAATTTGCGGAAATCAAAGCCGTCGGCTTCGACATCAAAGTGATGCGACAGATCCTGAGGCTGCGCAAAAAATCCAAAGACGATCGCGACGAAGAAGATGCGATCCTTGCCACGTATCTGCACGCTCTGGGCATGATCGACAGTTTCGAGGACGGCTCCACTGGTGGTGTCACTGAGGCTCCAGCAGAAGAGCACGCACACCCAATGGCCGCTGAATAGAATTCACGTCTGCCACATAAATTAGCGGCCTCCTGAAGGCCTTTAAACAACGCGCGAACGGATTGGTCCGTTCGCGCGTTGTTTATTTTTGGGTACACCTCAAGAGTCGGCGAATACTGGATAGTGACAGCAGCACTACTGCCCTGTTAGCCGCACCATCCGCTGCCCTAGGCGCTGGCGGGAAGCAGGCACAGCGCTTGGATTTGAGGCGACAATCGGACGGCGTCCGTCCTGCCACTCCCTGAACGATTGCGACCACATCATATTGGCAACGAGCAGACCTGGTCGCAGTTGCAGAGGAGGGTCGGCAGCATCGCCGTCGACGAGCAACTCAAGCGTCTTATCGATTTCAGGGTGGGTCAGTTTTCGGAGCGCCGGATCGTCCGCTGATGCCGTCTCAGTGATAAACGGTGCAATTGGAAACGGCCGATAGAAGAGCTCTTCGGGATGCTCTTCGTCATAGGCTGGTGCGCTGATCCATTCGTCGGAATTGGGTCGTGCGAACTTAGCCGGCCTCGGCATACGCGGTTTCTTAGCCTCGCCCGTCGACAGTGTCCCCATCAGCGCACTTGCAAGATGTGTCAAGCGGCCTCGGTCCGATGATGAAATCGCGAATGATTGCGGCGTTGATGACGGACGGAACGGCAACGGTTTCGGGCCTTGGTCGCGCGCCCGTTGGGAAGTAAGTTGGGAAGCCGGAGCCCGCTGCATCGTTGCCTGCCAGCCACCTGAATTGCTGGCGACCTGTTGTCGGCGAGGCGCACGGCGCGGCTGAAACGGCAACGGTGCGGGATTGATTGCAGGTCGACGGGCGACGCGCGGTCGCTGCACTAAACGCGGAGCTGGGGCTGAACGTCGTGGTGATGTTGCAGCTGCGATGCGTGTTCGGGCATTGGTTCCAGCGGGACCGCTACGCCGTAAATCATGAAAGAGCGCCACCCGGCGCGCAAGAATGGGATTGCGGCTGCGTGCCTGCACGGCATCCTGCCGCGTAACGGGCCCGCCGCCGCGAGGTCTGTGCCGGGTGCGTCCATGCGGAAACAGCAGCGCAAGTTCTTGGCGTCTCATCCGTGGCCAATGCCGGACGCGACCGGTATCGACATGCACGAACGGCGTCGCTGACGTTGGATAGTAGCCAACGCCACCTTGCTCGCGGAGCAACGCCGAGTATCGGAGACGACGCACGGGGATATCAGGGAAGCGCACATCCATCGCCTTGCCGAGCATGTGCTGGCTGCGCCGCGCCTGGCCACCACGGGTCTTGCGCAACATGGCGTTGGTCGCTGGCGAGCGATAACCGGAGATCACATGTGCCGGCACCCGGCTGCCAAGCTCGGTATGAATTTCCCAAACCAAGTCGATCAGCTTGGGGTCCATTTTAATCGGCTCATTACGTCGCCAGTCGCGCAGATGCCAATTGAGTTTTTTGAGAGCCGCCGGCAGATAGCGGCCATTTCGCTTGTAGGCGATGCGTAGCGTTTGTTTTGTGTGAACGTTGTATAGAGCAATCGTGCGCTCACCATTGGCACCCAAAGGAGATGGCACGAGCACGGACATCCCGACAAACGCCATCACGACAGCGAGCGGGCCAGCCATAAGGCTTGCCACCAGATTTCGGCGTTGCCCCCCAAGGCGTCGCCCGATTTCCCTCACGACGTGCATAGTATGCCCGATTTAGCGCGAATCATTCGATCAGCATTAACTATAGGTGATCCCGGTCACCAAGAGGTTACGTGGCAGAAAATTGGGTGCAGATTGAGACCGGCGCACGGCGACTTGAGCAATCCCCTCCGACATTCCTTGTACGACATTGACAGACCGGATGGACGGCATAAAGTTCGCTCAAAGACGGACGCTCCAAGAATTTCAAGGCAAACGTCTCCGGACAAGCCGCGAAGCTTTGGGGCAACCCCAAGGGAAATATCGCAACTACGCAATGCGCGACGTGCCAGTGCGTACGTATTGAACGTACGTCTTGGCACGAGGAACGTGACTGGTTGGAGCGGCCGTCTTTGTCTTATTGCAGCCCGATCTACAACGATCACGGCAACATCGCCACGGTATTGACCGGCGCAATCTTGGCCCGTCGCTGGACTTCGGAAGAAGTCGGCAATGCGATCCGCGCAACTTTGACAACAGAGAGCCAGCTTTGCGCCGATCTGGCAGACAGCATTATTCAAGATAGTTCTACTGCATACCCACCTTCTCCACATGCCCTCTTCAACATGCTCTGGGACAACGAGCTGTTTCTCGAAATATGTGAGGCATTCCAAACCCGACCAGTGGATCTTCCTATTCCGCTGGATCCGCCCCACTTCAATCCAATTACTGAGCTTGGCGATCTCGACATACCTCGCCTCGCAACAGCAGGGGATCTCGCGAATTGGTTGGACGTCGATTTAAATCATCTCGATTGGTTTGCGGACAGATATCGGACGGCAGCCAATACGGGCATCCCCGTTCTGCAGCACTATCGCTATAGCTTCGTCACTAAAAGTCATGGCCCGCCGCGCGTGATCGAGGCGCCGAAGCCGAAACTGATGACCCTCCAAAAACGCATCCTGCGCCAGATCCTCAATAAGATTCCAACACATGACGCGGCACATGGCTTCGTTCGGGGACGCTCGGCACATACGTCGGCGCAAGTGCATGGCGGTGAGCAGGTCGTCATTGCGTGCGATCTCAAGGATTTCTTCCTGACGACGCCGATCGATCGCGTGCATGCCACCTTTCGCAGCCTGGGTTATCCCTGGCAGGTGGCTCGACTGCTCGTCGGACTATGCACGGCTTCAATGCCTCGTAGCGTTTTCAGGCGACTGCCCCACGATCAACGTCATGACAGGCCAACACAGCAGATGTTTGCGGCGCCGCATCTGCCGGCTGGCGCTCCAACTTCGCCTGCTTTGGCCAACCTTGCGGCATTTGGGCTCGATACCCGGCTTGACGGACTCGCTCGGACATTCGGCGCCAACTACACCCGCTATGCAGACGACCTGACCTTTTCGGGCGATACTACGCTGGCGCGGCGAGTGACGAGATTTCTCGGTATCGTTGCAGAGATAACCGCCGATGAGGGCTATGCGATCAACCAGCGCAAGACGCGGGTTATGCCGCAAACAACGCGGCAGCAGGTGACAGGTATTGTTGTCAACAGTCACAACAATGTCAGTCGTACGGAATACGATCGCCTCAAAGCAGTTTTGCACAATTGCGCGCGCAACGGCCCCGTGGCTGAGAACCGTGACAATCATTCTGATTTTCGTGCACACCTGAACGGCCGCGTGACGTGGGCCGAAAACATCAATCCGCAACGGGCAAGAAAGCTGCGGACACTGTATGACAAGATCGCCTGGGACTGAGCAGCTTCGAAACCTAGTAGATCAAAAGTTCGTGCTGCGCTTCTGTGGCGTGAAAGGCAGCAAGTGCGACTGGCGTCAGATCTTGTAACTGTCCGATGTCGATCACCGTGTTGTAGCCAGGCAGAAGTTTCTTCAGCCGCTCGGCCTCCGCGTCGCCATCAGCTGCATCGAATGTTACTTCGATCATCACGGGTGGCCTCGAAGCGAGGAGACCGGACGAACCGGCCAGCGCCGCAAATTCGTGTCCTTCAACGTCGATCTTCACGAAGCCAACAGTGTCTAGCGCAATCCTAGCCGCCTCCAAAATTGTATCAAGAGGTTCGACGGGCACAGGATGTGCTTCCTCGACAGGGGACATGCCAAAGCCAGGTTCGAGCGAATGGGCACCAAGGTTCTTGGCGTCGCGATGCAGGTTCATCGTGCCGGTCGTATCGCTCGCGGCTTTGCCAACAATTGTGACGCGCTCAAGCAATCCATTGATCTCAAGGTTCTTCTGGAGAACCACACGGTTCCAGGGATCAGGCTCGATCGCGATCGCCCGCTCGAAACGTCCACTCAACAACGCATAGAGCGTGATCAACCCAATGTTGGCGCCGACGTCGACGAAAACGCTATCCGGCTTAAGATGGCCTGCATTGTCAGCGGCTGCAAAAGCAGCATCGAGATGGTGGCGTTGCCAAGCACGCCCCCTGAGCAGCGTGTGGGCGATGCGATCGTCACGCGGGTCAACAAAGACCTGATGATCGTCGAATGGCACCAGACATAAGATGCCATCGGCCGCGTGATCGGAGAAAATGCGATTGAGCGCCATACGGCGAATGCGCGGATCACGTATTGCCCAATCAACCAACCAGCGCTTGGCGCGCGTTTTCAGTGGCAGCCGCCGGGCACCAGGCCCTTCGCCAGGTTGCCAACGGCTCAATCAGTTACCCCACACGTTACGCATCCACTTGCGGTTCTTTTTCTTTTTGTACTGGCCCGCAACCTGGCCAACGCCAATCCGGCCCTTGAGATATTTTTCGAGGCTGCGGCTTGGCTTAACGATTGTGTGTGCTCTGCCATCAAAGCCAAGTTGGATCAGTTTCTCATGGCCATAAACATCCTTGACCATTTCGATCTCGCCGTCCTGATTGGCGCGTGCGGTAAAGTAAGTGACGTGCACGGGGATCTTTTTGTCCAGTCGGATCTGCCGGTTGTTGACGCCTGATTTCGCGATCTCGTTGATCTTGGATTGTCCCCAACCACGGTCTTCACCAAAAATCACCGCCGCCATTTTCATTGGATTGCGCACCCGAATGCAGCCGTGACTGTAGGCCCGATACTTCTTCTTAAAGAGATATTTGGAAGGCGTGTCGTGGAAATACACAGCGTGCTTGTTGGGGAACAGAAATTTGACAAGCCCCAATGCATTGCGCTGCCCTGGCGGCTGGTAGATGTGATAATTGCGGATATCAACCTTCGCCCAGTTCACTGAATTAGGATCAATATCACGGCCGCCGGACTGCACCCGGAAGCCTTGCCGGCCAATACCTTTCCCGCGCATGATCTTTGGCAGGATTTCTTTGACCTTGATTGAATTCGGGATGCCCCAATTCGGACGAAACACGACTGTTTCCAGTTCATCCGAAAACACCGGCGTTTTGTTTGCAACTTTGCCGGTTACGGTCCGCTCACTATGGATGATGCGACCATTCTTGATGACACGGATACGGTATTCGGGAATGTTCGGCATCACGTAGACATCGCCGAGCTCTTGCGGCATCCAACGCCACATCTCCATGTTGTATAGGAGACGCTTGGACAGTCGCGTGCGCTTGCGCGACTTACGGCGCTTCTTCCTGTTGCTGGTCGCTTCATCCACAACCGTCTCAACGCCGTCGGCTTCGTCCTCTAACGCTTTCAGATAGGCAGCCCGCAATTTGACGAACTGATCGTGCTTCGGATGTAGGTCCTGCAAAAAGGCGGACACATTGTCAGCCTCATGCACACCGCGCAGCACATCTTCCGCTGGCAGCAACGCTGGCGTCCGGTCGATATCCAGCGACAAGTCCTTCGGGTCCATCTGACCGCCGCGCGCATATCGGGCATATTTCAGGATCGCAAGGCTGGTTTGCATCTCAAGCGCAACCAGTTCCCGGGAGTTCAGCGTACCTGAATTGGCGGACGAATGCTCCGGCATATTGAAGTCGTCCGGGTCAAAGCCCCACTCCGCCGATTTCGAAATTTCACGAAAAGCAGCCCGTGCTTTTTCATTGAGGCCGGACTTAGTGACCCACAATGGTCGTCCAGTTTCCTGGCCGGCAGCATCAGACTGCTCACCCAGTGCTGCGTAGAATTTTGCGAGTCCATTACGATCAATCGTGGGGCCTTTTTGCGTCTGCGTCGGTCTCGCCGGCAATTTAGTGCTGGTGATCTGGGAACGAATCGAAATCAGTACGGCTTCATCGGCCGAAATCAGCTTTTCCGGAGCTTGCGGCTCAATCGCCTGGGCAGGAGAGAGCGCGAGCAAAACCGTCGCGGATAGAACTGAAAATCGAACAACGGCACGCATTCAAGAGATCCTTTTGTCGTTTCACGACTACTTAGTAACAATGCCGGTTCCGCGCCAGATCATCTGCGCACTTTCGCGAAACCGAGAGAATTTGTCAGCAATAGTGTTGCCAGATTGTCATGTAAATGAGGCCAAGCCAGAAACACAAGCTTGATCAAATGGTTGTGTTCGGGAATGGAACCCGTTTACAGCGGCCGATGTGGCCCCGACGTGACAAGTGATCGTAGATCAAAAAAGTACACCCGGACCAGCCGTTAGGCCGATCCGGGTGCTTGGACACTAGGAGTCTGGGGAACTCAAGGTGAGGAGAGATTAGAGCGCGAAAACCTTAGCTGACGCGTGTTTCGAGGTCGTATTCCTGCATTTTGCGGTAGAGCGTTGAGCGGCCGATCCCAAGACGCTTGGCAACCTCGGTCATGTGACCGCGATAACGACCAAGCGCGAGACGGATCATGTCCGCTTCCATCGCATCAAGACGGCGAATGTCGCCGCTGTCGGAAACAGCAGGTATACCGATTGAGCCGGTTGATACACCGCCGCGCATCTCAACTGTTTGAGGCACGCTGTTTTCAGCACCAAGCAGAGCTGGGCCTTCGAAAGAGCCCGGTGCCGGACCTGGAGCCGGCGCATCCGGAACAATTGCTTCGAAACCTGAAACGTGTGCTGCGACCTGTGGGAACTCAGAAACGCCAAGCTCGGCGCCATCAGTAAGCACAACTGCCCGGAACATCGCATTTTCGAGCTGGCGGACATTGCCCGGCCATTCATATTGCGTCAGCAGGCGCATCGCATCATCGCTGATCGAGCTAACACGCTTGCCTTCTTCGGCAGCAAATCGCGCAAGAAAATGCATGGCTAGCTGTGGCACGTCACCAAGACGATCTTTGAGCGGTGGCACCCAGATTGGAAACACATTGAGGCGGTAGTAGAGATCTTCGCGGAACTTGCCGTCTTTGACCTGCTGGATCATGTCGCGATTGGTCGCTGAAATCAGCCGGAAATTGACTTTGACGGGCTTCTTTCCGCCAACCGGATCGATCTCGCCTTCTTGCAGCGCACGCAACAGTTTCACTTGGGCATCAAGCGGCAGCTCGCCGACTTCGTCGAGGAAGAGCGTGCCCCCGTCAGCTTCCTCAAACTTACCGATGCGCTTTTCATGCGCGCCAGTGAACGAACCTTTTTCATGACCAAAGAGTGTGCTCTCGATCAAGTTTTCCGGAATGGCACCGCAATTGACCACCACGAACGGCCCACCAGCACGCTCGCTTTCGCCTTGGACAGAACGTGCGATCAATTCCTTGCCAACACCAGACTCACCTTCGATCAGCACAGGAATGTTGGACGCGGCAGCACGCTTGCCGAGCGACACAACACGTTCCATCGTATCGGTGGAAATGATCAGGTCAGAAAATGTCAGTTTGCCCTGCACCTTTTTCTTGATGCGTGTGATTTCACCAGAAAGCTGCTCAATTTTGAGCGCGTTCTTGATCGAACATTCAAGCCGTTCAGGTGAAGCGGGTTTGACGACGAAATCAATGGCGCCAGCGCGCATCGCGTTGATTGCAGCATCAATCGAGCCGTTCGCCGTCTCAACGATAATGGGTGGAATGTCAGGTTTGCCGCTCAACTTATTGAGGACATCGATGCCATCTGTGCAGGGCATTACGAGATCGAGGAGAACCAGTGAAATGGTACCAGCATCAGGACCAAGCAGAATATCGAGGGCTTTGTCGCCAGATGCTGCGGTCTTGGTTGGATAGCCAAGCCGTTTAATGACTTCTTCAAGAATACGGCGTTGGGCCGGATCGTCATCGACAATGAGAACGCGCTTGGACATGATTTACTCAACTCAACTAACGCAGAATACAAAGGACACATCGGGTAAACGAAACGTCGCCACAATCATCAAAACACATATGATGACTGCCCCGCTTCAGGACACTATGAGCGATTGAGGTAAACGAGGTGTTAGCTTCAGGATTATTTTGGAAAGATGATTCGCTCGCTCGTGCTTATTTCGCTCACGGTGCTATTCCTCGCTGCGCTCGGACACCTGCGCGGGCGCGGCGCTCGCGCAGGCTCGCTGGGACAGCTCGCAAGAGGTGAAGGCCCCTTATTCTTCGAGCTTAGACATCGCCGGGCCGATACTGCTTAACCGCTCGATCAGATACCCGATTTACCGGCGAGACGGCCACTCATCACGCTCGCGTCCTTGATGGCAACCAGCCACGTCGGTAGCTTCTCCGAATATCACTTGGCGCACGCAGCCGCGCCCCAACCAAGAAAGGCACGAACTCACCGATGAGTATTCACGGGAAAGCCTATATCGCAGGCGCCTACGAGCATCCAACGCGCAAGGCGGTCGACAAATCGCTGGCGCAGTTGCATGCCGAGGTGGCCAAAGGCGCACTGGACGACGCCGGCATCTCACACACCGATGTGGACGGCTATTTCTGCGCCGGCGATGCACCAGGTCTCGGGCCGATCAACATGGTCGACTATATGGGCCTGAAGCCGAATTATATCGACTCAACGGATACCGGTGGTTCGTCTTATGTCGTCCACGTCGAGCATGCAGCTCAGGCAATTGCCGAAGGCCGCTGCAAGATCGCGCTGATCACACTTGCTGGCCGCCCCGCATCAGAGGGCATGGCAACTGGGACGGCACCGCGCGTCTATAATCAGAACGCACCGGATGTTGCATTCGAGTTTCCATTCTCGCCGGTTGTCACCAACATGTACGCCATGGCCGCAATGCGTCACATGCACGAATATGGCACGACGTCTGAGCAACTCGCCTGGATCCGCGTCGCAGCTTCGACCCACGCTCAGCACAACGAGCACGCCATGCGCCGCGAAGTTGTCACTGTTGAGGACGTCGTTAACTCGCCAATGATTACGACACCGCTGCACCGGCTCGATTGCTGCGTGATCTCCGATGGTGGTGGCGCACTCGTTGTCGTCCACCCGGATATCGCCAAGCAGCTGAAACGCCCACTGGTGAAAATTCGCGGCGTCGCATCTTACGTCAAAGGCCAGGACAATGGCGATACGGACCTGACCTATACGGCGGGTCGCGTCTCCGGACCGCGTGCCTTCGAAGAGGCTAAGGTTAAGCCATCCGACATCAAGTATGCCTCGATTTACGACAGCTTTACGATCACCGTGCTGTTGCAGCTTGAGGATCTTGGTTTCTGTGAAAAGGGCAAAGGTGGCCCGTTTGTCTCCGATGGCAATCTGATCTCAGGCGTCGGCAAGCTACCGTTCAACACCGATGGCGGCGGGCTGTGCAACAACCACCCAGCCAACCGCGGCGGCATGACCAAAGTCATCGAAGCCGTCCGTCAGCTGCGCGGCGAAGCGCAAGAAAAAGTCCAGGTACCGAACTGCGATATCGCACTCGCACACGGCACCGGCGGCTCGATCGGCACACGTCACTGCAGCTCAACGCTAATCATGGAACGGGAGTAACGCTCATGTCAGAAACAAGAATAATTGCGTCTCCACAGCCAAACCCGGAAACTGAAAAGTTCTGGGAAGCGGCTAGTAGCGGCAAACTGATGATCGGCAGCTGCAAGTCCTGCTCGAAGGTGCACTGGTATCCGCGCGCGATCTGCCCACACTGCTTTTCCGACCAAACCGAACTCAAGGAAGCAGCAGGCACAGGCGAGGTCTATACGTTCTCGGTGATGAAGCGTGCAAAAATTCCGTTTGCCATCGCCTACGTTACACTTGCCGAAGGCCCGAAGATGATGACCAACATCGTCGACACAGACCTCGACGCCATCACAATTGGCCAGAAAGTTAAGGTCGTGTTCAAGGAAACTGAGGACGGGCCACCCGTCCCAATGTTCACACCTGCTTAACGCGCCCAACGGATGCAACCAAAAATGAGAGAAGGCGTCGCTCCGATCAAGCGACGCCTTTTTTGTGCGTACACATATGGGCGCTTCGCGCTAGGCGTTTAATTGAGCAAGATTGAAAACCAATAATAAACGCTAGTTTGCAAATTCAGTCGTGAATGACACGTGGTTCACCTATCAATGCCGTGTGATCAAGAAATCCAATCACATTTTGAAAATGATCTAACGGAGAAGCGCGTGAAGATTTTAAATGCGCTGGCGGGGGCCACTTTAAGTGTGGCTGTTATGCTGGTAGGGACCACAGGGCTGTTCAACGCTGACTGCTGCATAACTCTGCGATAAGGGATTCACGGTCGGGGATTTATCTGAATCTATAGGAGTGCGTTTGATTCGAAAGGAGCGCACTCATGGCATCAGAATTCCTGGAACTTTTATCACAG
>CAJQQK010000200.1 GCA_905480435.1 uncultured Hyphomicrobiaceae bacterium | reverse complement strand
TACTTTGGGTGTCGTCGTGGCCTGGCTATGAAGTCGAACAAGCATTTGCGCCTCCGTCTCGGATATCCCTCAAAACCGAACGTGCCATGAAAAGGGCCGAGCGCCGAGGATCAATGTGATCATCCGGGATGGAACACCTAACATCATATGGTTTATGGCTGCATGTGATCTCACCGCAGTTGGCCGCGCCGCTGGTGGCGATTGGATCACTGACAGGCCACTTGCTCATGTTTAATGGGCTCAGGCATGCGATCCTCGTTGATCGGATCATGCCTTTCATTGTTGGCGGCATCTTTGGTATTCCGATCGGCACGTGGCTGTTGACGATCATTTCAGTGCCCGGCTTTAAGCTTTTTAGCGGGCTATTGCTCACAAGCTATTCGATCTTCTCGTTAGTTGGCGGTAGCCGCTTGACTACGGTCAAGACCAGCAGGTGGGTTGACGGTCTCATTGGTATGGCTGGTGGCGTATGCGGCGGACTTGCGTCAATATCTGGGCCAATTTTGACCGTGTGGTGCGGCTTGAAGGGGTGGTCCAAGGACGAGCAGCGCGGGACTTATCAACCATACAATTTTGCGATGCACGTTTGTGCGATTGTCGCTTTCGGCGTTGCTGGTTTCCTGAACAAGGAAGTTCTGCTGCTTGTGTTCTACTCGATGCCTGCAACCCTAGTCGGTATATGGCTGGGTCGCCGCCTGTATGGCCAGATCGACGAGGTGCAATTCAAGCGTATCATACTAATACTGCTCACATTGTCCGGTATCGCGCTTGTGTGGGGCGGCTTACAAGCCTAGCGCGCTCCTCGCTACCTTCAATGAGTATTTGGATCGTGAGCGTCCGACGGGTGTTGTCAAACTAACTCTTGGTCTTGGCTTGCTGTGCTATAAATTGACGATGCATGCTGTCTCCTATACCGCCACTGCTGCGGCGTGAGACACGGCGACGCCGTGCATTTTTGTGTGGCAGTCGTGTTAACCTGACAATGCCGTCGAAAGGCACGGATCAGCGTTGACAACCGAAATTCATAAAATTAAATGAGACCTCCGAATTCCTACTTGGGGAATTTCGGCTAAATTCCAATTGAGGAAGCGGCCTGAACATGAGCGACGCTAAAGCGCCTAAAAAAGTTAAAAATGCGCCCAAAAAGGTCGAAGCAGCTAAACCTGCCGCCACCAAAGTTGACGCGGCAAAACCTGATACTGCTAAATCCGACACATCAACTGCAGATAGTGCAGCCAAGAAAGCTGAGCCAACCGCTAAATCCGCATCCCAAGAGTCTATCAGTCATTTTTCGAGCGTCTCGACACCTGAGTACCGGTCCGGGTGGGATCACATTTTTGGCTCTGGAAAAAAATCTGGCAAATAAATTTTGCACAATATGAATGAAAGAGAGCTTGAGTACTTTTTCAGGATCTCTCATGGCGGCAATGTCCACAGCCAAGCTCTTCCGGCTCGCCGTCATGGACTGCCTACTTGTAGGACAATGGCAGGATCATTCATGCTCCCGCACCATAATAGAATTAGTGAATGTGATCGAATGCTCGATGTCAGTACGATTTGCGGAAGTATGAGTTTGTCCTGGTCGCAATAATACCAATTTGCCCAGTGTGAGGCCGTCGGTAAAGGGCCACCTTTCGACGCCGAGATGCCATGCGATGACTTGTGTAAGCCACACACAACACAAACGAACTTCCTGGCGCAGCATAAATCTCTCAGGGCCTCGATTTCACTGCCGCCTCGAAGCTGCGACCTGGGCGGCAACGCCCGTGCGATCATTCACGTCGGCATTTGCGATGGTCTCTTCGTTGACGTGCACGTCATCTGTTGCAACGGCATACTTCGGCCCCAGCACATCTGCGATCGACGGTCCCTGGCGACCGTTGTCACCCATCCAACCATCAACCACGCGGCAATTTTTCGCGTATTCCGAGTTGGTCAGCAACAGCTTGTGCAGGCGCTTCAGTTTGTAGTGCGGCACGCCAACAAACAGGTGATGCGGTAAATGATAATCCATGCCGAGCGGAAACACCGCGTAGCGCGAAATCGGATCAACCAGGAACACGCGCGAGTTCGTATAACGCCCACGGTCCGCATTGCCGTGCTGCACCCATTCGCGCAAGATCATGTAGACTGGGAACGCCGTAAACAACGGCAGGATCCAGAGCAATCCGTAATAGCCCCAGACCGGCGCACCGGTGGCGTACTCGGCAGCCGTCAACGCCAGATAGACAATCGCCAGAAACGACATGCGCCCGATGCTCGTCGTGCGCAACGAGATCACCGGATTGATCTTGCTTTGCGGATAACTCTCGTCCGGGATCATATAGTAGTAGAGGGCGACAGCTGCCCAGGCAGCCAGTAGGAACACGAAAGCTGCAGCAAACAGGCCGAGCGCGACAAGCACGACAGCTACAATCGGTGCCACAACAGCGAACAGAATGCCTGCGCGCACGGCCCACGCATCGCCCATCTCGTCCGGTTTCGAAAACGGATTGGTGTCGGTGCCAATTGCACTCTGTTTAGCGCGCGCCACCATGTAGCGCATCAGGTTGATCGGCGACATCATGCGAATGAGGCCCTTGATCAAATCGACGTGCTCGACGGGGAAATCAAGCCAGTAGCCACTTTCCTGAGCCTGCTCGAAGTTTGGGTCACGCTTTGGATCATTGACGAATTGATGATGGGCAAAATGGTGCAGACGAAACGAATGCGTCGAGGTGTAGAGCGCAAAGCCCGCCGCCCAGTCCGAGATGTGCTCGTTAAGTTTACGGTCCTTGAATAGCAGAAAATGCGTGCCCTCATGGATAATGCCGCCAAGCTGGTGTTGTGCCGCACCGATCGTCAGGGCCGCTGCAATCGTTACCGGCACCGTCCACCCAAACGAAATCTCGCCAGCATTGAAGGCCGTATAACACCAGACTGCGAGCACCACTGCAGTAGCGATAATCGCCCAGGTGCCGACGATAAAACGAATGTTGGTTGTGTTGTCCAGCTGGCGCAAAGCGCTGATTTCATCGCGCGAAAAGCGCGGTGCTTCAGTCGCGCTGGTTGCTGCGACATCTGCCGTGGCGACGCTACTCATGACACAAGATCCTTTACATTCGGCCTGCTTGCGATCAGGCCCGCTTGGTCCACGCGCCTGAAACAGCGCGCTACAGCATCCAATTCACTACAATTCCACGCACAATTCAATAACATCATGTCTTAAAGGGTAAATATCAACACAACACAATCAATCCGCATGCGTGATCAGCGATGCTCTTCTTCGTGCGATTCAACCAAAGCGCGGTTGTACGCGGAAAGCGCCGTCATCCGATCCACCCAGCCAATAATGTTGCCCTGGTCGCTTGGTGACACCACCGGAATGCGCGCCACGCCTGCATTGTCGAATGCACGCAACGCGCGTTCCAACGTATCGTTTGGCACAAGCCACGCGGTCTCGATATCGCACAGGTCGACCGGCAAAGCCTGGCCTGCCTCACGCATCGTCATGAAATTGGTGACCATCAGACGTCGCATGATCTCCTTGTGCGGACCCTCCTGCAAAGAGAGGCCACGTTTCGATAGTTGCCAGTGAAAATAACTGTGGCCAAGTGCGGCTTGCGACAAGCCGTGCGCCAGTGAGACTGTAAGCAACAATGCGATCGTCATCTCATAACCGCCGGTGAGCTCAAACACGATCAGCGTTGTTGAGATTGGCGCGCCAAGCACGGCGGCTGCCACCGCGCCCATGCCAAGCAATGCGTAGAGGCCATTGCTCGATGCCATTTCGGGAAACACCGAAGATGCCATCAAGCCAAACGCACTGCCGGTCATGGCACCAAGATAGAGCGCCGGCGAGAACACACCTCCCGCGAACCGGCTTGCCAACGTAATCGCTGTTGCAGCCGCCTTCGCAACAATCAACAGAAGCAGGATGCCAAGCGGCCATTGATTGTTCAGCGCCATATCGGTCGCGTCATAGCCGACGCCGATCACCTGCGGGAAAAATACCGCAATAATGCCAACCGCCAATCCGCCGATTGCCGGACGCAGCCACAACGGCACCGTGAACCGCCAGGCAACGCGCTCCGTTGTAATGATCGCCAATTCAAACAGCACGGCGACAAGCGCACATGTCACGCCCAGCAATGCAAAAGCCGGGAACTCCAGATAGGATGATATTTGATACTCAGGCACGACAAAGGCTGCGAAGTTCCCATAATGCAGCCGCGAAATGATTGCCCCCGCAACGCTTGCCATTACGATCGGCACAAAAGCTCGCAGCGCGTAGTGCGCCAGGATTACTTCGTGCGCAAACAGTACACCTGCGATCGGGGCATTGAACGACGCTGAAACAGCTGCGGCAACCCCGCAGGCGAGCAACGTGCGACGCATCGGCGAGCTGAGCGAAAATCGATCTTCCAGCCATGAAGCCAGCGTCGCGCCGAGATGCACCACCGGCCCTTCGCGGCCGGCCGACGCACCAAAACCGAGAGAGACCGTTGCCGCGAGTGCACTCCAAAGTCCGTCCCGCGTCGGAATCTTGCAATCACCCAACGCACGCGCTTCGATCACGTCGGAAACGCCAAGCGCACGCCGCCCGGGAATGAACCGCTGCAGAATAAATCCAACAATCAATCCACCGACAACCGGCGCCAGCAGGATCACCGGCCACGGCGTGTTGCTCGCGGCTGCCAAAACCTTTTCCGAACCGGTGCCAAGCCAAAGCCACTGAAATGCGCCAAGCAGATATCGAAAGGCTATCGCAGCGTAGGCGACGCCAACACCGATGGTGATCGCCAGCGCCCAGACCAGTAATTGCCGATCCCCAAAGAATTCTGCCAGATTGCTTTGTAAGCGGTCCTGGATCAGATGCGCGGTCTCGGCCAACCAAGCTCTTAGGCGTCCGATCAAGCTAAGCGCACCACTCGCACTCGGCGGTCGCTCGTGACCGTCGTCGGCAGTTTCGTTAGAATGCCCCGCTTTGTCGGTCACATCCGCCCCATTTTAGCCCACACCGCGCCGCGCTCACGTTCTTCCCGGACCGCGCCGGGATCGCCTATTCAGAGACCCATTCAGCACGCAATAACACTATGTATGGCCAAAATGCCGCGCCATTGTTTTGGATTATTGCTCCAATAGGGCATTTCTGGCTTACCCCCTAATTTATGCCGAAGAATTGCGTAAGTTGTTCGTTGTCGGGCTGCCCGATTGCGATTTGTTGTGCCATAAAGAGGGTGTACGAGGGAAAACGACATGCTGCCGAACGGCGCGTGTGGAGACCCGTTATGACGTGCACGCCACGAGACAGCCAGAACTCGCGGCGGGGCGGCATGGGAAATGCTGTAGGGCGAGAAATTGCCTGCGATTTCTCGACGTCATGACAGATGGGGGCCGATAGGGGACGGATGATCATCGCGAGCCGGACAACATGAATAACTTCCTGCTGATCATCGCGGCTATTCTAGTGCTGATCCTGACAGCACTGTTTGCTGTGCCGCCTATGGTGAATTGGAATGATTTCCGCGGCGCCTTTGAAGAGGAAGCCTCGCGCCTGCTCGACCGCGAAGTGCGCGTTCGTGGCGAGGTCAGTGTCCGCATTCTGCCGGTGCCATACGTGAGTTTCGAGAAGGTCCGGATTGCCGATGCGCCGGGCGTACCTGGTTCCTTCGCGCGCGCAGATCAATTCAAGATGTGGCTTTCCGTTCCGCCCTTGCTGCGCGGTGTCATCGAAGCCCGCCAGATTGAGCTGGAACAGCCGGTTATCCGGTTGCGAACCGAAGCCGATGGCAGCGGCAACTGGCGCAAACTGCAAATCTCAAAGCGCAATATGGCTTACATTCCGTCCGATGTTGCCTTGAAATCGGTGCTGATCAAAAATGGCACCTTGCTGCTTGAGTCGCATCACGGCCACGAGATTACCAAGCTCACCAAAATCAGCGGTGAAATGACTGCCGGCGGCTTAACCGGCCCCTACAAGTTTATCGGCGAAATGCCAATCAGCGACAGCGCCGACGCTGTTCCCCAAGAAGTGCGTCTATCAACAGCTAGCGCTGAAGATAATGGCGACGTTCGCTTCAGTGGCTCGGTCCGTTCGCCCGACGGCACTTCGGTCCACAATATCAACGGCACGTTCTCAGATCTGCTCGGCAGTGCCCGCGCCGTTGGTCAGGTCACCAGCCGCAACCGCCCAGCCCGCGGCAGTGCGGTGCAGGGGGCCGGTTATGAATTCGCCGCTGATCTGAAACTTGACGCTCAAGCATTACGTCTTGAGAAAATTACCGTCACTTTCCAGAATAAGGACCGCCAACAGACACTCAACGGGTCCGCAGTCACCAGTTGGCGCGAGGGCGTGGCAACTCAAACAAATCTTTCGGCCAGTTGGCTGGACCTGGACGCCATCGCAGGCTCCACGACAGAAGATGGGCCGTTGCGAACCGTTGAACGCCTGCTCACCCGTGGCATTGAACCTCTTGGTGCCGGTGTCACCAGCCTTAATGTATCGATCGACCAAGCGAACCTCGCCGGTACGGCCATCAGCAATCTCAAAGGCCGCATGATTCGCCGTGACGGCGTCACCAAGATTGAAGCACTGCGGGCGTTGTTGCCCGGACTATCCGCACTCGCGGTTGACGGCTTCCTCGAGCGCCGCAAAAGCGGTTTGCAATTTGATGGTCACGTTCTGCTGCGTAGCGCGAGCTTCACGGAACTCGCGCAATGGGGACGGATCGAGCTGAAGAGCGGATCTGCACGAGCGCTCGCGACATCTTTTTCTCTGAACAGCACCATTCGCGTCCGCTCGAAAAGTTGGCAGTTGACGGATACGATTGTGCAGCTTGCCGATGCCACCGCTGAAGGCGAGGTCGGCTATGACTGGTCATCGCGACCAGCTCTGGTTGCGACAATCGACGCCGATCGGCTTGCTCTAGAGAAATTTGGCACCGACCTGCTGCAGCCTGCACGCATGGCCGCCTATTTAGGATTTCCATCACGTAACGCAGTAGCCAATCCTGCCACCACATGGCGGCCTGACACGGACATTGCGTTGAGCCTGCGTGCCAATCAGATCACGGACGGCAACCGCATTTTTGACGACGTCAATATCGACGTCAGCCGAACGGCCGACGGCCTTGGCTTGACCAAGTTCGACCTCACCTGGCAGCCCGGGCTCAAGCTCGCACTATCGGGCAAACTGACCAATTTGAAAAAGCACGTATCCGGCCGCATCTCAGGCGCACTCCATGTTACCGACGAAGCGTCTGGAAAACATCTAACTGACCTGGTCAGCCTCGCTGCTGGCAAGACCGTTCCGGCTTTGGTCATTGCCGGCCGGACGCCGTTACGGTTGGCGATCATGGCTGATCTTGGCAAGAGCGATGTCGGCGGAAAAACAACCGGCGTCACCAACCACTTCATTGCCGATGGCTCGATGGGCCGCGACCGCATCCGAATTGATGCCCGGACATTCGGTCAGTTCAGCGATTGGCATGCGAAGCCGGCAGAGGTGCAGGTCCGTATCGACAGTAACAATGCACTGGTGACAACACGGCGCATGCTTGGCGCAGATGCAGGCACATCCACCAAAGCCGATGCAAAGGCAACGCCGGCAACTGTTGTTATGACAGCTGCCGGTACCCCGGCTGAGAACATGAAAACATTCGTGCGCATTGCCGGCGGGAACTTCCTCGACGCAGACTTCAGCGGCGGTCTCAGCGTGGCATCCGGAGACATCGCCACAACGTCCTGGCAGGGACATCTCGATATCCGGCGAACAACCGCCAAAGCTTTGGCGCTGTTGTCCTGGCCTGCCATGCATCGTCACATCGCCGACACACCGATCCGGGGGCGCATCGAACTCGCCAGCACGGCAACCGGTTATCGCATCGAACCAAAGTCGCTGCGTCTTGGTAGGGGCCGGATTGCCGGCAAGCTTGAACTGGTAACAGGAGCGGCAATGCCGCGTCTCACCGGCAACGTCGCCTTTACGGATGCATCGCTGCAGACCATCAGCCATTTGTTGATGCGCGCTGATGCCGGCAAATCCGGTGGCCTCCGTGCTGGCTCAGCTTTGACACCAGCTTCAAGTACCGATGGCGTGATCTGGCCGGATACGCCATTTGATTTCGCGCATCTGGTCGGTATTGAAACACAGCTTGCGATCAGCATTAAAAAACTAGTGCTCGACGCCCGCGGCAACCAACTGAGCGATGCCGCGTTTCACCTCGCAACCAGCCCTGATCAGGTCAAGATCGGCGATTTCAGTGCTCGCTCGGGCACTGAAATCCTGAAAGGAAAAGCGGACTTCCAAAAGTCTCAGGCTGGTGTCCGCCTCACAGCAGAAGTCTCCGGCAAAAAGATTGCGCTTGCACAATGGGCGCCTGAACTGGCCCGAACAAATCGTCTCTCTGGCACCGCCGCGATCAAACTGCGCGTTCAAGGCAGGGCGCTCTCGCCACGTTCTCTGAGCACTGCCATAACTGGCAAAGGCAGCATTCAATTGGCCGCTGCAAAGGTGCCTGGAGTTACCAGCGAGGCTGTGACGGCGCTCGCTCGCAAAGTCGTCGATGGCGAAATTGACATTGAAGCGCTTGGGCCCCAACTTCAACAACTGTCCACCCAAGGGACCGTCAAACTGGGCGCGCCGACCCTCAAATTCCGCATAGCTGATGGCACCATGACTTTGTCAGCCATCGTATTCGACCAGGATGCCGGCGCGATGCGTAATCAAACCTTCATCGACCTGCCGCGCCTGCGCATCGACAGCCGCTGGACTGTTACGCCCGCTCCTCAACCGCGTCCTGATCTACCAGGTGAAACAGTGGCACTACCGCCGATCAACATTGTCTATGCGGGAGCCATCGCGGACATCGCCAAGATCGAACCAAAGATCAATCCCGATGATCTGGAACGTGAACTCGTTGTGCGCCGAATGGAAGCCAACGTCGCCCGTCTCGAGCAACTGCGCCGCGAGGACGAAGCTCGCGCCGCAGCCGAAGCTCAACGGCAACGCGATATAGAGGAAGAGCAACGCCGCTCCATCGAAGAGGAACAACGCCGTCGCCAGCAGGCAGAGCGACCAGACGCCGAGCAGCCATCAGAGGAGCAGAACGGAGCGGCTCAATCTGGCCGCGATCAGTCTCGCCGTGACCAATCTCGTGGCAATCAGTCTGGCGTTTCACCAGCTTCGCCGCCGTTACCTTCGACGCAGTCCTCCGCGCCGTTTGTACCTGTGGTCCCGGTCCCCGGAAGCGCAGGAGAGGGCACGCCGCAGTCCGCCGCCAGTCTTCCGCCCGAAGTTGTTACCCAACCGCCAGCCCCGAGAAGGGCCCGGGCACGTCGTCGCCCTGCCAAAAAGCCGTTCAATCCATTCGACACCAGCAACTGATGATCCGCTCAAAACTGGATACGATGGGTTTCACTCGCCGCGATAGCGCCGCAAGATCCAAACTCTGACAGCCCCGGAAAGACCGGCAGCACTGCCGCGCTCGCGATCAATTACGGCCAGCATGGATGCCATGGATACATTGTCCTGTCGGCACAATTCCCGAAATGCATCCCAAAACGCGGCCTCCAGGGAAATCGACGTACGGTGGCCGGCAATCGAGAATGAACGCTTGACCGGGCGGCTCGCCTGCAGGTCAGTCAAGCCCACTCTGGGGGCATCAGCCTCCAGCCCTTGGTCGTCGCCAGCGCCATCCTGGCGTGCAACCCGGCCATCAGCTCTCGGCATGTTGCTCACGGTTTATCCTGATCCGTGCCGTCGTCATCTGCGGCATGGCCCGGCGAATTCTCTGCCGGTTGATCGAGCCAATGACCGTCAAGCAGCTCGGCCTGCGTCTTGGCTTGCCTTTCGGTTTGTTCCCGTTCGACCTTCTTGCGCCCGTGCTTCACCCGGTTTTCTTCGGCCTGCTTGACGCGCGCTTCCCGCTCGCGCTGCTTGCGCGCCTGTCGCAAATTGATGACGTCTGCACTCATCGCGCACCTACAATTCCGTCCTCAACATTCTGACTGGAACCTCGAGCCTTAAATTGATCGACCCGACCAACATCAAGCATCCAGCATTAACCCGGCGAAATCATTTTCTCCGGCCGGACGACTTCATCGAATTCTGCTTCCGTCACATAACCACCACCGACAGCTTCTTCGCGCAGCGTCGTGCCATTCTTGTGGGCAGTCTTCGCGATCGTCGCCGCATTATCGTAGCCGATCTTTGGCGCAAGCGCCGTGACTAGCATCAACGAACGCTCCAGCGCAGCCTTGATGTTATCTTCGCGCGCTTCAATGCCAACCACGCAGTTGTCTGTGAACGACACTGCCGCGTCCGACATCAAACGAACCGACTGCAGGAAATTATAAGCCATCACCGGGTTGTAGACATTCAATTCAAAATGCCCCTGGCTGCCAGCAAACGTGAGCGCTGCATTGTTGCCGAAGATCTGCACGCAGACCTGAGTGATTGCCTCGCATTGCGTCGGGTTGACTTTACCCGGCATGATCGATGATCCGGGCTCGTTTTCCGGCAACGCCAACTCGCCCAGGCCTGAACGCGGGCCAGATCCGAGAAAACGGATGTCGTTGGCGATCTTGAACAGCGACGCCGCGACCGTATTGATCGCACCATGGCTCATGACCATGGCATCATGGCCAGCTAGTGCTTCGAATTTATTCGGCGCCGTTGTGAACTTCATGCCCGTGATACCGGCAATGCGTTCGGCAACCATTTCTGCAAATCCGATCGGTGCATTGAGGCCGGTGCCAACTGCGGTGCCACCTTGCGCCAGTTCCATCAGCTTTGGCATTGTTTGCTGGATACGCTCAATGCCATTGTCGAGCTGCTGCGTATATCCGGAAAACTCCTGGCCAAGTGTCAGCGGCGTCGCGTCCTGCGTGTGGGTCCGCCCGATCTTGATGATGCTCTGCCACGCTTGTGCCTTGTCATTCAACGCATTGCGCAGCTTCGCCAAGGCCGGCAGCAGGCGATGCTCAATCTCTTCTGCGCAGGCAATGTGCATAGCGGTTGGGTAAGTGTCGTTCGACGACTGGCTCATATTGCAGTGGTCGTTTGGGTGCACAGGTGATTTCGATCCCATCTCACCGCCCATCATTTCGATGGCGCGGTTTGAAATCACCTCATTGGCATTCATATTTGACTGCGTGCCGGAGCCTGTCTGCCAGACAACAAGCGGGAAATGCCCGTCCAGTTTGCCCTCAATGACCTCGTCAGCTGCCGCTACGACGTTTTTGCCGATCGTTTCATCAAGCCTGCCAAGCGCCATATTGGTTTCGGCAGCGGCCCGCTTCACAATGCCGAGCCCACGCACCACGGGGGCCGGCTGCGTCTCCCAGCCAATCTTAAAATTTCCGAGAGAGCGCTGTGCCTGCGCGCCCCAGTATTTGTCGGCGGTCACTTCGATTGGGCCAAAAGTATCGGATTCTGTGCGCTTGGTGGTCATGTCGGGTGTCCGTCGATCTGCAGGAATGTTACCTGCAAGCCATTAGCACGCAGCGCCTCGGACCGCCACACCTGCGCATCAACCGGATCACACTTTCAGCTCATATCGCGGAGCTGCTCATCCTATGTGCGTTGCTCACCCAGGGCTGTTCAACGCTGACTGCTGCATAACTCTGCGATTAAGGGATTCACGGTCGGGGATTTATCTGAATCTATAGGAGTGCGTTTGATTCGAAAGGAGCGCACTCATGGCATCAGAATTCCTGGAACTTTTATCACAGATCAACGATCCCCGACGGGGGCAGGGCAAGAAGTGGCAACTTGGCCC
>CAJQQK010000199.1 GCA_905480435.1 uncultured Hyphomicrobiaceae bacterium | reverse complement strand
CTACATGACACTGGAAACTCTCGGCGGCATCAGCCATGATGGTGCATCAGAACCGGCGGCCCTAACCGCTGACTGACCGTCCGGACAACGTTGCGACGGACCTGACCGGCACTGTTACACCACCTGATGGGACGCGATCGCAAAAGCTGGACGCAGGGCGGGGAACATCCACGCAGCAAGAATAAACGCACGAGTTGGTTCGAATTCGCTCAGCTCCTCAAGAACCGTCTGGTGGCTCGGCTCACGCATTCCGATTTCCGACAATCGTATCTGCAGCTCGAACAATCTCAGGAACCCACTGATGAGTGTGAAATCGATGTCTATCGGGTCAGGGCCGTTTAGCGCTTGGCGCAAGTCCGAACTTGCGACCTTCGCCAGATGATCTTGAAGTTGCGGTAACAGTACACATACGATCAACATGGCTTTGTCGACAGGCAATTCTGATAAATAAGCTGCTCGGATCCGGTGCGCCTCCAATTCCAGGGCGACGAAGACCTCCGGGGACAGCTTTTCCGTGAGATGAAGACTCAGCTTCTCTGGGTCGACTTCTGTGCCTGTGCGCTTAGAGTGAGCCTGCGCTGCAAATGCGCGAGCCTGATCGTGGAGCTCAACTTCAGATAGATCTTCAGGGTTAGTAACGCTAAGACTGGTCACAGAGCGCGCCTGGGCTGCCAAGTGCACCAGGATCACTTCCTCAGGCCAACCTACTCTGTTCGGCGAGAGTTGCTCATGCGGTGGAAACCTGCCATCTCGACGCATTCTATCGAGAGTTGGCTTGGAAATGCCTAGTGCAGCGCAAACCTGCTTCACTCCGACGTAGCGCGGAAGGGCACTGTTTATTTGATGTTCAGGTCGGTCTTGCATGGCACATGCTGCGCAGATTCGCAGGGCATGCTCAATGATGTGGGTGGCAGGTGGGTGGCGAGCAATTCAACGCCATACACAATTCACTGCTAAGTCATTGATTTTAATGGTGCCCAGGGGCGGAATCGAACCACCGACACTGCGATTTTCAGTCGCATGCTCTACCAACTGAGCTACCTGGGCGAACCGGTCAACGCATCAAAAGCAATCAGCGATATTCCGGTTGAAGCGGTGCTTATAAGTGTACGGCGAGGGTGTGTCCAGTAGGTAACTGCAGGAAATATCAATGAGCTCAATGAAAGCCATTCTCGCTGCTGCCATCATCCCGCTGTTGACCCTCTAATGCGCGTTGCGACAACTCAAAAGCATTGGCGTCATCGCCGTCCTCGTCTTCGTCGGCGTTACCGCCAGCAATCGCATAGGCACCACGTAGCCAGCGCGACAGATCAACATCGGCGCAACGCTTCGAGCAGAATGGTCGGTAGTGCTCTGCAGTTGTATCACCGCATTCCGGACATATCCTGGTTTGCTTGGTCAAGTGCTAAGTCTCCACGGCTGCCGCAGTGCCCCAATCCGTATGCAACGCGAAACTTTCGGCTGAGAGCATCCCGGCAACCTCCGTCAGCGGCAAGCCGACAACGTTGGTGTAGGAACCAATGATTTTCTGGACAAAGCACCCGGCCAGCCCCTGAATCGCGTAACCACCCGCTTTGCCTCGCCACTCACGGGAGGCAATGTAGGCTTCGATCTCGCGGCGCGACAGACGTTTGAACCGTATCCGTGTCTCGACGATACGCACACGCGTCCGGTCATCCGGTGTGATCACACACACACCGGTAAAAACCTTATGAGCGCGGCCAGACAGCATTTCGAGCGAGGCAACCGCCTGCTCGATAACCTCAGGTTTGCCAAGAATACGACTCCCGACAGCAACCACCGTATCGGCTGCCAGAACAATCGCTTCAGCAAGTTCCGGGTCTTCAGCAATCTGATCCCGTGACGCTTCGGCCTTTTGACGGGCCAATCGAGACGCCAGTGTACGCGGCATCTCCCCGCGTCGCGGCGTCTCATCGATCGAAGCAGGACGAAGCGCATCAGGCGTTATACCAATCTGGCCAAGCAACGTCAGGCGCCGTGGAGAGCCACTGGCGAGAACAAGGCGAGATTCTGGGCGCTCTTTACGACCGTCGCTACGCCTGCGCGCGAGCTCCTTGCGCAGTGTATCTCGGCGTTTCGCGTCCGTATCACTTGAACCGGTAAGTAATCCGGCCTTTTGTAAGATCATAGGGCGTCATCTCAACTTGAACCTTGTCGCCAGCAAGAACCCGGATGCGATTCTTGCGCATACGTCCTGCTGTGTGAGCAATTATTTCATGCCCATTCTCGAGCTTCACGCGGAACGTTGCATTGGGCAACAGCTCTGACACCACGCCGGGAAACTCGAGGAGTTCCTCTTTCGCCATGTAACCTCTCAGATTGCGAATTCGGGCCGCACAATGCGCTGTGAAGAAGATGAAAGCAAGGTTGTTTCGGAGGTTTTGTACCTTCGCAACAATCCGGAAGGGCTTTTTGTTGGTCAACAGCGCTGCACAGCAGCATATCAGCACAACGACACCACCGCAGAAGTATCAGCGCACTGCAAAAAGTTGATATCAAAAACGATTTAGGGTCAGATGCAACGGAGGTCGTCTGGAGAACGCGTGGTTGACAAGCCTCGACATCAGGAGGAATCGATGTCTCTCGCAACGCGCAACAGTGTCGCCAGCATCGAACTCTCGCAGGCAACGGCCGGCGCAATGGCAAAAATGGCCTTGCTAGCGCTTACCTTGCTCTCACAAACCGCCCAGGCAGAGCCTTACGTCTGGCAGTTGCCGCAGGGTATGCAGCCTCCGGCCGTTCCGGCAGACAATCCGATGTCAACTGCGAAAATATCGCTTGGCCGCCGCCTCTTTTTCGATATCCGGCTCTCAGGCCCCGGCTATATGGCCTGCGCAACCTGTCATAAGCCGGAACTGGCATTTACCGATGGGCGCAAAGTAGCAATCGGCGTCACCGGCCAACTGCACACCCGCAACACACCAACTCTGGCAAATGTTGCCTATCTTGCGCGTTTTGGCTGGGCCCAACCCAAGTCTGAACCTCTAGGAGCTGTGGACTCTTAGGGATTCCCTTAGTTTGCGAATACTGATTCAAGGTAGCTTTCAGCAGGAGGCGACCATGAGTGTTTTGGATCGAGCGATTTTAAGCGACCGGCAATGGGATCGGATATCAGACCGCGTCA
>CAJQQK010000198.1 GCA_905480435.1 uncultured Hyphomicrobiaceae bacterium | reverse complement strand
CGTCGAGTGCTGCTTCTCACGCCTCAAACAATTTCGACGCGTCGCGACAAGGTATGAGAAGACAGCACGCAACTACATGTCCATGATAACAATAGCTGCTATCGTTCTATGGCTGCGCTAACTGTCCACAGCTCCTAGGGCACCTTGTTTCGCACACAACTTGGATATGGATTGGGAATCGAAAAACAAACTAATTGCTATATGTTCAATGGCACTCTCAGACTTCGCGGCCCTTAAAGCCATACCTTTTCTGCGTGCGCGGCCCGGTGCTTTTGGCCGCATTAAGCCGATTGGATTTCCAGTTGACGGCGGGAGGGTACTACAAATCGAGGCATAGCATCACGCAACGTCTTTCCAAGCAATCGGCTCGATATCAATGGGCACTTCGGCGTGCCAAAGATCATAGGACGTTTGCAGGTTTGTCCAGACCCGAGCCGAGTTCCCGAGCGCTCTGGAAAGTCGCATCGCCATGGCTGGAGATACACCCTGCTTCTCATTGATCAACATGGACATCGTTTTGCGGGTAACACCGACCGCCTGGGCGAATTGTCCGATAGTCATACTGAGTGCTGGTAGCACGTCCTCACGCAGAATTTCGCCTGGATGAACGGGGCGGCGTCCTTTCTCAATTGGTTTATTTCCCATGATAGTCCTCCAAAGTTACGCTGTGTGAGCCATCTTTGTCCCACTCAAAAACGAGACGCCAATTGCCAGACACCCTCAGCGAATACTGCCCCTTACGGTCGCCCTTGAGGGCGTGAAAGTGCCATCCAGGAATATCCAAATCACTTGGCTCGCTCGCGTCGTTGAGCATGGCTAGGTAGCGTTCGATCCTTGAGAGCCAATCAGCATTGATGCCGCTTGCATCCCCATCAGCCCAAAGTCGCTTGAGTGATCGTGTGCGGATGCGTTTTGAATCAAGCATTTTGTAACGTACAACGTTACGCGTTACGATTCAACTCTTATATCCACAAGGTCAGCCCCTCATTACGCGCAATCAAGCGCTCAACCTTAGCTATCTGTTCTGGCGTCACGGGCACGCCTTGCCCGGAAGTATCGCCAGGACGGCGGCTCTCACCAAGCTCTGTTTGCCACTGGTCGTCATTTAGACACGCGCGCCAAGAGGTGTTGGCGACCGTCCAGGATTGCAAGGTACGTTTGTTCATACGGCCTCTACCGATGCTGCAACGCCTGCAATTTCATCGGGAAACTTCCGAATCGACTCGAGCAACACAAGCGACGCCGCGTCTGGTTTGCTGCGCCCTTGATCCCAATCACGCAAAGTTCCAAGCGGGATGCGATAGCGCTCCGCGAATTTAACTTGCGTTAGTCGAAGCTGATGACGCACAGCGCGCGATATCGGCCAGTCACGGACACGATGCGCCTTAGTGCCTTCCAGCGTTGGCTGTGAATCAGGATCCGACAGAGCGGCCGCGCGGCGTTGCTCATCCGTCATTGCGTCGAATACCGCCCAGTCCTGCGTAGCTTTATCCTTAACTGTGCTCTTCATGGTACATTCGCCGTTCATATGGTTCCGCGCCGCGTGCTGAGATGATCCGAATTCGCCGCAACCGATAGGTGTAAGCGACAAACAGCAAGCGATCGCAAACGGATCGTTAAACACTGCGCGAGCCGCATCGAATGAGACGCCATGTTGTCGACGTTGGCCGCAGCCTTCGCGTCATCCCATTCGAAATCGTCGTCTTGCATGAGTACGGGACATCAGTACTTGAGAAAAAAGTCAATTGCTTGATGCTACGCCAATCCAAATCAATATTTCAGTTAGGTCCATTGCGAAGCCACAGCCTAAGCCGAAGAAAAGCCAGCCGGCTATAGTGAGGATCGTCAGCACGGTCAGCGCGCCGATCGCTGCACCATTCCAGTGGGATTGATTGCGCTAATTTGAGCATTATGCGCATGTTTGATGCGCCAACATCGGTTAGCCCCATTCTGGGCGGGCCAATTAGCGGCTGATGATTATCAGGTGGCGAACTCGGCTGGCGCAGAGCTGGAGGCGCCGGACTGCCCTGGGACTGATACCGAGGTTTTCGGCGATTTCCTTGTTTTGAAACCGCCCTCGAACCTGTCTGGCAGTTCGAGGTAGTCATCGTTGCTCAACGCCTGCTTTGCCTTGTCAACATGGTCCCGCTGCCATTCGGGAATAGAGCAGCTATTATCGTTTTCTTCCGCCAAGGATATGTCCTCAGTGGTGAGGGTGACGAGTTCGCCGCTCCTGCGATTGATATAGGCTATGATCACATCCATCTGATCCACAACAGCCTGCAGGCTCACTGGAACCGCCATGTTATATCGACTCGCTCACGTGGCAATAGGCGCTTAGCCCGGAGATTGTGACGGTCAACTATAGTTTCGCTTTTAGTGGAAGCGAATGCTAAACTCGACGAGCAGTTGGGCAAGAGCCGTTTCCCGAGTGCCGAGTTCGACAAGCTGAGGCAAGCAGTTTTTGACTACGCGATGGCAATGCAGGAGCGTGACTGGCTGCATCGTGACGTTGCCAACGTCGTGAACGGACTACGAGACTATCTGCAGCTCACGTGCCACAATGCACCTTCCGATATTATGTGGAAAATCGACCAGATGGAGTCACTGATATTCAACGGGTACAATGCCTATCCTGATCAAGACGATCTCTCCTAGTTCGGACGGTACAGAATAGCGACAACCGGTTGCAGGCGAACGTCAGCCTTGTGATCAATCTTATGATGTCTGCGGCACCGAAGCGTCGCGAACGCTACAAGCGGTCGTTCGATGATCTCGGTCTGGAAAAACATTTAGGTCTGCACGAATGTAAGAAATTGCCCCATGGGCAGACGGGGTCAGCAAAATAACCGGACGAGATTTGCTGCAGCGAAAAATGTAATTCGATTCGTATTGCCGACCTCCGATGATTGGCCTCCGCCTCTCGGGCGCACTCGTCGATGATGTCTGGAACTGAGCGTTCATCGCCCATCGAGAAAAATGGTGCGATCCGTCCGTCGTCCGCAGCCACTTTATATCGTTAGGTGTCACATCCCGGAAGGTAGTTTGGCTGTTTCCAGAACAGCTCTGGTTTGATTTTGTGCCATTCTTTCATCGTCTGCAAGGGCGTCTTACTGCCCAAGGCTGATTGAGGAAGCTGCTGATTGTAGAGCCACACGTA
>CAJQQK010000197.1 GCA_905480435.1 uncultured Hyphomicrobiaceae bacterium | reverse complement strand
ACGTGTGGCTCTACAATCAGCAGCTTCCTCAATCAGCCTTGGGCAGTAAGACGCCCTTGCAGACGATGAAAGAATGGCACAAAATCAAACCAGAGCTGTTCTGGAAACAGCCAAACTACCTTCCGGGATGTGACACTTAGCCTGTGTCCAGCTTCTATCGGCGATAATCATACTGCTTGGAAGAGATGCCGTTCGCCCGCCAGCGATTGAAGGCAGCTGACGCTCTTTCACAGGGCGGTCAGATTGGATTGTGGAGAGAGGGCGTGGTGTGTGACGCGTGGCGCCTTACGACTTCCTTGCAGGCGGCGCACTACCGGCGACGCCGGGCTTGTCGAAGCCGACGAGTACTTCATATTCGCCTGGGCGCGTGCCTTGTGGGATCGCGAAGGTGACAGTGCGGACAACGCTGAAATATCCGATTGGATTGGCGACTGAAACGTCGACAGCAATGCTCAGATCCTCGGATGACAGGCGTTGGCGGTCGCCGTCATGCACGAACACTTTGACCGGCATCGTGACGCGAGCATTCTGGCCAGCGGGTCCGAGCAGGACGCGGCCGGAAAATCCGTATTTGACCGTGACACGGCCTGGTTCGATCTTGCACTCACGCGCTGTCTTGGTGATCTCACCGCGGTGCATCACAGCCAGGGCATCACCATCACGGCCATCGAGAAATGCGGTTGCGTGATTGCCTGGCGACCAGACAACAAAGCGTGGGCAGCCATGCGCGACGTTGCTACCAACCGAACCTGTGGATCCAAAATCTGCTTTGGCAGCTGAGAGGAGCTGCTCTTCTGTGACCGATTTAACGGCTGTGTTCTTGGAGTTGCCACCAAACATACCACCGCTCAAACCGGAAGTCAGTGATGGCAATGCGCAGCCGCTTAGTCCCGTCGCAAGTGCGAGACCAACAACGACTGGGAACAATCGAGCACGTTTCCTGGCTGACCCAGCCCTCTTAGGCGATTGCCATAAAGCGCTATGCAGGACGTTGTGTGCTTTTGGTCGCAAATCTTGTGTCACGGTGACCTTATCGATTTTCAATGGCTGCGCGCTAAACCAACGCCCGAAGAACGGCGGCCGACTGATGCCGGATGAACTTCAACACTGAAACTACGGCTCACTACCCACACTACTGTGCGAACATAGCACTCTCGACATCGAGACGCCAAGCACGTAGCAAGATACGGTAGATATATCGCATCAATACAGGCAGCAAGATGGCGCTTTCAACAACCGCTTCCGACCCCGTGACTGAACGGCCACGCCTAACCGTTCTGCTGGCCGCACCGCGCGGTTTTTGTGCCGGTGTTGATCGAGCGATCCGGATCGTAGAACTGGCTTTGAAGAAGTATGGTGCGCCTGTCTATGTCCGCCATGAGATCGTACATAACAAATTTGTAGTCGATCGTCTTCGCGAGCAAGGCGCTGTTTTTGTTGAAGAATTAGATGAAATTCCAGATACAAGCGCACCGATCATTTTCTCAGCACACGGTGTTCCAAAGAGCGTGCCGGCGGTAGCCCAATCGCGCAACATGTTCTATCTCGATGCGACTTGTCCGCTGGTGACCAAAGTTCATCGCGAGGCTGAGATGCACTATAGCGACGGCCGTCACATCTTATTGATCGGACATGCCGGTCATCCTGAGGTCGTCGGCACCACCGGGCAGCTACCAGATGGCGCAGTCACACTTGTTGAGACAACGGACGATGCAGAGTGCATCACGCCCAAGAATCCGAATCAACTTGCATACGCTACTCAAACTACACTGTCCGTTGATGATACTGCGGCGATCGTTGCGATCCTGCAACGCAGGTTTCCCCAAATGGCCGGTCCTCACAAGCAAGACATCTGCTACGCGACGACTAATCGACAAGAAGCGGTTCGCGCAATTGCGGCGCGCGCCGATCGCGTAATCGTTGTCGGGTCGCCGAACAGCTCTAACTCGAAGCGTCTGGTGGAAGTTGCCGAACGTGGCGGCTGCCCCGAGGCGATGCTGGTTCAACGCGCAGCGGACATCCCATGGGCGGCATTCGAGGGCATCACGACACTTGGTGTCTCGGCTGGTGCGTCAGCGCCTGAAATATTGGTACAGGAGATTGTGGAGGCGTTCGGTGAGCGGTTCGACGTAACCGTGGAGGAAATCGAGACCGCGACGGAAAACATCGCATTTAACATCCCGCGCCAACTGCGCGACGTGGCGGCGGAATAGCGATGGCTGTTTACACCGAGGTGCCAGACGATGCGCTGGCAACATTTGTTGAGAGCTACGGACTTGGCGAAGTAATTGCCTTCAAAGGCATCGCCGAGGGCGTTGAGAACAGCAACTTCTATCTGGCAACGGACCAAGGCCAATATATTCTGACGCTCTATGAAAAGCGGGTTGCAGTCGATGATCTACCGTTTTTTGTCGGGCTGGTCGAGCATCTAGCGGGCCACGGACTGCAATGCCCGGTGCCAGTGCGCGACAATGAAGAGCGGGCCATCCGAGAGCTTTGCGGCCGGCCGGCTGCGATCTTCACATTTCTCGATGGCATCTCGGTGCGCCGGCCAAAGACAAAACACTGCGAGCAGGTTGGGCGCACCCTTGGCCAATTGCATTTGGCGAGTGACGGTTACGAGCTTGTCCGCCCGAACGCGCTTGGACTGCTGGGATGGGCGCCGTTGTTTGCGCACTTCGAGACTGAGGCCGATGGTATATCGCCGGGGCTTGAGCAGCTGATCGCAGGTGAACTCGACTATTTGAAAGCTGCCTGGCCGACGGACCTGCCATCCGGCGTCATCCATGCCGATTTGTTTCCTGACAACATCTTTTTCAGGCGCGACGAGGTATCGGGCGTTATCGACTTCTATTTCGCGTGCAATGATGCGTTTGGCTACGATCTCGCAATCTGTCTCAATGCCTGGTGTTTTGAAGCTGATCACTCCTACAACATCACCAAAGGGCGGGCGCTGTTTCGCGGATACGAATCAGTGCGCCGGTTGAGCGTTGCTGAGCGAGCGGCCATGCCACTACTGGCGCGCGGTGCCGCGTTGCGTTTCCTGCTGACACGCAGTTACGACTGGATCAACACTTCTAGCACAGCGCTCGTGAAGCCGAAAGATCCGCTTGAGTATGCGCGCCGGCTGCGCTTTCACCAGACCATCGAGAACGCCAGTGGGTTCGGACTGGCTTAGTTCGGCGGACGGACGCAATGAGACACATGACATGACAGACGAAAAAACGACTGTGACGATTTACACCGACGGCGCCTGTTCCGGGAATCCGGGACCGGGTGGCTGGGGTGCGATCCTGATCTTTGGCGAGCACCGCAAGGAAATGTGCGGCGGCGCACGGCACACGACCAACAATCAGATGGAGCTGATGGCCGCCATTGAAGGGCTCGATGCACTGAAACTCTCGTCCCTCGTCGACCTGCACACAGACAGCACCTATGTCCGCGACGGTATTACCAAGTGGATCCATGGCTGGAAACGTAACGGCTGGAAGACAGCTGCCAAGAAACCCGTCAAGAATGCAGACCTCTGGAAAAAACTCGATGAAGCGCAGAAGCGCCACGAGATCAGTTGGCACTGGGTCAAAGGCCACGCAGGCCACCCGGAAAACGAGCGCGCCGATGAACTCGCGCGTCAGGGCATTTCTGAGCTGAAATAGGATCAATAGGCCCGTGTGGCGCAATTGGCCCGGTCGAGAAAAATCACCCCTAGACAAGAGGCTACTTCGGATAATCACCCGGGTATGGCCTAATATGTGAGGTCAAGTCTCTGCCGTAGAACTTTGTGAAAAGTGGTTTGTTGATGTTTGATTGCTGGTTCCCACGTGGGCGCGTTTTAGGTTTGTTGTGTGCTGCAACTGTTGTTGTGACTACATTGCTATCCACCATGCTGCCGGCTGGCGCTCGCGATTCAAGCGATCCTGTCCACGTTGCGATTATCGCCAATTCTGATTTCAACCGCTGCTTTTCACCCGGCGTGACAACTGCGATCCGGCACTTTACCCAGCGCAAAGCTGACGAGCTCAACAGCAAGGGCGGACTAGCCGGACGCCAGATCATCCCGAAATACTACGACAACTTCCAGGACGTATCGCTGCTGCAGAAGCACGTCGGCGAACTTGTTCAAGACCCCAATCTGGTCGCGATTATTGGCATCACGAGCTCGTCACGCGGTGCAACCGTTGTCGAGGAGATCGCCAAGACCAACGTGCCGCTGATCACCGGTATGTCACGCGGTGATATTTTCGCGCCTTATCCGAACACCTTTTCGATGGCACCTGCTGTGACCGACGAAATCGCGGCCATCCGAACGTTCTTGAAAGGCAGCACCTACAAGAAGCCGTTCTTTGTTGGTCTGAAGGGCGATAAATATGCCGAGCAATTCGCAGATCAATTAATTGGCGGCGTGGCCAGTCCGAGTGCTTTCTGGGTGCCACGACACGCCGATGGGCAAATCGACGATAGCGGCACGGATCGCGCCATTGATACGATGGTCGAACAAGGCTCAGATATTCTGTATCTCGGCATTCACAGCGGCCCCGGTGGGCGCTTCCTGAGGCGCTTGCGCGAACGCGGACTTGAGAGACCCGTATTCGTTGTGCTTGGCCGCATTGGGCGGATGCTAAATGTGCTCAAACCCGATCCCTACAAATCGGATATGTACGAGCTTGGCCGCGAGCAGGTGCCGCATGTTTACAACGAGCGCCTGCAGCAACGCATCTGGTCAGCGCCTGAAGAACGTTGGATCTTCGAAAATAAGCGCGCGCCCAAAGCACCAGCAAGATGCGCCAAAGAACATGAACCGGACAAGATCACCGATGTGCGCATGCCAGCGAACAGACGGGCGATCGGCCGTGGCGCGCAATACGCCGACATCCTTTCGCTGATCGTGCATGCCGCCGGCGACGACACCAAAGGTGACATCGCAGCATTGCGGCAGCGCATCACCGATGGCATCGGCCGGCTGCAACCGACCAAGCGGATCTATCGTGGCCTGTGGCAGGACTGGTCTTTCACTGAAGGCCGCTCGGTCGCTGAAGATATTTTGATCCTCCACAAGCCGGCATCGATATCGGATGTATCCCTGGCACCCATGCAATACCGCCGCGGGCGGCAATCGACCATCTCAGTGCCGGTCATTTATACGGGAATCGACGTCACGCGGATTTTTCGCGTCGATAGTAACGAGAAAACCTTCCACGCAGATTTTTACCTGTCTCTGCGCAACGCTCAGAATTTCGACATTACGGATCTCGAATTCACGAACGCATTCCGTTCGCCGCTCAGCAATGAGCCCGTTATTAGTTACCGCACGATTGAGGGCGACGAAAAAGCCCGGCGCAGCGATGATTTCTCAGCTATTGACCCAATCAGTTCTGCATTGAGGCTCTATAAAGTCACCGGAAAGTTCTACTTTTCGCCCGACCTCAGAAAGTTTCCGTTCGACCGGCAGCGCCTATCAGTGTCGATCCAACCGAAGCACACAGCGCGTCCGTTTCTCATTCAACCGCCACCGCCAAGCCTGCGCAAAGTCACCATAGATGTTGATAATTGGAACCTGGAATCGCAATATATCGGGCTTGATCGGGATATCATCACCGTCATCGGCGAACAGGCCAGCAATCAGTATCTCATCCCGCTGACGACATTCAATTTCACATGGTCGGTCAAGCGGCTTGCGACGGATCACTATCTGCAGGTGATGGTGCCGCTGTTCATTATCCTATTGGTGACGTGGCTCTCGACGTTCATTCCGGCGCAACGGCTTGAGTCGGTTGTCGCGATCCAGGTGACGGCGCTGCTGTCATCGATTGCGCTTTATCTGGCGGTACCGAAGGTTGAATTCGACCACGCGACAGTGTCGGACATCATATTCGTCATGACGTATTTAGCGATCTCGGTGATGCTTGGTATGTCGATTTTGCGAACCAATCTGGCCGCATGGAAATTGGCGCGAACAGAGCTCGTCCTTGGCTATGCGCAGATATTGGTCATGCCACTGATGCTTGTCATGCTGGCGCAATACCTGATGGCGCAGGACGACAAGATCGGGCAATCGCTGCTCGGGGGGCTGCTCGTGCAACTGGGTGTTGTGTGAAGACTGGCGGGGGCGCTGAGACCTCACGGCCAAACAAAAGCCCCGCCACAAAGATTGTGACGGGGCCTGGTAGTCAACGTTACGATCGTAGCATGTCAACTGTTACGGGTAGGCTTAGCCAAGCAAAGCTGCAATTGCATCCGCACCTGATTTGTCGGCCGTGCCTGGTGCGTCTTCAACGTTCAAGGCTTTGACAACACCGTCTTCAACGATCATGGCGTAGCGCTGTGAGCGCATACCAAGGCCGCGCTCAGACAAATCAAGCTCGAGGCCGAGTTTCTTTGCGAAGTCAGCACTGCCGTCAGCGAGCATCGTGACTTTGCCATCGGCGCCGGCATCCTTGGACCAGGCGCCAAGCACGAACGCATCATTGACCGACGTGCAGGCAATGGTGTCGACGCCTTGGGCTTTGATCTTATCGGCATTGGCAACGAAGCCTGGCAGGTGCTGTTTTGAGCAGGTTGGCGTGAACGCGCCTGGGACTGCGAACAGCACGACTTTCTTGCCGCCGAAAACCTCTTGAGTGGTCTGTGGGCCTGGGCCTTCAGCGCCCATAACCGTGAACGTTGCTTCCGGCACGCGGTCGCCAACATTAATCGCCATCATTCATCTCCTTTGAGAGTGGGTATCTGGTTTGTTCTGATTTGATCTGGAGCTATGACCGAAATTGGGTGACAGAATCTGAGAGAGGTGACGTATCGTTGCGGTTATCGAGACCAGCCATAAACTCCAGAGGAGCGATACGCCTATGTCGAACCCTACAGTCATCCCGCTGCGCCAGCCAGAGGCAATCGATGATCCACTAACGCAGGTGCTGCGCAGTGGTGCACGCGAACTGC
>CAJQQK010000196.1 GCA_905480435.1 uncultured Hyphomicrobiaceae bacterium | reverse complement strand
CGCGGCTACCGAAACAGCAAGACCTTGAAGGCCGTCACCTACCTTATAGCTGGCAAACTCGATCTCAGGCTACCCACTTGAAACGTCGGGGAGCCCCTTCTGTGCGTTTCGATGGCTCTCTGGTCATCGCAATCAGCGCATGCTCGTCGTGTCGCTCTCGTGATCGGCAACTCTGCCTACACACACGTTCCTGCACTTGAGAACCCACGCAACGATGCTCGCGATCTTGCCAAGACGCTCAGAGAAATTGGGTTCGACAGCGTGGATCTGAAGGAAGATCTTGAGTACCGCGGAATGCGGATTGCTTTGAGGGATTTCGCGACCAAGTCTCAAGGGGCCGAGATCACTCTCATCTTCTATGCTGGCCATAGCATTGAATTGAACAAGAAAAACTACCTGGTGCCGGTGGATGCTAAATTAGCGCAAACTGTCGACGTAGATTTTGAAGCCATTCAGCTCGATCAGGTGAGAACAGCAGCTTCATCCGCTTCGAAACTCAAGATGGTCATTCTTGATGCTTGTCGGAATAATCCGTTCAAGATGGCGGGGCGTTCCGGCACCCGCTCGGTGGGCAGAGGGCTAACTATTGTCGAGGCTCGTACTGATGAGTGTCAACGCCGGAGTAATTTTGCAGCAGTTGGCCGGAGTAAAAGTACATCACTGACGACAAGCAAGAAGGCCCCCGATATCGGGGGCCTTCTTGCTTGTCGTCTTATTTCTTGGCAGGCTCTGCCGGGGGTGGTTTGGCTTTGTGTGACCGGCGTTTGCTGTCTGCAAGTCGGTAGCTGTCGCCGTTCATCTCCAGGATATGCACGTGGTGCGTGAGGCGATCGAGCAGAGCGCCGGTCAGGCGCTCTGAGCCAAACACGGATGTCCATTCATCGAACGGCAGGTTGCTCGTGACCATTGTCGAGCCGCGCTCGTATCGCTGCGAGAACACCTCGAACAGCAGTTCGGCACCGGATGTTGAGAGGGGTACGTAGCCAAGTTCATCAATGATCAGCAGTTTGTATCCGGCGAGTTGACGTTGCAGGCGCAGCAGACGCTTCTCATCGCTTGCCTCAATGAGACTGTGCACCAGAGCGGCAGCGGTGATGAAGCCGACCGACAGTCCTTTCTGACAGGCCGCAAGACCGAGCCCGAGTGCAATGTGGCTCTTGCCGGTGCCGGAGTTGCCAACAGCGATGATGTTCTCGCGCCGCTCAATGTAATCGCACCGCGCCAGCTCTAATACAGCCATCTTGTTCAATGACGGCAGTGCGAGGAAGTCAAAGCTGTCCAAGCTCTTGATGGTCGGGAACTTGGCCGCCTTGATCCGGCGCTCAACCATACGCCGTTCTCTGTCAATCATCTCCAACTCGGCAAGCCGCATCAGATAGCGCGGATGATCGACACCTTCGGCGGCACACAGCTGAGCCTGCTTGTCATACTCGCGCAGGAACGTCGGCAGCTTCAATGCTTTGAGGTGGTGCGCCAGCAGGATCTGCGGTGTGTCCGCCAGTTGTGTATCAAGTTCGGCGTTGAGCGTCGTATCGGTCATCCCGCCACCTCGACTTGCTGTTCAGATAGCAGATCCATGTACGACCGCGCTGATGTTGTCGCGACGGTAGCTTTAGGGAGATACGGATAGATCGTCATGTCGAGACGTGGTGGGCGCCGTTCGATGCGGCATAGGACGAGATGCTTGACGGCATCAAAGCCAACTGCACCGCGTTCGATAGCGTCGCCCACAGCGGCTGCCACATCATCCAGCATGAACGTCTCCATCAGGCGCAGCACCTGGACAAACTCACGTTTGCCCTTTTTACCCATGCGCGCTTCGAGCAGTCGGCGCAGCGTTGCAAACGCCTCTGGTAACACCCAGCCGTTGAGCGGTGCGGCTTGATCCAGCGCGTTGGTCTTTTGTTCGAGCAAGGCCAGGTAGTGCAGCGGATTGAAGACAAAGTCTTCGTGCTCGTACGAACGGGGATGCCGGGCAATGACTTCGGCTTCGCATGAGATCACCACCTCATGGACGTAACCACGGATCAGAACTTGTCTGTGCCCATAGGATGTCGGCACTGAGTAGTCATTGTTGCGATAACGCACCAGCGACAACGAACTGACGCGTCCTGGTCGCTTGTCACAGGCGTCGTATGGCGCAGGCACCGGCTTCTGGAATGCGGCAAGGTCATGCTCCAAACGTTCGGCGATTGTGTTCTTATGACCGCGCAGCCGGTCACCCTGACGTCTCTGGCAGCGATCCAGGAGATCTGCATTCAACGCATCAAAACTCTCGAACGAGGGAACCGGCACCAGAAAATTGCGCCGCGCATAGCCGACCAACCCTTCGACTTTACCCTTGTCATTGCCTTTGGCCGGACGACCAAACCGGTCTGTGAACAGGTAATGCGATTGCAGTTCGCTGAACACACGCGTGCGCTGACGGCGGCCGTCACCGAGAATGCAGGCTACCGCGATCTTGGTATTGTCGTAGAGGATCGATTGTGGCACCCCGCCAAAGAACGCGAACGCCTTGACGTGACCATCGCAAAACGCCTCCGTCGTCTCCGCCGGATAGGCAACAACAAAGATCGCATCGGAATACGGCAGATAGATCGCCAGGAAGTGGACCTTGCGTAGCACGCCACCGATCTTGGCCAGCGCCTCGCCAAAGTCAGCCTGGGCATCGCCCGGAGGATGCACCAACGGCACGAACATCTCCCGCGTCCGCTGGCGCCAGCCTGCGATGTAATCCTTCACGATCGTGATGCCGCCGGTAAATCCATGCTCGTCACGCAGCCGCTCGAAAACGCGCTTGGATGTATGGCGCTGCTTCTTCGGTCGATCTTTGTCGGCTAACAGAATCTCATCGATGATGCCGGTGAAGGGATCAAGCTTCGGTCGAGGCGGCGGCTTCCGGCGCACATACCCAGGCGGTACTGAAAACTTCAACATCTTGGCCACCGTTCGAGGATCAATCCCGAACAGCTCCGCCGCAGCACGGCGGCTCATCCCATCCCTGTGAACCGCGCGTCGAACCCGTGCGTATGGCTCCACTTTCTTCATCCCTCAGCCCCCACTGCCAACGCAGGCACTGGGACTATCTCTGCCGGACTTTTACTCCGGCGCAACCGAACAAATCAGCCGCTTCTATGAGGGATTATTGCTCCGGCGATTACACGAGCAGGTGCAGTATGCTAGAGGCGCATCATCAAGTTGCCATCGCAAAAGCGGACGTAGTCGCAAATCTTCTGGCGAGATCATGCCTTTACCAACACCAGTCACTTGTTAAGCGATAGGCGTGAGTAACACACGAGAAAACATGGCAACTACGCAGCGTCAGTTCTTCGAAAACAGACTTCCAAGGTGAATATTTACGCCCAGGCGGATGACGTCATGCCCGTCAAAATTCAGCGTGTCTCCGTCATCTCCGTCCCTGAGATTGTCTAAGGCACTGCCAGTGGCGGCACCAATAGCCTCGTTGAAGTCGAGCCTCAGGTACTCAGCCTTGATCGTGAACCCGTTTGCAACTTTTACTTCAATACCGCCACCATAGGCGACACCTGTCGCGCCAAGCGACAGTCCATCGGTCCCATCCTCTACCGACAGGTTCAGTTTGCTGAACACAGCGCCAGCGGTCGCGTAGATCAATATATTGTTACTCACGACGCCGAGCCGGCCGCGAACTGTCGCGAAATAGTCAACGTCGAGCGCCTGACGATCATTTTCGCCGTCTACAAATGAGTCACTAGCATTGAGCCAGCTGTAGTCCGCTTCAATACCGTATACAATCGCTCCGGACTGAAAGTTAAACCCTGCCTGAATGCCACCATTAGCCGAGTTGAGGTCAAAAGAAGCAAAATCCGCTGTCGGGACATCACCCCAAGCATCGAACTGTCCACCCACGTCCGTTTGGCTGTAACCGGCGTTCCCGCCAAGATAAAAACCAGCAAAATTTGTTGCAGCACCGGTATTTACCGCGTCTTTGCTGCTGAATTTACCATCTGACAACGCCCCTGGCCTTACATTCACACCGATGCGGAATACATTAACGCCCTTGAAAGACAAGTGATCATCGTCGTCTCCGTCGGAGAGACCGTCGAGCCTGCCCCCTGAGCCGGTGTTAGTTTGGTCGGACGACTTGAAGTTTTTGCTAAAATCAAGACGCATAGCCTCCGCCTTGATGCTAACGCCTGGCATGACCTTGTACTCGACGCCCGCACCGTAGGCGAGCCCCGTCGCGTTAAACGAATAGCCATCTTCTCCATTTTCGACAGACAGGTCGATTTCAGTAAATGCCACCCCGGCCGTCATATAGACTAAGAGATTGTCTGTCGCCGCGCCGACACGCCCCCGGACGGTCGCAAAATAGTCGCTATTGAGGCTCTGTAGGTCGTTTTCGCCATCAATTGTTGACCCCTTTTTGCCGTCCCAGGAATAATCCCCCTCGAGACCGACGATCAGGCCACCAACACTCAGGTTGAACCCACCGTGGATGCCACCGTTTAAGCCGTCAGTATTGAACGACGCGAATGACGCATATGGGCTATGGCCGCTTGAGTCAAAAACCCCGCCAAAATCGGCTGCACTGTAGCCACCGTGTACACCCAAGTAGAACCCATCCCACGAAGCAGTCGGGTTAGGCCCCGGTTCGGTCGCAGACGCAGGGGATAGACTGAGACAGATCGCAAGAATACAGCCAACCAGCGCATGTAGTGCAGTAAGTACCGTGCGTGGCATTGGGCGCCTCCTTGCAGCGTGACGATTGAGAAGCTTGTCTCAGACTTTCGAAAATAACAGAGTTTCGCCAAATATGTGTGCCCCACCGGCAACAGACAGCGATCGTCTTGAACGCGTTTGCCTTCCAAACAGCTGGTTGAGTTCGTAATGGCATTCGTCCCGGTAGGGTCTTCTTAAGTACGCCGCCAGGGAAGCACCTGCCTGTCATCACAGTCTTGGAGACATTGAGGCGCTCAACTCACTAATGCGGCTAGATCATCTGTTCCTCTGAATGATAAACAGGAAGTGTTTTAACCTGATCTATGGCAGCACTCACGGTGAGTTGGGAGTAATCTTGCCAGACGTTTGACTTGGCTAGGCCGCAATACAAGATAAGTCGGCCGCTATTGAAGTCAGACCGACGGCAACAAATCCAATGAATGTTCGCTTAGAACAATGCAAAGGCCGTCGCCTTCTTGATCACTACTTCGGTCAATGGTCTCAGCAGTGCCGCACTTGCTCAGGTCCGCTTTGTGCGTCGTGCATGGCTGGTGAATTGAGAAATGGAAATTTTCGGGACACCCGCTTCGGGTCATAACTCCCCGTGAGGCTGTCATGCCAGCTTAGATCGGTCCAGCCCAGAAAGCGGTCGTCAATCCAAAAAACGTGTGCGGCGCAACAAATTGACCTTCAATTTCGATGCATTTTCGTGGTCCAAAAAGCACGCCCCATCTGACCATCTGGGTCGGTCATATTCCGGAGCTGGCCCAAAGCGGTCGAAGCCTGTTTGGCCTCTTATGGATCGCGTCCCAGGGCGTGGTGTAACAGTGCTCGATTTCGGCGGCTTCGGCTGAAGTGAGCCCACAGGGCGAACGCAAGGCGAAGCCGCTTATCCACAGCCCGTCAGGGCGGTCATGGTCCGACTCAATGTTTGTTTG
>CAJQQK010000195.1 GCA_905480435.1 uncultured Hyphomicrobiaceae bacterium | reverse complement strand
TTGCCTCTGGCTGGCGCAGCGGGATGACTGTAGGGTTCGACATAGGCGTATCGCTCCTCTGGAGTTTATGGCTGGTCTCGATAACCGCCACGATACGTCACCTCTCTCAGATTCTGTCACCCAATTTCGGTCATAGCTCTGGTTGATGGCCCGTGGACCTGATGCGCCGGAGGGCAGGCGGTGCACAGGTAAAGCTGAAATCGGTGATGTCCTACGAGACCAATATAGTGAAATTCCCGATATGCGTTGGGAAGAGATTCAACACTGGATCTGCGATCAGTCTAAAGCGATTTCAGAATGGGTTGTGCGTGGCACACCGGCAGGTGGCGAGCCGTTCGAGTATGTTGGCTGTGATCTGTGGGAGTTCCGGGACGGTTATGTCACCAAGAAAGATACCTACTGGAAATACGTAGGCTAATCCCTAAAGCGAGTCGCATTTCATGCGCCTTGCTTTAGTCCCTTTGGGCTCACGGCTATTCCCTCGCTACGCTCGGGGCCTCCGCCAGGGCGGCGCTAGCGCCGGGTCGCATGCGCTCCCTGTATGCTGAATCCTAATGGATGCGACTTGCTCTAGAAGCGGACATTGTGCGCAATCTATTTCTACAAGAAAAGCCACTGAGCATGTGGGAGGCTACACGGCCTTGATCTATCTTTGGCAACGTTGGGCTGCGGCCATCACCGCCGTAGCCGCTTCACCGACAGCATGAACAAGACGGCCACCGTAGCCTGATCGAATAGCGCCAACTGCAAAGAGACCAGGTGTTGTTGTTTGCATGGAATCATTCGTGAAAATGCCGCCGTTCGTATCGAGCTGCACGTGCTCAGCGAACATTTCAGAATTGGGCTGCAAGCCAACAAACACGAATACGCCGCTGCAAGCTATCTCCTCAGCAGCACCTTTTTGTCGATCGCGGACTCTGATTGAAGATACGCCATCAGCGCCTGTGATCTCTAGAACGTCGCATTGCATGCGGATGTCTATCGACGCGTGATTGCGGATACGATCGACGTAGGATTGCCGGGCGGATAGGTTGTCCCCACGCGCCACCAGAGTGATGTTCGCGGCAAACTGAGCGAGATGCAGAGCCTCTTCAAGCGCCGCATCACCACCACCGACGACAACCGCATGCTTGTCCTTATATAGCGGGCCGTCACACCATCCACATTGCGAGACACCACGCCCTTCGAGTTCCTTGGCGCCTGGCACATCAAGCATGCGCAACCGCGCGCCTGTCGCCGCAATGATCTGCTTGGCATGCAACTCACCATCACTGTGAGAGATGCGAAAGCTGTCGCCCTCGCGCGTCACTGACGTTGCATCGGCCGGAATCTCGGTTGCGCCACCTGTGCTGTTGGACGATAGAATTCCTATGGCGAGATCAAGACCTGAGATCGGCTCTGCGCCGGAGGGATAGCCATGCAATTCGCCAATGTTGCAAACCAGCCCACCCATCGGCACCACCCCAATAACATGAGCAACAGAATGCCCGCCCAGCAGCGCATGCTGAACCGCAGTTAGCCCTGCTACACCGCAACCGATGACTGCAATGTCGAATTTGCCTAGCATGTTTCAGTGGCCCCTTTTCTCAGTGCCCTCCCTTGCGTATTGGTCATTTTATCACCAACCGGTTCGGCGGCCCCTCACCATCGCTATACACAATCAACGCGCTGCCCCATAATCCAGAGACGGAAACGTTTTAATTCCTGTCTGACACATTTGTACACTGCAAAGGACGTGTCTATGCGCATCGTAAACCCAACGTTTGGCATCAGTGCCGCAGCCGATGAGAAACTGGCCGTACAGCCGTTGGATTGGCTGAACGATCCAATCGCGTTGTTCTCTAATTCAAAACCCAATGCGCGCGAGTTGATGGATGGCTTGAAAGCCAAGCTGGCAGCGGTTCGCTCCGTCGATAATATCGACTTTATCTATAAGCCGAGCGCGAGCCAGCCCGCTTCGGCCGCCGTTATCGACGAAGTCGCACACAAATACCGGGCCGCGCTACTTGCGCTTGGGGATTGAGGCTCCTGTTCGTCGTGGAGTTTCCATGACAGCATCGAACTCGAAAAACGCGGTGTAACGGCTTATGTCATTGCATCGGATACATTCGTGCCATTGGTTCTTGCCCAGGCACGAGCGCGCAAACTTGAGCCGAAACTTATCGTCGTGCAGCATCCTGTTGGCGGGCTCAACGCGGAAGAACTGGTCGAGCGAATTGACACGGCCTATGAAGCCCTCTCTGGGATCATGACCGCTTGACGACGCCTATTTGCGCTGGCACGGACGGGTTATCGTCCGAGCCGGCGCTGCATCAAACTCTCCATTGAAACTGGCGTTCAACAACTCCCCCTCAACAACTGGCAGCGGACGGCATGATCGAGTCACTTGACACCGAATTTATCGACATGAGCGACATGTCGATTGAAGCCTTCAACAATATGGCCGAGTCTGCCGGTTGGAGCGACGGCATGCCGCTCTATGTGCCAACCGAAGAGGCTGTCGGCCGACTTGTCGAAACAGTGCGCGGCGACAACGAGCCGGTGGGCCCAGTGCCACCGCGCCAACTTATGCCGACAATGCAAAGCCTGGCGGCCAACGCGGTGATGGCTGGCTGCAAGCCAGAATATTTTCCAGCCGTAGTAGCTGCTTTGCGGGCGTGCCTTGTTCCTGAATACAACTTGCATGGCACCCTTGCGACGACGCATCCCTGCACGAACATGATCATGCTGAGTGGTCCTGTTCGGCATGAGACGGATGTCAATTGTGGTCCAAATTGCTTTGGACAGGGCCGGCGCGCAAATGCTGCCATCGGCCGAGCCTTGCAGCTCATCATGCTCAACGTTGCGGGTGCGCAACCGGCCGAGATGGATCGCGCAACACAAGGATCTCCGGGCAAGTACACCTTCTGCTTCGGCGAGAACGAAGAGGAAAGCCCGTGGGAGCCCTACCACGTCCGCAAAGGCTTTGACGCAACCGATAGCGTCGTGACCACATTGGCTGCAGAGCCACCGCACAACATAAACGATCATGGCTCGAACACTGGCAAAGGCATTCTGAAGACCATTGCCGGAACCATGGCGCAGGCAGGCTCCAACAACGTTTACCTCAACGGACCGATGTTCGTCGTGTTCGGGCCGGAGCATGCGCAGACCGTTGCGCGCGATGGCTTCACAGTAGAGACCGTCCAGGAATTTTTGCAGGAGCACTCAAAGGTTCACGTATCGCGAATCTCCGCAGAGAACCTGGAAAGTTGGAACGGGCAAGACCGCCATGCGGTTGGCGAACATTACTATCCGGCAGGATCGCCATCGGACATCCAGATTGCAGTGGCTGGCGGCGCCGGCAAACATTCCGCCTTCATACCCGCATTCGGCAATACGGCTGCCTCGAGCATGAGTATCAATAAGACGTGACACCGCGATGAATGGAATTGGCGACTGGCCTGTCTTTGACGCAGATGTTGCCTGGGATGATGCTCAGGAAGCACTCACGACGGCCGAGCTCTCCGATGGCTTACCTCTTGTGCCGCCTACAACTGCTCGGCTGGCAGCCATGCTTGATGGTGTGATCGATCCGGTGGCACCGCATGGCCTGATACCACCATTATTTGGCGAATTGAACGGTGCTGTCGTTGCCTACAATTGCGTGTTGGCTGGTTGTTCACCTGGCGCGGTGCCAATCGTTTTGACCGCTTCGATCGCGTGCCTGGAGCCGTCGTTCAACTTACTCGGATTGGCCACAACGACAGGCACGCCTGCCGTTGCCACCATTGTCCACGGCCCGATCGCACAGGCCTTGGGAATGAACGACGGTGTCAATTGCCTTGCACCCGGACACCGCACTAATGCCACGCTTGGCCGCGCTATGGCGCTGGTACTGCGCAACGTTGCTGGCATGCGCACCGGCGCAGCTGATATGGCCACCATGGGGCAACCGGCGAAATACGGTTTCTGCTTTCCTGAAGGCGACGATACGACATTTCTGCCATTTCATATCAGGCGAGGATTGAGCGCCGGCGACAGTGCCGTCACCGTGCTCGGCATTTCCGGCACAGCCGAAGTACTGCCTTCGGTGGAAACCGGGAACTGGGATACCCCCGAGGTCATTCTCAACCCAGTGGCCTTGATGATGCGAGCAGCGCTAATCGCGGGCGGCGGCGCGCGCAAACCGGAAGGGAGCGAGCAAGTGTTGTTGCTGCCGCCCGAGTTGGCCGCACTGATCGCACAACGTGGCTGGACTATCGATGCGATCCAGAACTACCTCTGCAGCAATGCCAGCACATTCGATGGCGGCCCGATTGCCGACACTCCCAACGACATCCATGTGATCGTGACGGGTGGTCCTGGCATCAAAATGACGGTGCTGCCGCAATGGGGTGGCGGCACCCGATCCGCCACACGCAAGTTAAAAGTATGTCGCGTTTAATAGGCGCCTTAAATAGCCCGAAGATTGGGCGTTTTAAGGCACCTTGTGAAACCTTGAAAATGCGACATGCTGTAGTTGCCACCCGACAGATTGATCGACTGATAAGCCACGATATTCGGTGAACATGTCAAATGCCCTAGGAAGTCAACATGGATAACTACGATCAGAGATCTGGCGAAGTCCGACTGCCATTTGATCCGGCCGAGACAGCCACTGACGCAGCGGTCGTCTTTATAGGAAAAATCCGCTCTCCGTGGAAAACCAGAGCCGATTGCCCCAGAAACATTCGACAAGCTCGGGAACGCGCCCAGCCGGCAATACTTGAAATTGACGAAGCTTGGCGTCAAGGCTTGCTGGGCTTTGAGAAACAAGAGCACGCAATAGTACTTTACTGGATGCAGCAGTCACGTCGTGACCTCATCATCCAGCAGCCCCGGCATCGTGACGAACCGGTCGGCGTTTTTGCCTTGCGGTCTCCGGCGCGTCCCAATCCGATCGCAATTGCAACCGTTCGTATTTTGTCCGTGAACCAGTCCGCGGGCTTGATCGAAATCGACGCAATCGATTGCCTCGACGGCACCGCATTGCTGGATATCAAACCCTGGCTGGAAAACGTTGATCAGCCGCCGATGATTGGGGGCGATTGAGGCCGAACGACAGGTCATACCTTGTGTTGCAGAGACAATAGATGTTTCTTTTCACCAGGGTGATCCGGCACCGGACTTTGACCGCATATTGGAATGCCCCCCCCCCTTGGGGTGGACAGTTAAGACCGGAAAATGGAAGCGCCTAGAGCATCGAGCCTTTAAGTGGAAACATATCCAGCGTGTCTGAAGAAGTTCCAGCATTCTTTGGCGTCGAAGAGTTCACAAATATTGCCGACGGCGCGCCAGAGCCCTTCATAGGTTCTCGCACCGGCGGCGCGTAGAT
>CAJQQK010000194.1 GCA_905480435.1 uncultured Hyphomicrobiaceae bacterium | reverse complement strand
ACTTTGGGTGTCGTCGTGGCCTGGCTATGAAGTCGAACAAGCATTTGCGCCTCCGTCTCGGATATCCCTCAAAACCGAACGTGCCATGAAAAGGGCCGAGCGCCGAGGATCAATGTGATCATCCGGGATGGAACACATAGGTCTCCTTGTGCTCGAATTTGCAGGAGGAGATTTGGCTAGTGCGCATGTCTGGGGATGATTTTGATCGACGGTTTTATGTGGTCGCCGAGACGAGACATCGACGGAGCCTTGCCGAGAAGCGCAAGATCGTTGCTGAGTCTTGTGCGCCGTGCGCGTGGCGAATATGTTTAGCAGGATTGTCTGCGGTTTCGGGTTGGTGTTTATCTCTATCAGTCATCGTGTCCCTTCCACCGGGCTTTCGATGAGCCAAAAACCTCGCCTCTAGGCAAACGACACAGCGCGCCCGCTTGATCCTAATCCGGAACTCCGCCGGATTGGCCGCGTCGCATGCGTGACGGGGCATCTACTGCATGCGCTTGCGTTGGAAAGGCTCGGATCAGCGTTGACAGCCGACACCAGATGACTAGATTGGAAATTCTCAGGTGCCTACTCTTGGGGGTCGAGGAGTAAACGGAGTTCTTCCTGGTGAAGCGGTTAGGTATTACGGTCTGCACAAGACAGCGACCAGATATGCTGATACGATGTTTACGGTCTATTTGTATCAATATTGTTGAGGACGTTTCAGAAACCGATTGCTTTGTCGTGATTGTTGAAAATGACATCGCTCCTCGATCGAAAGGCATGATTGATGAGGTTTGTTCTAATTTCCCCCAGGTCGATTACTATTACGAATATGAACCGTCCGTTGGTATCCCAATAGCTCGCAACAAGTCCATCGAGATCTGCTTGGAAAACGAAGCGGAGTGGGTAGCATTTGTTGATGATGACGAAGTTTTGGAGGCCGGTTGGGTTGGCGCGATGGTTCGTGCAGTGAACACTTTGGAGGCAGACGCATTGACCGGCCCAGTTCACTCTCTCCCTACGTCTACTCCGCCGGCTTGGTGGGAAGCGCCCTACTCTTTCCAACGCCAACGTGGCGAACTTCTTGAGACTGCCGGAACAGGTAATACGCTCATCAATTGTCGTTGGCTGGCTGGTGGCTCTGCACTAAGATTTGATGAATCTTTGCGCTTTACTGGGGGGAGCGACAGTGAGTTTTTCTATCGCTTTACAGATTTGGGAGGACAACTGAAATGGGTAGACGACGCAATTGTAACTGAGACGCTCCCTGCTGCACGTATGACAATGCGGTGGAGTTTGAATCGAAGAGCTCGCACACAAGCCAATAATGTCCGTAGTTTTCGGCATCGAAAAGGGCTAGCGTCCGCCGCATTGAAGTACGTTCCGGCATCAATGCGACGATTATTCAAAACTCTCCCCTACCTTGTCGCTGGAGTGGCTTGCATGCCGATTTCGAAGCCTCTATCTCAAAGACTAATTTTTAAAGGCTTGTATTTAGGAGCTTCTGCGATGGGCGCGTTTCGTGGCTTGGTGGGCTGGGAGCTTCAACCATATCGCCGTGTCGAAGGGAACTAGCAGGCTGCTGATAAACCCACCGGTCGACGCGGTTTGACGAATGTGATTCCGTGGTGCCCTCATCAAGAGGGGACACATCATGCGTGGATCGGACGAGCGGTGCGGGTCGTTGTTCAGCTATGTTGATCTCGATGAGCGCATTCCCGCGCACCATCCGCTGCGCAAAATTCGGGCGATCGTGAACGATGCGCTTGCCACACTTGATACCGAGTTTGCAAAGCTCTATGACGCCAATGGCCGTCCGAGCATAGCGCCCGAGCGTCTGCTGCGCGCAGCTCTGATCCAGATCCTGTTCTCGATCCGCTCCGAGAGCCAGTTGATGGAGCAGCTTGAGTACAACCTGCTGTTTCGCTGGTTTGTCGGGCTTGGCATCGATGATCCGGTGTGGGTGCCGACTGTGTTCACTAAGAACCGCGACCGGCTCTTGAACACCGACATTGCGCGCAAATTCCTCGCCGCGATTGTGGCGCACGAGCAGGTCGCACCGTTATTGTCCGAGGAACATTTCTCGGTCGACGGCACGCTCGTCGAAGCGTGGGCGTCGATGAAAAGTTTCCAGCCGAAGGCGCCTGGACCACCGCAGGAGTCGCCGTCTAATGATCCGCCTGCGCCAACAAACAGCCCAGATAGCTCGGGTGGCACCACCGATCAAACGGCACCGACGCCGCCGATCGCGCCTGATGTAAACTCCGAGACGCCATCAATGACCAAGCCCGACACACAGCAAGCACCAACGTCTCGTCAAACGAACATGCCCGATCCGGCACCTGGCTCCGGCTTTTATCAAACCGATCAGACCCGCAACGCCGAGGTTGATTTCCATGGCCAGAAACGTCGCAACGACACGCATGCATCCGTGACCGATCCCGAAGCCCGGCTTTACCGCAAGGATAGAGGCAAGGATAGAGGCAAGGATGCCAAACTCTGTTTCATGGGGCATGCTTTGATGGAAAACCGCAATGGCCTCATCGTCAACGCCGAGCTGACACGCACCGATGGTTACGCCGAGCGCGCCGCAGCCCTGACAATGGTCGAGCGGCACGCGCCGGGCAGCACGCGGCGCCTGACACTTGGCGCCGACAAAGGCTATGACACATCAGACTTCGTCGACGACCTGCGCGCGATGTGCGTGACGCCGCACGTTGCCGCCAAGGCCAAGGGCTCGGCCATCGATGGACGCACGACGCGGCACGCGGGCTATGCAGTGAGCCAGCGCAAACGCAAGAAAATCGAGGAGCCGTTTGGTTGGGGCAAGACGGTCGAGCCGATCGCGAAGACCATGCTGCGCGGACTGCAGCGCGTCGGCACCCAGTTCACACTGACGATGGCGGCCTACAATCTCGCGTGCCTGCCAAGACTGCTTGCGGATTGACAAGACGGACGCAAGGCACGAGTGCGACGCAGTTCAGCACCATCACTGGGCAAGCGGGTGGAGGCAATTGTTCTATACCGTGCGGTTTTTTAGCGACCTGCTAGATCACGATGCTAACTGCGCTGACCAAGACTAACTGTTCCATCCCGGATGATCACATTGATCCTCGGCGCTCGGCCCTTTTCATGGCACGTTCGGTTTTGAGGGATATCCT
>CAJQQK010000193.1 GCA_905480435.1 uncultured Hyphomicrobiaceae bacterium | reverse complement strand
AAGCCCTCGCGGGCGCGCTATAGAGCGCGTCCTTGACCGCCGCCCGTCACATCGACGGGGAATGCTCTGCCAACAGGATTAAGCAGAAAACCGACCACCCAAAAACACCTGATCCACCCACTCAATTCGTCGAGGAGCCATATCTTTGCTGATGCCATAGCTGAAAGCCAAACGCCCTTCGTATTTCCAGGCAAAATCCGAGCCGACGCCGCTATTGATCCCCACGCCGTTACACGCGCCATGGCCCGACTTAGAACTGAGCTGGGCATAGCCGACGCAACGGTGCATGACTTACGTCGCACGGTGGGCACAAACTTGGCCAAACTTGGCGTATCGAAGGACATCCGCGCCCGCGTTCTGAACCACGTCGATGGTGCCCGCAGCGTAACCGATGCAGTTTACAACCAGCATGAATTTTGGACAGAGAAGAGAGTCGCCCTGGAGACCTGGGAGACTGAGCTGCGGCGGATAGTTAGCCTGTAGGACTTTTGTTCGAAACACCCCGAGAGTTGGCTCTCGCTAAGCCAATCAAGCATCCCTTGATGGGAGCCTGGCGCGAACAGCGGCGCCGACAACGTCCGTTACTAGGGGTATCGCGTTGATCTAAGGCGACTCAGGTCCGACGTCGAATTTCGCCTCTTTCTTGAAAGGCGTCCGGAGCTAGACTCTGCGGTTTGAACGCCGATCGTGAATGGTGACGCACTGCCGGTTCACACAGGAAGACGTGCAGCCAGAGAATGCAAGCTGCACATCATATCGATTGCTTCCTGAATCGGAACCTACTGGTCGTGAATTCCAACCACATAGCAATCGACACCGCCATCAGGTTCGGTGGACAACCCTCCACCGGCCTTGTCGCAATTCGCTTTCAGCTTGTTGATGCACGCCGTGTTACCACCTGGACAGGTGTCCTTGACACCGCCGCCACTCCGGTTGGCAAGTGCGTTTGACGCTTTTTCAGTTTCCTGCGTTCAGCGATCTGGTGGAGAATTCCAACCGATGCCATCGATGGCATTTTGGGTGTCAGCTCCTGTGCCACACTGCCCACTCCAGCTGCGCTACCAGCGGTCGTGTTCATGACCAGAATTGTGATGCCAGCGATAAGTGTCGATCGAAAACGCATTGTTGTTTTCCTTCCAAGTTGAGGGCGCAAAATGACGCCCTGTTGAAAGGTTTGTCGCGGTCGGTGGTGAATAGGTTCACTCTCATTTTAGATTTTCGTTGATCTGGCCCAATCAAAGTGCTGGCCGTGGACGCAAAAATATCTATCGCTGTTTGAACCAAACGACGCCCCACCGCGACCAATGGAATGAACGCCCAAACCGACTCCGGCAACAATATCCCGTTTACGTTTTCTGTCAGATTTTGTGAAGCGTTGTAGATGGACGGACCATCGTGAACGCATCCATTGGCATCTTCTGGGAACTACTTCCCTTGGCTATTGTTCCGCAGCTTTGGCTGATAGGAGCTATCGACTTGGCACAAAAAAAGCGGCTCGCCGAACACTGTCAGTTTCTCCGGATTGTTGATTTAAGTTTCGATCCTGCATCCGCGATCTTGATCGGACATGGAGAGATCCTTCAGTTGCGAGAGGTGGGACCTGATATGCTCTCAAATCATCCCTTGGGTTTGTTGGCCTTCACTTTGCCAATGCACGTGCTCTTGGCCTCATCAAGACCCCTCGATTTGGCGTCTGAGGCTTCCGCCATGGATTTGAGGCACCAGATCAGAGCGCTGCTTTGCGATTCAGTGAAGCCGGCATCATGTGACCAGTGCCCGACCACAATGGCGCGCTGGTGATGGGACAGACTGTACCAATCTTTGGCGGAACGGATTTGTCTATCGTAGCCCGAAAACGGATTTGGCCGGGCAGGCTTTTCGACAAGCACGCTCGCCGAGTCGCCGCCACATCCTGCCAAAAGAAGTCAGATCGCAGCCAATAGTATCGTTCGCATAAGAAAACCATCAAGTGAACTAAGAAGCGTACAACACAGCTGCGCATTGCGAGGTTCGGCAACTGTCAACCCCATGGAGGGTGAAGCGACGGGGAGCACAGCGTCAAGGTTTGGCTATGAACCCAGCTCGTTTTTCAGCGGCGATGGCGATCCAACTCGTATCGGCCAATTCATGATCGCGATTGATCCGGCATCGTTCTCCAACAGCCGTTTCGGTGAGCGCCTTGACGAACTTCTGGTCACGATCAAAGCTCAACCCGGAACGCGGCTTCCGGGTGAACGCCAGTTCGAATTGAGAAAACAGGTGGAGCAAAGTGGTATTGTCATTGTCGGGCCGCTGGCCGAGCAACTACAAAACTTGCCAACTCGGCCGCTGTGATCAGAACCAATTTTCAGAATGTAGACGCCGGAGCAACACCCCCTATAGAAGCGGCTGATTTGGTCGGTTGCGCCGGAGTAAAAGTTCGGCAGAGATAGTCCCCGTGCCCACGTTAGCGGCGGAGGCCGAGAGATGAAGAAAGTGGAGCTATACCTACACGCTGATCGAAACGGCCAGTCTCAATGGCGTCAATCCACAGGCTTGGCTGACCGATGTTCTAACCCGCATCGCCAATCACAAGATTGATCGGATCGACGACTTGGCATTTCCTGTCTGATCCTAAACGCTGGTGTGTCGGTCGATATCAATGCCGCTGCTCGGGTTTAGGCAAGGCTTGAAATCGATTCCTTGATGTCCACCGACAACGCGATCAAATCTGGCCTTAGCTTCATCGTTCAAATCGGCGAGAGGTGGCAGAAGGAACGACGGAATGATCCGCTTGCCCATGTACGGGAGGCCCTTCAGTCTCGGGGGGCGGGCTGCCAGACTGGCATGCCTTCACGATTCCCCCATTCTTGCCAAGAACCGACATAGTTCCTCACGCGCGGGTAATTCAGCAGCCTGAGTGCAAGATACGCATGGGCGGACCGAAATCCGGTGTTGCAATAAACGGTGATCTCTTTATCCGGCGTGGCTCCAAGGCTTTCGAAGGCATCGCGCAGTGTACTCGCCGGCCGCATGCAACCCGTCGCGGCATCATACAGATCCACCCAGTCGCGGTGCCTGGCGGTAGGGATGGCACCGCCATGTGTGGCACGGCAGTCTTCGCCCGTGAATTCTGCACGGCTGCGATTATCAAGAATGATACAATCGGGATTATCTTTGGCCTGCAGGATGTCGGTGTAAGTCGCGACCCGGTCGGCCGCAATCTGGTGCGCATATTTAACGGGTATCGGTGGCTCACCGCTGTCCTCTAGCGGCATCCCTGCCGACGTCCAGGCCGTCACGCCGCCGTCCAGCACATGGACGCGCTCATGACCCAGATATTCGGCGAACCAAAAAGATCGTGCGGCGCACATATCCGTAAACTCACCGTAAAAGACAATTGTGTCGGACGCCTTGACGCCGCGCCATCCGAGTAGATTGGCCCACATGCGCGTGAAGGAGGCGAGCGGGGCGGGGTCGGTGTCATCGCAATTTACGAAATAGGGATCGAAATGCCGCGCACCTGGAATACGCCCGGCCGCAAACAGTTCCGAGGGCCGTGTGTCGATAATCGAGACGCCCGGTTCGCCTAGGCGGGCTCGGAGCATCTCTGGCGACCACAGCAGGTCAGGATTGACGTAGCCGCGCGTTTCGATATCCATTATCTCGTCCTTTCGCGCAGCGACGGCTACGCCCGATGCCAATCTAATGCCAGAACAGCACCTGCAATTTTTTCCTGAGAATAGCGCCTTTTGGGATCCGACATTAGGTTAAGCGCGGATGATCGCAAACTAAATGCCTTTGTCGCCTTATAAGAGGGGGGAGCGTTGATGCTGCGCACATAGACCGCCGTGCCATTGACAATATTGGCAGCGCTGCACAGCGCGCGATGCTATGAATAATTGCGAACTAACTAGCACTTGAGTTGTCGCGCGGCGTAGGAAATGTCAATTCTACCATTCCGCCACATGAAAGCCGCCTTCGCGTGCGGTCCCAGACCGAACATTCGTTATGCCCAGTCAAGAGCAGACCCGTTGAAATCCAGCCAGCAAACTGTCGTCAAAGACCTTGTCCTCATTGGCGGAGGGCACTCTCATGTCATCGTGCTCAAAAAATTCGGCATGAAGCCGCTGCCCGGTGTGCGGCTCACTGTCATCGCGCGCGACGTGCACACGCCGTATTCGGGTATGCTTCCGGGCTACGTGGCCGGCCAATACGATTTCGACGAGGTGCATATTGACCTGCGCCCACTGTGCCAGTTCGCCGGCGCGAGACTTTACCACGACGAGGCGGCCTCACTCGACCTGGAGGCAAAGCTGGTCGTGTGCAAGGGGCGTCCGGCGGTCCCCTATGACGTTCTATCGATAAACATTGGCTCAACGCCGTGTTTCAACGGCATTGCGGGCGCCGAGGATTTCTCGACGCCGGTTAAGCCAATCAACAATTTTATCGAGCGCTGGCAGCTCTTGCTCGAACGCGTTCTGAATAGTCCTGGTCCACACAGAATTGGCGTGGTCGGGGCCGGAGCTGGTGGCGTGGAACTGTTGCTGGCGGTGCAGTACCGGCTCAGCAAGCTGCTTGCCGAACGGGGCAAAGGGACAGATAGCCTGGAATTTCACTTGATTTCCAGGTCGGAGAACATTCTGCCCAACCTAGGTGGAAACGTACGCCAACGTTTTGAACCCATTCTGAAGGCACGCGGCGTGCAGGTTCATACTCACGCCGAAGCGCAAGAAGTGTCTAGCGGTGCAATTACGGTCGCGGGTGGCAAGGTCATCGAATTAGATGAGATCCTTTGGGTCACTGCAGCAGGCGCGCAGCCTTGGCTCCGTGAGTGCGGCCTTGATGTCGATGCAGCCGGATTTGTGCAAGTTGGCGATACGCTGCAATCGACGTCTCATGGAGACGTCTTTGCGGCCGGAGACATAGCCGCGGTCGTCAATCATCCACGACCGAAAGCAGGCGTCTTTGCAGTACGTCAGGGTGCGCCGCTGACCGCAAACATTCGCCGTGTGCTGGTCGGCCGGCCAGCAAAGCCGTTTCTGCCGCAAAAGGCCTTGCTGGCTTTGATCAGCACCGGCGATAAGTATGCGATCGCCTCTAAATGGGGGCTGTCGGCGGAGGGCCGATGGCTTTGGACGTGGAAAGACTGGATCGACAGGCGCTTCATGGAAAAGTTCAGCGTCCTGCCCGAGATGAACACCGAGGACACGATTTCACTGGATCCGGGCCTCGTTGATCAGGCCACATTGCAGGACATATCCGCCATCGCCATGCGTTGTGGCGGGTGCGGTGCCAAGGTCGGCGCCACTGTTCTCAATCAAGCACTCGCTGACTTAAAACCGATCGCCAATGATGATGTGCTGGTCGGTTTAGAGGCCGCAGACGACGCCGCCATCGTTCAGGTTCCAGACGGCAAGGTAGCCGTGCATACCGTGGACTATTTCCGCGCCTTCATCGACGATCCTTATGTGTTCGGGAAGGTTGCCGCCAACCATGCCTTGAGCGATATCTTCGCCATGGGAGCGGAAGTCCAAACTGCACTCGCCATCGCGACCGTTCCTTACGGACTGGAAGCCAAGGTCGAAACAACGTTACGCGAGATGATGACAGGCGCCATTGAGGTTCTCAATGAGGCTGGCGCAACTTTGGTTGGCGGCCACACAAGCGAAGGGCCCGAATTGGCACTGGGGTTTGCAGTCAACGGTCTTGCAGACCGTGACACAATATTGCGCAAGGGCGGCATGGCGCCCGGCGATGTATTGATCCTCACTAAGCCGCTCGGTACTGGCACTTTGTTTGCAGCCGACATGCAACAAAAGGCCAAAGGACGTTGGGTCGAAGCGGCATTAGCGTCGATGGTGCAGTCGAACCGATTGGCGGCGCAATGCGTGTACAAGCACGGCGCCAATGCCTGCACGGATATCACCGGGTTCGGACTAATCGGCCATACGGTCGAGATGACGAAGGCTTCAAGCGTTGACGTTGAAATCAACCTGGCCGCTCTGCCAATCCTGGACGGCGCGCAGGAAATGGTGAGCCTAGGCATTCTGAGTTCGCTGCAACCGGCGAACGTTCGGCTGCGCCGTGCGGTTCGCAATCTGGAAACCGTACGAAATCATCAGCGCTACCCGTTGGTTTTCGACCCTCAAACATCGGGCGGTTTGCTGGCATGCCTACCGGCCCATCAAGCGCAGGCATGCCTGCTGGCACTTCATGATCTAGGCTATACGCAAGCGGCCGTTGTCGGACGTGTGAGCGTACAAAGTGATCATTTGGAACCCATTACACTTATTTGACACCTATTGAGTGACCGCGTTGACGATGCGTTTCAATGCTGCCTGTTCACGAGCGGGACGATACAGATGCTTGGACTTGCGCCCGAAGCGCTCCAACGTCTCAACGAATGCTGGTTCTGTTTCAGCGCGCTCCAGAAGCCGCGCCAGAGCCGCTTCATCGCCAACTGGGAAGTAAGCCGGGTAGTCGCGCCCCAAAAGACCCACATTGCCAGCGATGTTACTTGCGAGGATCGGCACACCAGCGGCGATGGCTTCGGACACTACATTCGCACCGCCTTCTTGCGTAGAGCTGATCACCATCAGACGGGTTTTTGCCAGTTCGCGGCGCACCCTCCATCCTGGTACTTCGCCAAGCCATCGATAGCGCGGATTAATGGCCATCTCGGCGGCGGCACGGCTAGCAAATTTTTTAGTATGGGCTTTGCCTAAGTGAATAACACGTGCCCGGGAATGAGGTGGCAGAAGCCTAGCTGCCAGAGCCGTGCGGAAGGGATCTTTTTCATCTCGCAGATGACCAATGACGCAAATGTCAAAAGTCCGCTTGGCCGGGCGCCGCGGCCCCGGAAGAGGCATCGCTGATTGGCGCACTACATGCAGTTTTTCTCTCAATGGTGCAGGCAATGCGTCGCCGATAAGGTCATGGAGGCAGATGAGTGCATCTGCCATCTCCATAGAGCGGCGCGTGGTTTCTTTGCGCAGCTGCAAGAACGTATTGACGTCCGTTCCTCCCAGACCGACGATCAAGGGCCCACCGGGGAAGCAATCGCGGTAATGACGTATTGCCGGAGCGCTTCGCCAAGCGTGGATGGCGATCATCAGATCGGTGTCCTCGCCATCATAGCTTACATCAATCCGCACTTGGTTGCCGGATGCGCGCAACATCCGGGCCCAGCGCAGTGCCGTTGTGCGGTTGCCGTTTTTGGACTGTTTTTTTGCTGGAGTAATTAGGCTAATCTTCAATCGAACGTCCAATCTAGGAAAAACCTATGACCGCGCCAGTTAGTACCGCACATTTGATTGAGGCCATGCAAGACGCGCGTGGCCGAACGCTGGAACTCGTTCATGATCTGGACGATGCCCAACTGATGGGCCCTAAACTCCCGAACATCAATCCGTTACGCTGGGAAATCGCCCATGTTGCATATTTCTACGAGACCTTCATCTTGCGACAACTCTACGGCGCGCAATCGGTGCTCGGTGAGAAGGCAGATCAACTTTATGATTCCATTGCGGTCAATCATGATTTGCGATGGGACCTGCCGCTCCTGAGTCGGGCTGAGACGCTTGAATACATGCAGGTGGTCCAAGACCGGTTGATCACGCGCCTGGATAGCGGCATGGCGAGCGTGCAGGACAGCTTTATATATCAGTTCGGCATTTTCCATGAAGATATGCATACCGAAGCCTTCATGTGGGCGCGTCAGGCGTTAGCCTATCCCACACCCAACTTGGCCATTGCTACTGATGATGCACATCTGCGGACAGCCGGAAGTCATCCTGGCTGGGCCGAAGTGCCAGGCGGGAAATTCTTGCTCGGTGCATCCACGAAGGCGCCGTTCGCATTCGACAACGAAAAGTGGGCGCATCCCCATACGCTAGAGCCCTTTGAGATCGCCAAGGCGCCCGTTACCAATCAGGAATTTCAAGCATTCGTGGATGATGGCGGTTATAGCCATGAAGCGTTCTGGGATGCCGCTGGCTGGACGTGGCGCTGTGAAGCCGGGGCCGCGCATCCCTTTTACTGGCAGTCTGATGGGCCGGGCAAGTGGCTGCATACGCTGTTCGACCAAACCATATCGCTGTCACCTCATCAGCCCGTCATTCACGTCAACTGGCATGAAGCCAACGCCTATTGCCGCTGGGCCGGTCTTCGATTGCCGAGCGAGGCGGAATGGGAGGCGGCGGCACTCGGCGAGGTTGGCGGCGATGGTCGCCTCGCAGCGGCCAATAGGCGTTATCCATGGGGCGATACTCCGCCCGATGCCACACGCGCCAACCTGGACGGCCGGGCATTGGGACCGGTTGATGTCGCAGCGCTTGCGGCCGGCGACAGTCATTTCGGTTGCCGCCAGATGCTAGGCAACGTCTGGGAATGGACCGCCGACACTTTCGATTCCTATCCAGGCTTTTCGCCTGACGCCTACGCCGAGTATTCAACGACACTTTTCGGCAAAACCAAAGTATTGCGCGGCGGCGCTTGGACCACTCGTGGCAGGATGGTTCACGGCACTTATCGAAACTTCTTCGAGGCCCACCGACATGACGTTTTTGGCGGGTTCCGCGCCTGCCGGGTCGGTCTCAGTAGAAAATGATGCCGGCCTTTGTGAACCGGCGTAGGGTCGAACTGCCGATCGGCGTCCAAAAATGACCCCGTGTATGTTTATATAAGGCATTCAACTGAAGGGATTTTTATTCTTTGCGATGAGGTCAGTTTTGGGCGCCGAAAGGGGGCAAATGCGTGTGCCGATCCACACACCATGTCTCTTCGATGCCGCGCAGCAATGCGGGCTCATTAAGGGCTGCACACATCGCCTCGTAAGAGGTAACGCGGCCCGCTCCGGTTCGCTCTATGGCTTGCACCGTCGGGCGGCTCAAGCCTGCTGCCTGCGCCAAAGATCGCGACCCAATGCCGAGCCATCGCCGCTTATTGGCAAGAGCCGAAGGTAGCGGGCTCAGGCTATGCGCCAAACCCGTGGCGACGGCTGAAAGACTGGCAATGTTGCCAGCCCCTGACTCAATTGCTTTGAGTGTCGCCCGGTCAACGCTGCTTTGTTCCGCCAAGCTGGCGGCAGACACCTCGTTCTCAATACGCAAGGCGATCAATTGGTGGGCAAGTTTCTTCAACATTCAGAGCACCATTTGCTGAGGTTTCTTGCCCGCTGATTAGCGTGATTCGGCATCTGAGTGTCTTGATACAATCAGGGCATAATCAACCCGTTCGACCTGATGCTAGCGCGGTGCGCCTGACATGCTTATTTTGACAAAAGTGCATGCTTGAAGAACGAGCTTTTCCTCATGATCGAGCGAAAAAGTTACACCGGTGCGATCTGGCATACGAAACTCTGAAATATGTTTCGAGCGCGATGCGGCCACTTCCGGTTCTGAGGGTGGAGCTGACGTATTGTGCTCGCGCAGGGCTTAGCCGGTTGTGATGCAGTGGACGACGCCCGCTTCCTCTAACTCACCAATATCTTATGGTGACGTTTGGCAAGCGAAACCCTTGAAGGAGCGTCCACATGAAAATTCAAACCATCGGAATTGATCTCGCCAAGAATGTTTTCCAGGTTCATGGCGTCGACGAACAGGGCGAGGTTATTGTCGTTCGGCAGCTTCGTCGCAAGCAGGTGATCCCTTTTCTTACGAAGATCGAGCCTTGCCTCATTGGCATGGAAGCGTGCGCG
>CAJQQK010000192.1 GCA_905480435.1 uncultured Hyphomicrobiaceae bacterium | reverse complement strand
GATGACTGTAGGGTTCGACATAGGCGTATCGCTCCTCTGGAGTTTATGGCTGGTCTCGATAACCGCCACGATACGTCACCTCTCTCAGATTCTGTCACCCAATTTCGGTCATAGCTCTCTTGCAGATTGATGCGCCCGATCTCGCATTGGAACGGCACATCAGTTACTCGGACCAACCCGTCCAAGAGTTTGTGACTTTTGTCCGCGCGGTTGTGGGACAGATTAATCGCGCGCTGGAAGGTTTGCCGCGCGATCGCGTGCGCTTGCACGTGTGTTGGGGCAACTATGAGTCGCCGCACGACCAGGACGTACCGCTGCGCGATATTGTTGAGGCGATCAAGGAAGCCAATGTCGGTGGCTTCATGTTGCCCTTTGCGAACCCGCGTCATCAACATGAGATCAATGTGTTCCGAGACTATCCACTTGGGAAAGATCAGAAATTACTGGTTGGTGTGATTGATACGACCACGAATTTCGTCGAGCATCCCGAAGTTGTAGCGGAGAGATTGGAGCGAGCGGCCGGTGTTGTTGGCGATCCGTCTCGTATCTTGGCTGGAACGGACTGTGGTTTTGATACGTCAGCAGGTATGGGTCGCGTAACGTCGGATGTTGTCTGGGCGAAGCTCCGGGCGATGCGCGAAGGTGCAGATCTGGCCGCATCCCGGTTGTTTTAGTTTCACCGATATACGTGGGCAGCCGGTCAACCGAAGTGCGATCTCAGGTGACCTTGAGTTTTCCCTATCCCGCCCAGGAGTGACGGGCGGCGTAGCTGGCGGCGAATTCGGTTATGGTTGTGTCGTGCTCAAGCGTCAGGCTGATATCGTCCAGGCCATTTAGCAGGCGGTGTTTATCAAAAGGATCGATTTCAAAAGTGTATCGAGTTTGATCCGGTCCTGTGAGTGTTTGTGTTTCGAGGTCGATGGCGATTTCCGCGCCAGGGCCGTCGCGCAACTGTGCACGCAAAGTCGCGCACTCTTCATCAGAGAGGCGTACAGGCAGAACCCCATTCTGGATGCAATTGCTGTAATGGATGTCTGCCACGCTCGGCGCGATAACAGCGCGAATACCGTTTGCAACAAGCGCTGTGACGGCATTTTCACGGGAAGAGCCACAGCCCCAATTCTTGTCGGCAACGAGAATACCGGCGCCGCGATAGGCTGGTTCGTTGAAGACGAAGTTGGTCTCTGATCCGTCCGTGTTGAAGCGCAGATCGTGCAGCAGAAAGCGGGCATAGTCTGGATCATCCGAGCCCTTGCGCAGGAAACGGGCAGGAATGATCTGATCGGTGTCGCAATTGGCGATGTCGATCGGCACGGCGGAAGATGCAAACGTGCGGAACGGATCGATTGTCGGGGCGGCTGTCATGTTTCATGCATCCTCAGTGAATTTACGCACATCGGTGAAATGTCCGGTCACAGCGGCGGCCGCAGCCATGGCCGGGCTGACGAGATGGGTGCGGCTGCCAACACCCTGCCGCCCTCGGAAATTGCGGTTCGAGGTTGATGCCGAACGCTGACCGGCTCCGAGCGTTTCGCCGTTGACGGCGAGGCACATTGAACAGCCCGGCTCGCGCCACTCCATGCCGGCATCGATGAAGACCTGATCAAGTCCTTCCGCTTCAGCCTGCTTCTTGACGAGACCGGAACCCGGCACAACAAGCGTCCGCACCGCGGCTTTGCGGCCTTTGACGACTTCGGCTGCAGCCCGCAAGTCTTCGATACGGCTGTTGGTGCACGAGCCGATAAAGACCATGTCAACTGCGATATCCGACAACGGTTGGCCCGGTTCGATGTCCATATAGTCGATCGCAGCTGACATGGTGGCGCGCACCGATGCATCAGGTTCACTTGCCGGATCTGGTACAACATCCGTGACCGGAAGTGCCCATTGCGGACTGTTGCCCCACGTGACCATCGGCGCGATGGTGCGGCCGTCGATCACGATTTCTTTGTCGAAGACGGCATCGCCGTCCGATCTAAGCGCCTGCCAATAGGTCACCGCCTTATCCCATTCGCCGCCTTTCGGTGCATAGGGGCGGCCTTCGACATAGGCGATGGTCTTTTCATCAGGTGCGATCAGACCACAACGTGAGCCGGCTTCAATCGTCATATTGCAGACCGTCATGCGCCCTTCCATCGATAGCGCTTCTATAACAGGTCCGGCGTATTCGATGGCATAACCGGTACCACCAGCGGTGCCGATTTCGCGGATGACGGCGAGGATGATGTCCTTTGCCGTGACGCCGAAACCAAGTTCGCCTGTGATCGTGATGCGCATCGATTTCGGTTGACGCTGCCAGAGCGTCTGGGTGGCAAGCACGTGCTGGACCTCGGTTGAACCGATCCCAAGCGCGATGCAGCCGAATGCGCCGTGAGTGGACGTATGTGAGTCGCCGCACACAAGCAGCAGACCAGGTTGCGTGATGCCCTGCTCAGGGCCGATGACATGGACGATGCCATGGCGATCATCGGTCATCGAGAAATGCGTGAAATTGAACTCTTTTGACGCTTGTTCAAGTACTTCAACCGCTTCGCGCATTTCGCCGGCAGGAATATCCGCCAATAACTTGGCGGTTGTCGGCAGGCTGTGGTCCGGCACGCCAAACAGCTTTTCCGGTTCGCGAATGCTGTGACCGGCGGCTTTGAGCTGCGCGAACGCTCGGAAATGCAGGTCATGAATGAGATGGCGGTCGACGTAGAGTAGTGAGTTGCCATCGTCACGCGTAACGATGACATGTTCGTGCCAGATCTTTTCAAACAGCGTTTGCGGCATTGAAAATGTTCTTTCCTTATTCGCGAGCTGTGATGCCTCAATCCGCTTTGTCATATACGCAACGAAAGCCGACATATATGGCGAAAAACGCTGCAGGCTTCCATTGCGCCCCGGACGCCTGCGTTTTGGACGGCCCGTACCACCACGAACCGCCAGCGGTCATGGCATCGTCACCTCGGCGATCAGCTGTCCATTCCCAGACGTTGGCTCCCATGTCGTAGAGTCCGTTCACACCGCGCTTGGTAGTGCCCGCCTCAACGTGCCGCTCTCGCGAATTGTTCATGCCATCGGGCGTGTCGCCGACGGGATAGTGATAGGTGCGCCCCAGCTTAAACCCGTCTGTCGGGCGCTTGCGCATTTCGGTGTAAGCGGCTTTGCGCCATTCCGAGAAGGACGGCAGGCGTCCACCAACATGGCGGCAATAGTCGCGTGCTTCGAACCAGGACACGTGCACGACCGGCTCTTTGGCGCTCGCGGTCACGCCATAGGGTGATGACCATAACCAACCGGGGCGCCGCGTCCAACCGGCCACATATTCAAACCCGCCGCCCTCGCGTTCGGCACTGGTGGTGATGGCCTTTGCCCGTGTATAGTTTCGGAACTCACCAATTGTCACCTCCGTCTGATCGATCCAGAATTGATCGATCTTGATGCGGTCGGATGCGACGGCCGCGGTCCCGGAGACGAAGATCATCACCAGAATCAAGATTGACGCTGGAATTGGCAGGTTCAGTTGCATGTGTCTCCTCGATCGCGGCATTGTCACCGACGTTATCATCACAATGCGAATGCCGTTGTCGCGGTAAACATCTACAATGGTGAGTAATCATCATCCATCGGCTGGAACTCGAACCATGACACCTGAAGACATCCTTGAGCAACCGGCGCAAGTGCTCAGTCAATCGCAGCGCGAGCAATACTTTGCCGACGGCTTTCTCACTATCCCGAATGCGATTCCGGCTGAGTGGCTTGGTCAGCTTCGGACATTGTCGAAACAGTTCCTCGATTCCAGTAGGAAGTTTGCAGCGTCCGACAATGTCTTCGATCTCGGCCCGGCCCATTCCCTTGACACACCGCACGTGCGACGTCTGAAGGCGTTGGTCGATCGCCACCCCGACTTCTGGGCGTTTGCCAGCAATTCACCGCTCACCGACATCGCCGCCGACCTGCTTGGCCCGAACGTCAAATTTCATTCGAGCAAGCTCAACTACAAATCGCCTGGCGGTGGCGAGGTGGTCAAGTGGCATCAGGATATCTCGGCGTGGCCGCACACCAACTATTCACTGGTCACGCTCGGCGTTCATCTAGACGACGTTGCCTATGATGACGGTCCGCTCAGTTGCGTACCCGGTTCGCACAATGAGGAGCTGTTTGTGCAGCGCGACGCAGAAAATCGATGGACCGGATCGATCAAAGATGAAGATCTTGCCGGTGTTGGTTTGGATTGCGCGGTTGACATGAACGGTGGCGCAGGAAGCGTCATTGCCATTCACTGCCGGACGGTTCATGGCTCGCGCGCGAATCTGACTAACAACATACGCGCGTTGCCGTTGTTTGTATTCGCGTCCGCTGATGCATTTGCCTGGATGCCGGCACCATCGCCCACCACAAAGACCGGTCAGATTGTGCGTGGAGAGCCAGCGCCATTCGCACACCTAGATCCCCGACCCTGCCCGGTGCCGCCGAACTGGGCCGAAGAAGGTTATGGTTCGATCTTCACGGCGCAAAAAAAGTGATGCCGTGACGGCGTGATCTTGCAGCCTTAAGCTACCGTTCCCAGCCGAGCCACGTACACAGGGCGTCACCCATGATCAGCTTCTTATCAGCATCGGGGATCCAGTTGATGGTCTGGAAATGGTCGACGCATTGCTGCCAGGAGCAAGGCATCTTGGTAATATCAGTTCCCCAGAACAGTCGGTTGGGTCCGAAGGCTTCGTACATTACACGGTAGTGCTTATGTAGGCTTTTGAACGGATAGGCATCGTCTGCATAAAATGGCCCGCCGGTGAGTTTGACGGCAACATTCGGATAACGTGAAAGGGCGATCAGCTCATTCATATTCGGAAAAGCGGCATCACCTTTGGCGCCTCGCAGTGCACCCATGTGGTCAACGATGAGTTTTAAGTCAGGGTGCCGTTCGGCGATTTCGCCGAGTAGAGGCAACCAGTCACCAGCCAGAAGAGCCAGAGGTGTCTGTGCCTGCTCCGCCGCCGGCCACAACCAGTCAATGGTTCCGTCGGTCGGCCAGGCGCAGTTGTAGGGTTTGTTGAAATAGAACCGATACCCGAGCACCCCCGGGCGTTCCTTCCAGTCAGCAACAAGGTCGGGACTGTTCGGCTGATCAAGCGGTGGGTTGGCGAGGATTGCAAAGCGTCCCGGGTAAGCTGTGACGGTCTCGACGGCTTGTTCATTGGAATCGGGATCCCAACTCGCTGGAGGGTGCAGAATGGCGCCATCGATACCGGCCGCATCCATGTCGCGGATCGCATCTTCGGCCAGGTAGGGCGTTGTCAGATGCGGCGGCGTTCCAATTCCCTTGCGCCAGATATGGACTTGCGCGTCGATAATCGCCATACCGCGTCTCCCTGGCCCTTCATTCACACGGAACTACTTGCCGCCGTCAGACCACCGTCAACAATGATTTCAGTGCCGTTGACATATCCGGCTTCATCGGAGGCCAGATACAGCACGGCGTGCGCAATATCCCAGGCATTGCCCATTTTTCCGGTCGGGCATTGCGCGTTGCGTCGGTCGATCAGACCTTGCAGATCATTGGCGCCGATCGTCTTGGCGAGCCGGTGTTCAACAAGTGCAGTGTGCATCAAGCCCGGCACAACGGTGTTGCAACGAATGCCCTGACGCGCGTAGGTGATGGCGGTTGACTTCGTGAAGGCAAACAGCCCGAGTTTAGTGGTTGAATACGCGATGTGGGCACGATCGGCGCTCATGCGTAGGCCGGCAATCGATGCAATGTTGACGATCGCGCCTTTATTCTGCTTCTCCATTACCGGAATCACATACTTGCAGCCAAGGAATGCGGTTTTGAGGTTGTGGTTGACCTGGGTGTCCCAAACCTCTTCACTCATGGTGACAGCGCTACCAGGCGCCGACCCGCCAACATTGTTGACGAGTATGTCGATTGCGCCAAAGTGATCCACGCAGTCCGCGACGGCAGCTTCAACCTGACCGGCATCAGTCATATCGACGCTGCGCGTCGCGCAAGTTCCAGCTTCATTTTCGATGATTGACTTGGTGACGTCGGCAGCTTCTTGGCGCAGGTCAACGCCGAAAACCTTGGCACCCTGACGGGCAAGCAGGACCGCCGTTGCCTTGCCGTTTCCCCAGACGGACGCATCCGGATCATCTCCGACCGAACCTGCACCGGTTACGAAGGCGACTTTGCCACTAAGATCGAGCATGATTGTTCCTCAAGATTTGCGCGGCGATAGATGTCGGGCATCCGGCGCGGCCTTGTGCTCCATGACGCGCAAGATGTTAGCGTTCATCATGTAAACGCTCATGATCGCGGTCAGCTCCAGGAGGCCTTTTTCGCCATAGCGGTTACGCACCGCCTCGTACGTATCATCGTTGACGGCGGGTGCTTCCAGAAGTTCGCGGCCAAACTGGATGATCAGTGCTTCATCATCCGTTAGATCGTCGAGTGGACCATAGGTGTCGACAGCGTTAATCGCCTCTTCGCGCATGCCGGCAGCCAGTCCGAGCTTTACGTGGGCGTTCCAGATGAAGTCGGCATTGGCAGCTCGATTGGCGACAATAATCGCGAGTTCTGACTCTGCTACCGTCAATGATGTTCGGTTGCGTAGATGATCGACGAGATCCGAGAGCCGCGCGCCGGCTTCGCCCGCGTAGGTCAGATAGCTGCTCGGCGGAGGCATGCTCTTGCGGGTTTCGAGAATATGGCGCACTGCGGCGCGGGTCTCATCGCTGAAATCATCTGTGTCCTCGGGAAATGGCATGCGTGGCATGTCTGGATCTCGCTTTGCAGTTTATTGTTCGCCATTATCAATCTGCCTTGATTATTCGTTCGCAAACGGTGGGCGCATTCGAGCGATCTTGCCAACAACGAACAGTCCGGAAGCTCGAAATATCCGCCCGTTGCTCGCGGCCGCGCGAATACGAACTAGTCTTGGATCACAGGCGAAACACGCTCGTATTGGAGTGGTGCCTGACATCCTGACAAGAAAGAGGCATCCCATGGATCTCGGATTAGCAGGCAAACGAGCCATTATTACCGGTGGCACGCGCGGCATTGGCCGCCGGATTGTCGATCTACTCGTAGCTGAGGGGTGCCACGTTGGATTCTGTGCCCGTGACCAGTCGCAAGTTGATGTAGCCATAAGCGAATTGTCGGAAGCAGGGGGCACCGTCATCGGCGGCGCTGTCGACGTTACGGACGACGCCAGGCTGCGCGATTGGATTACCCAAACGGCAACTTCGATGGGTGGCGTCGATATCCTTGTACCAAACGCCAGTGCTCTGGTCGGCTCGGCCGATATTGATGCATGGCGTCTTGGCCTTGAAGTCGATGTGCTTGGAACCGTCCGGGCGGTCGAAGCTGCGATGCCGCTTCTTGAGGCGTCTGATGCTGCGTCGATCGTCGCTATATCGAGTACGGCGGCTGTCAATACTTCAGGCGGGGTGCGTGCCTACAGCGGTCTCAAAGCCGCGCTGATCAGTTACATCTCGGGCCTAAGCACCAATCTCGGAGCCAAGGGCATTCGCGCCAACACCGTGTCGCCCGGTGCGATCTATTTCGAGGGTGGCGTCTGGGATAAGCGCAAGCGAGAGGCACCGGACTCCTACGCCGCCGCGGTTGCTCGCAATCCTTTGGGGCGCTTGGGAACACCTGAGGAGGTTGCCGCTGCTGTTGTTTTTCTCGCCAGCCCGGCTGCGAGTTACATCAGCGGCACAAATTTGATTGTCGATGGCGCGGCCACGACCCGCATTCAGTATTGAGCGTGAAGCCTAATCTCTTCGGCAACTCCGTCGAATAGAAACAAGTCCAATGGGATACTTTTATGTCCGAGACACCGCAGCAACAGATACTTCCAATCTATCATCGTCGCATTGGCGACATCGTCGTGACGGCGATTAGTGATGGCGTACTGTTGCGCACCAACGAGATGATGAATGACGTCTCCAAACAGGAAGGCGATGCCCGTCTGAAACGCGCGTTTCGTGACCAGTTTGCTCTGTCGATTAACGCGTTCTTGCTCCAATCCGGAGATCGACTGGCTCTGATTGAAACAGGCTCTGGCGCATACCTTGGACCAGACGCAGGCAAGTTGCTTGCCAACATTCACGCTGCGGGTGTGTCACCTGAAAGCATCGACACGATCTTGCTGACCCACATGCACCCTGATCATTCCGCCGGACTAACAGACATGACATCGGGCAAGTCGAACTATCCAAATGCGGAACTGGTCGTGCATGAGAACGAGCCCAAGTACTGGTTCGATGATAGTGCAATGGCGCGCGGAACTGAGCGCGAAAAAGAGTTGATGTTTCAGCAAGCCCGCGAGCAGTGCGCGCCATATCGCGATCGCATGCGCACGTTCACGTCGGGTGAGGTGTTCCCTGGTGTTGCGGCTGTTCCGTGTCATGGGCACACGCCGGGGCATTCAGGGTTTCTGATTGAGTCCGGTGGCGAAACGCTTCTCGTTTGGGGTGATATCGTACATATGCCCGAGGTGCAGGTGCCTCGTCCTGAGGTCACGATGACAGTTGATGTGGACCCTGCCGCGGCTGAGGCCTCAAGGCGACGCATATTCGATATGGCGGCCGAGGAAAGGCTGCTCGTCACCGGCATGCATCTTCATTTTCCAGGTTTCGGTCATATTGCCAAGACTGATGGCAATTACCAATTTGTGCCTGAACCTTGGCAGCAGACGCTTTAGCTAAAGGGGAGTTTGATCGCGTTATATGCACGTCACGATTGACGCTCAATAGAGCCGACTTGAGACAGCCAACAATTCACGTAGTCGGCCCTAGCTGCCTTGTGAGGGCATATCTTTTGGGTCCGTCTCATGCACGCGGCGCGTCATGAAAGTACCAAGGCCTGCGGCACAGACTTCCCCATCGCCGAAGAAAACCTCGCATCTGGTGACAGACGTCCGCGAACCAGCGCGGATTACATCCGCGACCGCCGTAAGTCGATCTCCGGTTGCGGCCGCCAGGTAGTTCACTTTCATCTCCAGCGTCGCCATCGGCCGGCGCCGGGTATCGTAGTTTCCTCCTGCCGCAGCTGTTGCCATCGCGACGTCGATCAGCGCCGCGATAACTCCGCCCTGCACGACCTGGCGCAAATTACGCATATCGTCGGTTACGTTCAGACTGACAACGGCGTGCCCCTCCTCCATCACCTCGTATTCGACACCGAGCCATTTTCGAAAGCCTTCGTCTGGCATTGTCCCTCCTCGATTGGAATGCACACCTGTAGATCGCGGATATCGCCCCATTCCATCAGATGGTCCTGCAGCAGTATCAAGGTCACCCCCGTTATGGCAATCAGGTGATTGAACTTAGTAGTACCCAGAGATTGGAAGTAGCAATATCACGGTGCATCTAGACACGTGCCACGAGGCGCGAATGACGCCGTCTGTTCACATGCCACTTTGTATCCGGAAAGCTCATACCTCCAGAATGGGCATGGATATTCTCTGTGCGATTGACAGGTCGTTACAAGGTGCAGAACCTGGGCCTCCTCCAACGAATGAAAATCGGAGTACGCATCATGCTGAAAATACAACGCATGTCTCCGCGCGTTGGCGCGATCGCTACTGGCATTGATGAGCGTACATTCGAAAAGCTATATCAAGCTTGGCTCGACTGTAGTGTGCTGGTAGTGCGCGGTCAGGATCTACAGATGGATGAATTCCTGTCCTATAGCCGCTTGTTCGGCTTGGTCGAACCGCATCCGTCCAAAAGCACTCGTCATCCTGATTGTCCGGAGATTACGCTATTGGGCGTCAATAAGTTCGATGCAGACGGCAAGCTCAACATGAACATCTATCGCCGCGGCGGACACACCTGGCACACCGACGGCGCCTACGATCAGGTGCCGTTCAAAGCAACGCAGCTCTATGCCGTCTCAATCCCAAGTCGCGGCGGCGACACGTTGTTTGCCAGTATGTACGCGACCTACGACGCGCTGCCCGAGCCGCTGAAAAAATCGATCGAAGATCGGATCGGTGCTTTCGTCTACGGTGGCCGTGACAGAGACAACGCCTTGCTCAATCCGGAAGATCGCGACAAAGCTCCGGCTTTACATCCGCTCGTGCGCACGCATTCCGAGACGGGCCGCAAGGCACTGTATTTCGATCCCGGGAAAATTCTGCGTATTGAAGGGTTGGAGCCCGATGAGAGCGACGCGCTGATTGATCAACTAGAGCACCACATGATTGAAAAAAGTTCGGAGTACCACCACCAATGGCAGAAGGGTGACATCGTCATATGGGATAACCGGGCCGCATACCATAAGGCCGCCGCGGACTATCCGCCAGATGAGGATCGCATTCACTGGCGCGTTTCTATTAAGGAGACGGCGGCGGCGAGCTAACCGTGTCAGCACTGAAACAATAGGTATTAGGGGATTCGAAACCATGAGCGGCGTCACCGAACACGGCCCCATCGACACGATGAAGATCACAAAAGTCAAAGAACACATCGGCGCCATTGTAACTGGCATCGACCTTGCCGAGCCAATCGATACGGCGACGCAGAAGAAGCTCTACGACGCTGCCGTCGATAACGTGGTTCTTGTTATACGCGGGCAGGAACATCTGTCTCCCGCTCAGCTGCAAGCAGCCGCCGAAATGTTCGGCGAATTGATGGAGGATCAGAATAGGCTTTATCTGGTCGACGGATTTCCGCTGATAAGTGTACTTGATAACTTTCACATCGACAGCAAGGGGCAGCCTGCGAAGACCGGCAAGAATGCAACCTGGCATACTGATCACACCAACCAGGAGCTGCCGCCGAAGTTCACGATGCTGTACGCGGTGGCCGTGCCGGATAAGGGAGGAGCGACGTCGGTGTGCAACTCACGCGCGGCTTACGAATGGTTGCCTGATGGCTTGAAGCAAAGGATCACCGGTATGAAAACCGAGAACACGCTGATTGGCAGTGCGCGCTTTAAGATCGCCAATCCGGACATCCTGAAAGCGCAGCTCGAATCGAAGAAGCCGGCCACCATACAGCCGCTGGTACGCACGCATCCCGAGACCGGCACTAAGGCGGTCTGGTTCCACAAGAGTAAAACCGAGAAGATTATCGGTATGACACCCGACGAGACACAGAATTTTCTACAGGACCTTACTGACCGGATTACCCAGCCTCAATTCTGCTATGCACACGAGTACCAAAAAGGTGACCTACTGATCATCGATGACCGCGCCTCGCTACATAAAACTGGTCACGACTTTGACCATAGTCAGCTACGCCGGCTCTATCGCGTGCTGGTGCGAGGTGACCGACCTTATTGAGCTTGAAATCGCGACCTGACCAAAGCCTTGGTCGGTCGAATGTAACACTAGTAGCTCGGCATCGTCACGTATGGGGTAAGTTGCAACTCGTGTGTCCAGCAAGAGCGGTCCTGAGTGTGCAAATAGTAAAATGCTTCTGCAATCTTAGCCGGGTTCATCGCCAGTTCGGGCTGCTTCTGTATTTTTGGAAGGGCCCGGGTCCCAGGAGAGTCAATCGTCCCATCGATGACGATGTTCGCGACATGCACGCCGTGAACAGAGTACTCCTCTGTAAGCACCTGCGACAGCGTTCGCATCATCACCCGCGGAAAATATACCGACTCCCCGGTCAGGCGTTTGTGGCCGCGCAGCGATTTGTTGTTGTTCGAAATTAGGAAAGAGCCGTGTCCGCGTTCGCGCATCGCAGGTAAGACTTGTTTGGCCACCAGGAACGGTCCACGGCAGGCAATATCCAATGCCGTTTCAAACATCTCAGTCGGGATGTGTTCGAGAAGTTCTTTGTCGGGGGGCAGATCGCGGCCTTCAAGATAACCGGCGTTGTAGACTAACACCTCAGGTTCTCCAGCCGCATCGCGGATGTCGGCAAATGCGCGATCGACCGACTCGCTGGAAGCCACATCCAGTTCCACAGTTATACACGTGCCGCCCTGCTCACTGATCGCACTCGCCAATCCAGCGGCATTGCTTGCTGTGCGCGTCGTCAGTACGACGAAGAAACCTTCTCGGGCGAACTTTTGCGCAATGGCCCCGCCGATCCCCCAGCGGGCATCAATAGGAATCTCGTTATCGTCGAGAGAACTGCCGTGGGCAAGTTTCGTGTTGCGTCCGTCCGACTGCCATTTGGATGTGGCGCCGATGACGACGGCGACGGGCTGTCCACTTGAGTTCGAGTCTTGTGATTGGCTCACGATTGGCTCCTATGACACCCGCGTGACTTCGACTCGGCGGAGCATAGCGCAGACTTTTTGGCGCCACCTTTGCCCGCTGACGAAATCAGCTCTCGGATCGGATGCGGTCCAGTACTCTAATGGCTGCATCGTTGCCTTGTGAGATAGTGGTCCCCAATACGAAGCTGGCCTGAACCTTTCCTACGAACAACCGGGACGACTGAAATGCTTAAACTCTACGGGGCTGCCCGCTCCCGCGCCGTGCGCAATATCTGGATGCTCAACGAGCTGGGCCTCGACTATGAACATATGGACTGGTTGCCACGTTCGCCGGAAACGAAATCACCGGAGTTTCTCAAGCTGAACAGCAGTGGCGCCGTGCCGGTTCTGGACGACAATGGTTTCGTTTTGTCCGAGTCCATGGCTATCAATTTTTATCTGGCCAAAAAGCACGATGGAGGTCTGTATCCTTCAACTCCTGAAAATGTAGCGCGCGCCTTACAATGGAGTTTTTGGGAGACCGACCGGCTTGATCGTGCGATTGTCAATCATGCGCGGCATAGCAGTGACTTGCCCGTGAACGAGCGCAACCCGGAAGTCGCCGAGACCGCCTGGAAAGACTGCGTCCATTCTTTCCAGATTTTGAACACGGCGCTTGAGAAAACCGATTGGCTAGTGGACTCGGCGTTCTCAGTGGCTGATCTCAATGTTGCCAGCGCGATGTTTCGCGGCCTGGCCCTAGATCTCTCCGAATGGCCGAACACACAGTCCTGGTTGCATCGTTGCTGGGATCGACCGGCCGCGCAGAAAGCAAAAGGCATGCGCGGATAGGCTGCAAAATCAGATCTAGCCGAAGAATGAAGTTGGGAAAGGTCGCCAATGCGAGAAGCTATCAGAATCGATCCGATTTCCGGCCGCAAGGTTTTTGATACCCGTGCTGCCAAGGCAACGGATCGCATTGCCGGCAAGGGATACTCCGTTGTCTCTGACGAGGCGCTGACCACACTACCTCAGGCGCCCGCAGGCGCCACGTTCAACGCTGAAGAACAACGCCGCTATCGCGTGTTCAAAGAAGCACGGTCGGGGGCGGCTGAATACATGACAATGGAAGGTGCGTTCTCAAAGTATCTTGAAGATGTTTACTCTGAAGCACCCATCGAACGCGAGGCCCTGAACGACGAATGTGAGATCCTCGTGATCGGTGCAGGGTTTGGTGCGCTGTTGTTGTGGTACCGCCTACGCCAGGCCGGTTTCAAAGATGTTCGGTTTTGTGAGAAGGGTGGCGATGTCGGTGGCACCTGGTATTGGAACCGTTACCCGGGCATCGCTTGCGACGTCGAGAGCTACAGCTATCTGCCATTGCTCGAAGAGATGGGTTACATCCCAACAATGAAATTCGCCTCTGGCTTTGAGATCCTTGAATACTGCCAATCAATGGCGGAGCGGTTTGGATTCTATGAGCGGTGCCTGTTTCATACGACTGTCGAGCAAACGACGTGGGATCAGACCAGCGCGTGCTGGACAGTCAAAACGGATCGTAGTGACAACATGCGCGCCCGTTTCGTGGTCCTCGCTAATGGCATTCTTACGTCGCCCAAACTTGCCCGGATAAAAGGCATGGAGACGTTTCGAGGCGAAGCCTTCCATACATCGAGATGGAACTATAATATTGACCTCAAAGACAAGCGCGTTGGCATTATTGGAACTGGCGCAACCGCTGTTCAAGTGGTCCCTGAAATCGCGAAAGTCGTAAAGGAGCTTTACGTTTTTCAGCGCACGCCCTCGTCGATCGATGTTCGCGATCAACGAGCAACATCGTCTGAAGAATATGCGAAATGGCCCAATGAACCGGACTGGGCCGTCAAACGGCGGGAGCGCCTAGCCTTGATTTCCGGAGGGCGAACCGCATTGCAAGGTAATGATGACTTTTTGTCCGGTAAAGTCGACCACTACAAGAAGCGCAAGACGTACGATCGCGAGTTAACCGCTGAAGAGTTAGTTGAGCGGCAGCTTGATACAAATTTCCGCATCATGGAGCAGATCCGTGCACGCGTGGATGCGATCGTCAAGGATACCAAGACGGCCGAGGCGCTCAAACCCTACTATCCATATGGCTGCAAACGTCCGACATTTCACGATGAGTTTCTCTCAACTTTCAACCGTCCGAATGTTCACCTCATCGACACGGCGCCGTTGGGCGTCAAAGAAATCAATGAGCACGGCGTTATTCATGATGGAACCGAGTATCCTCTCGACGTTCTGATTTACGCGACCGGATTTGAATGGATGGGTACCGGATCGTTCAATATGATCAGCGGCCGAGATGAGCGCACGTTGCGAGGCAAATGGCAAGCAGAGGGCACCAAGACATTCCTCGGCATACATTCTCGCAGCTTTCCGAATCTCTTCATTATGAACGGTCCACAAGGCGGCGGCGGGCAGTTTAATTTTACCCGGGTCTCAGAAATGCACGCGAAGTACATTGCGTGGATGTTGGAAACGATGCGTGAGAAAGGCGCTGCGACGGTGGACGTGACAGAGGAGGCCGAGGACGAGTACGCGCAACATTGCGCTGATATGGACGTACTGTCGGCACCGTTTCGCGACTGCATTTCTTATTACAACAATGACGGCAAGGCGAAACCGGGCAGTCTCGCCTACTATGGTGGTGGCAAGCGGTGGCACGACCGACGCATGGCGGCACAAGAGACAATGGTGCCATTTATCTTCGATGGTACGGTAGACGCGCGACGGGGTAAGTAGGGCTGCCTCAAGTAGATTTGTTTCATCGGCAAGAACGTGGTCGAGATCGAATTCTCGGCGGCTGAGCCACACAGGAGGATACTCATTGTCCACACCGCGACTTTTCCAACCAATCACCATTCGTGGCGTCACCATGAAGAACAGGGTTTGCGTCGCGCCCATGCATCAGTATGCAGCCGACCACGGATTTGCCACCGATTGGCATCTCATGAACATCGGCCGGTTCGCTGCCGGTGGCGCGGGGCTGACATTCGTTGAGAGCACCAAGGTGGATCCAAGAGGATGCGGCACAGTTGGTGATCTCGCACTGTGGGATGACAAGTTCATCCCCGGTGTTAAACGCTTAGCTGACTTCATCAAGTCGCATGATTCAGTTGCGGCCATCCAGATCGGTCACTCGGCGCGCAAAGCAAAACGCTTTCGACCCTGGGAGGGCGGTAAACCGCTGACAAAGAATCCAGGTGTCGACGAAGACTATTGGAATGCCTGGGAACTGGTGGCGCCAAGTGCCGTTCCGGCCAGCGACAATGATCCAACGCCGCGAGCGCTCACTAACCAGGAAGTGAAAGACCTCGTGGACATGTGGGGGCAGACCGCCCACAGAGCCGATGCGTGCGGTTTTGATGTGCTCGAAATTCACGGAGCGCACGGCTACTGCATTCATCAGTTTCTGAGCCCACAGGCGAACGTGCGCAACGATGAGTACGGTGGTTCAGAAGAAAACCGAATGCGTTTCTGCTGCGAGGTGGTGGAGGCAGTTCGGGCGCACTGGCCAGACGACAAACCATTATTCTTGCGGTTATCGGTTGAGGATCGTGCAGGTTGGGGCATAGCGGAAAGCATCCGACTATCGCAGAAAGTCAAGCCTCTGGGCGTTGATGTCATTGATTGTTCGGGCGGCGGCATGCAGGGCAGCCCGACCGAATTCAGCCCGCACTATGGCTACCAGGTCCCCTATGCCGACGAAGTCAAGCGTGGTGCGGATATCTTGACGATGGCGGTCGGTTTGATCGTGCACGCTGATCAAGCGGAAGAAATCTTGAACAAGGGCCAGGCTGACATCATCGCTCTGGCGCGTGAGATTCTATACAATCCTAACTGGCCCATGGATGCTGCGCGCAAGCTTGGTTACGAGGCTAATCTCACCTTGGTGCCGGACCAGCAAGCTTACTGGCTTGGTCGTCGCGATGCGACCGCGCCGGAAGTCGTTCCGAGCACGTTCGGGCGAAGTTGAAGCGCTTGAACTTCATGTACTGGGGCTCACGATATGCACTAGCCGGGTGAGCGCGTTTGTTGACGAGACGTAATTTGATGCCAATTCACGTAATCACCTAGGAGTTTCATCGTGCCCATTATCGATTCACAGGTTCATGCTTACGAAGCGAATGCACCGGAGCGACCTTGGGACACGGTACCAAACTGGCCGGACCATGTGACAGGTGACGAGATGGTTGCAGCGATGGATGCAGTCGGTGTCGATGGTGCGATTTTTGTCTCTGCATTCTCGATGTATCGCTATGACGCAAGTTACGCGATCGAGGTGCAACAAGCCCACCCTGATCGATTGGCGCTTGTGAAGCCAATTGATCCGGATAACCCCGAAACAGACGACATCATCGCTGACTGGAAGAGCACTCCTGGTACGGCTGGCATCCGCATATTCATGCGGGAGGAGGAAAAACGAGCACCGGACGATCCTGGCTTCGACCGGATCCTGCGCGCAGCGGTTCGTCACGACTTCCCGGTCAATATATTGTGCTGGGATAATATCGATGCAGGCACGGCCGTTATCGATCGCCATCCCGAGACCCGCTTTGTCGTCGACCATCTAGCGGTCCTGCAACCCCGTTCGCCACCAGCCCCTGCCGAGCCGTGGGCCGATTTGCCCAAAGTGTTGCAACTAGCCAAGCGCCCGAATGCCGTCATCAAGGTCAGCGGCGCCTGCACGTTGTCGCGAGAGCCTTATCCCTTCGCCGACATCTGGGACCCACTGGCGCGCGTGTTTGATGCCTGGGGCATTGATCGCTGCTTATGGGGAACGGATTGGACCCGCGCGCACGCGGTCGTCAATTACGAGCAGGCCGTTACGCCGTTTCTTGAAACCAATCGAATAAGCGCCGATGAGCGGGCCATGTTGATGGGTGGTGCGTGCGCCAAGGCCTATGGTTGGTCACCGAAGAACGGCTAGGCAGGAAGCAGCGAGAATCGACAGATGAAAATTACAGCCATCCAAGCCCACTATGTCCGCATTCCCTATGACATGGGAGCGCCAGCTGAAGAGTTTGCCGGCTTGCGTTTTCCAAGTCAGGATCATTTGCTTGTCGAGGTGCAAACCGACGAGGGTATCACGGGTTGGGGAGAGAGTTTCGGCCACAATATTATACCCGCCACATTGAAGGCGCTGGAATGCTACGTCGCGCCTTGGTTTATCGGCAAGGACCCCACCGATATCAACACGCTGCATCGTCAGGCAGCCCAGGCGTTTCATATTTTCGGCGGAAACGGCGTGGTGGTTTACGCACATTCAGGGATCGACATCGCGCTTTGGGATATTGCGGGTAAGCGCGCGGGGTTGCCGCTGTCGGATTTGCTTGGCGGTGGGTGCCGTAAAACCGTCGAGGCTTATTCGAGCCTGATGCGTTATGGCAATCCAAAAACCGTAAAGCGCATCTGTGCCGAGCGCGCAGCTTCCGGTTTTACGCATATCAAACTGCATGAACATTCGGTTGAGGCGGTCATGGCGGCGCGAGAAGGGGCCGGGCCGGACGTGGCGATCATGAACGACGTCAATTGCCCGTGGACTGTGGCCGAAGCTCTGGAAATGGAAAAGGCCTATCGACCGGCAAATCTCTATTGGCTTGAAGAACCGGTTTTTCCGCCCGAAGACCACAAAGGATTGGCGCGCGTTCGCCGGTCAGGACAAACCCGTATTGCGGCCGGAGAAAATGCAGCCGGCTTGCACGACTTTGTCGACAAGTTCGAGAAGGGTGCAATCGACATCGCGCAGCCGAGTGTGACCAAGATCGGTGGCATTACTGAGATGCGCAAGATCATTGCTGCTGCTGAGGCTCACTCGGTCGAATTGATACCCCACTGTGCCTATTTCGGGCCTGGCAACCTCGCCTCGATACATATCGTTGCCTCGCTCGCGAAAGATACGCTGCTCGAGAATATCTATGCCAACCTGGAAGCCAGTCCCTATGGTGATGCGATGGTCGCGAAAGACGGCAAGGTTGCCGTTCCTCATGGACCAGGGCTTGGTGTTGAGCCGGATATGGAGATCGTTGCGAAGTATCGGGAAGGCCCTATCGTTCGAGTGGATTGAAGATCGGCGGAGACGATGGGAAACGAAATGAAGGTTCTCGATGCAGATCAAATGGCTGCGTGGCAACGCGACGGTTTTTTATCGCCCTTCCCACTCTTGAACGCCGCTGAGATTGCTGCCTGCAACGAAGGCGTTGCCCGCTTCGAGAAGTGGCTCGGCGGACCAATCAATGGCGATGGCGCATACAAATGGCGCAGCATGGCTTATCTGGTCTTGCCCTGGGTCGCTAAGCTTGCGCAAGATCCGACGATACTCGACCATGTCGAAGACCTTCTCGGGCCGGACCTATTTATTTTCACCAGCACGTTTTTCATCAAGGAGGCGCATTCTCCAACGATTGCTGCCTGGCACCAGGACTCCACATACTATGGCCTGGAACCCAAAGAGGAAGCTTGCGTCTGGATCGCGCTGACGGACGCAAGCGAGGCAGCAGGATGCATGGAAATGCTGTCCTTTGATGGCTGCCCGAAGCAGTTGCAGCACGCCTCGCGCGTCGTTGAAAACAGCGTCAATCGTGGCAGCCAGATCATTGTAGAGCCTCTGGACGATGCCAATCCTGTTTCGATGCCCCTTGCCGCCGGGTCTTTCTCTATACATCACGGTTTGTGTCCACATCGCTCCGGCCCGAACACTACGGATCATCGACGCGTTGGCCTTGGGCTGAACTTTATACCAGCTCACATTCGCCCGTCAGGTTCCATCCGACATGCAGCGATGCTTGTGCGTGGTGAGGATCATTACGGTCACTTCGAGCTGGTCGATCCGCCGAAACCGGAATTGGATGACGCGGCAGTGGCAACGCATGATCGCGCTATGGCGCTTTATCGCGACGCCTATCTCGAGGAAGAAGCAAAGCACGCCAAACTGTCCGCATAATCAGGCACGCCGATCAGCGTGACCGCGATTAATATTTTCGGAAGGGAAACAATATGTCGGCAAAACTATTACCCACCGCAGTGGTCGGTAGCTATCCGCAGCCCGATTGGCTGGTTGATCGCGAAATGCTTTCCAAGGTTGTGCCGCGCGTGCGCATGCCGGAAATGTGGCGGGTGGAGGAGCCGTGGCTGGAGCAGGCGCAGGACGACGCTACCGCGCTCGCTATCCGTGACATGGAACGAGCTGGTATCGATATTATCACCGATGGCGAGATCCGCCGCGAGAGTTACTCGAACCGTTTCGCGACCGCACTTGATGGGTTGGACCCAGACAACCCTGGTTTCGTCAAGTCTCGCTCCGACAATAAAGCAGCTGTGCCGCGGGTTGTCGGCAAACTCAGTCGACCGCACCCAATCGAAGTGCGCGATTTGGAGTTTCTGCGCGCCAACACAAAGCGCACGGCAAAGATCACATTGCCGGGCCCATTTACGATGAGCAAGCAGGCCGTCGACGAATACTACAATGACCCCGAGGCGCTCGCGATGGCCATGGCAGCCATGGTGAACGAAGAGGCTCATGATCTGGTCCGCGCAGGTGCCGATGTCATTCAGCTTGACGAGCCCTGGGTGCGCAGCGATCCGGACAACGCCAGACGCTATGCCGTCAAGGCCATCAACCGCGCGCTTGTGGGCATTAAAGTTCAAACTGTCATACACCTATGCTTCGGATACGCCGCCGTCGTGCCGGATGAATCAAAGCCCAGCACCTATACGTTTCTCGCCGAACTCTCCGACACAGTTGCCGACACGGTCTCCATCGAGTGCGCGCAGCCAAACATAGATCTCGGCGTCCTTCAGGATCTCGCACCAAAGAAGATCATGCTTGGCGTTCTCGACCTGTCTGATCCAACTATCGAAACAGCGGAGACCATTGCAGCGCGCATAAGAAACGGCTTGCAGCATCTGCCCGCCGAACGTCTGGTGCCGGCGCCTGATTGCGGCATGAAATACCTGCCCCGAAATGTCGCCTTCGGAAAACTCAAGGCGATGAACGACGGCGCCGCGATTGTGCGTCAGGAACTGATGTAGCTCACAAGGCCGTGGTCACAAGTGGCGTCTTCAATGCCCTGCATTAGATATCAGAAGAGCATCAGTTGCGACTGCCGCCCGAATATGATGCTCGTATGATGATCATTGCCAGGCCCTGTCTTGTCGGGCGGCTGAAACACTGCGTACCATCGCCCCTAGGTATCTCAGAGGATCACTACATATATGTCGACTTTGCCCAGCATTCCCTTGCGCCATGGCGCCTTCCTTCCACCCTTTCACCCGATGAACGAGAATCCAGCGGCCTGCATAGACCGGGATCTTGAGCTGATGGAATGGCTCGACCGGTTGGGCTTCAACGAGGCATGGATTGGTGAGCATCACTCCGCTGGCTGGGAGTTGATCTCGTCACCGGAACTGTTCATTGCCGTTGCGGCCGAGCGCACCAAATCGATTAAGTTCGGCACCGGTGTTATTTCACTGCCCTATCATAATCCGCTGATGACAGCGAACCGGATCATCCAGCTCGATCATCACACGCGCGGCCGCGTCATGTTCGGTGCCGGCCCCGGTCTGCTCGCATCCGACGCGCTGATGCTTGGCATCGACCCCGAGACGCAACGCGATCGAATGGCTGAGGCACTCGATGTCATCCTGCGCTTCTTCAAGGGCGAGATCGTCACCGAGAAAACTGACTGGTACAATTTCGTCGGCGCCCGGGCGCACATCCTGCCCTACACCAAGCCTTATCCCGAGGTCGCCGTAGTAAGCGCTGTGACGCCATCCGGTGGCCGTCTTGCCGGCAAGCACGGTATTTCGATGATTTGCGTCGCCGCCACCAATCCGTATGGCTATGACGCGCTGGGTGCCAACTGGCAGATCGCCAACGATACGGCAGCAGAACATGGCCACACCATGGACCCTGCCAATCTTCGGCTGGTCGGACCGATGCACATTGCCGAGACGCGCGCGCAAGCATTCGAGAACGTCAAGTATGGCCTGGAACCGTATCTCGATTATCTCAACAACAATCAGCCGCGCTTCCATGTGCCACCCGGTACGGACGCAGCCGAATGGTTTGTGGAATCTAAGTTTGGTGTCATTGGCACGCCTGACGATGCCATTGCCTTGATCGAACGCCTCTACGCCAAGCAAGGTCATTTCGGCGCCTTCCTGCAACAGGTACACAACTGGGCCAACTTCGAGGAAACGAAGAAGTCCTATGAGCTCTATCAGCGTTATGTCATGCCGCATTTCTCGGGCGATAATCGTCCGCGCATCGAAAGTTTTGATTGGTGCACCGAGAACCTCGAACTGCTGACGGAAAAGCGCACGAACGCGGCCCAAAAGATGTTCGACAAGCATGAGGCCGAGCAGAAGGCAAAGAAAGGCAAGCGCAAGGTCGCGCGCCCAAAGAAAGGCAAGGAGGCGTCATTCTAACGATTGCTTGCTTGGCGCAGATCGCGAAGGGTGTGCCGTACTGATTGAGGAACGAACATGCCTGCCACATACGACAATCACCGTGCGCAATTGAAAGCTATTCTGTGTGGCTGGGGCATGCCGGAGGACAACGCTGAGATCACCGCCCAAGTACTTGCGTGGTCAGACCTGCACGGCGTTGACAGCCATGGTATTTCGATGATCCCGGGTTACGATCTGTTACGTCGCAATGGTCGTGTGGCGATGGATGCCGAGCCGAAGGTCGTCTCGGAAACACCCGTGTCAGCCGTAATTGATGGCGGCGGCGGGCTCGGCCACGTGCCGGCGCATTTCGCCATGTCGACCGCGATCGAAAAAGCCAAAACGGTCGGAATGGCCGCCACTGTGGTGCGCGCATCGGCGCATTTCGGTGCCGCTGGATTCTATACATTGATGGCCGCGAATGCCGGCCTTATCGGCATGACCTGCACATCGGCATCAGGCATCCAGGTAGCACCGACGTTCGGCAAACAGGCGCGGCTTGGCACTGATCCCTGGTCGTTCGCAGCGCCAAGCGCCGACGGTGTCCCATTTCTGCTAGACATGGCAACGACGACCGTTGCCGCCGGACGGATTCGCAATAAGGCGAATGAGAACCTACCAACGCCGGATGGTTGGGTGCTCGATAGCGAGGGGCGTCCGTCCAATGACCCATTGGTCGCGAAGCAGAAGGGCGGATCGCTGACCTCGCTCGGCGGCTCGCCGGAAAATTCGAGCTACAAAGGCTACGGCCTGTCAGTGATGGTGAACATCCTTGGCTCGTGTCTATCCGGTGCGACGCTCATCACCGACCCGGAGCATACTAAGAAGCCGATCGGTATGGATATTGGTCACTTCTTCATGGCGATCGATCCAGCTATCTTCCGCGGCGCCGGCGATTTTGAGACTGACGTTGCAACATTCCTTGGCGAGCTCAGAGGCACCGCTCCAGTCGACCTGGCACAGCCGGTGATGGTCGCCGGCGATCCGCAATGGAGGCTCGCCGAGACGCGAATGCGTGACGGCATTCCGGTCGGCACCGGATTGCTGGGACAGGTCCGCCAGATCGCGCAGGCTGCTGCCGCAGATTGGTTGCTGGATTAATGCGGGAGCAACAAACAATGATCCCGGGAAAATGGGATGCGGAGGCTGGCGTCGTTGTTGTTGGGTTTGGAGGTGCTGGGTTTGCAGCATCTGTTGCCGCTCACGATCTCGGCGCTGAAGTCGTCATTTTGGAGAAGGCACCGCAGGGCCGTCATGGTGGCAACACCCGGGTGGCAGCGCAGGGTTACCTCAATACATCGTCAGCGGATCGGGCAGCCATTTATCTCAATGCGCTGTGCGGCCCCTATACCGTTCCCGAAGCGATGGTGCGGGTTTGGTCAGAGGAGATGTCCCTCAACAATGACTGGCTCGCCGAACTCGGTGGCGATCCGCAAGAGCATCAACATCAGCCCGTCGGCATCGAGTTTCCCGAATTGCCGGGTTCCGACTGCGTCCACAAGTTTCACGACGGCCCGCACTATGGTAACTCGAAAACCTGGGAGTGCTTTGAACGACTTGTCTCAGAACGCCCGATTGAGATCCTCTACGAAACGCCGGCACGCGCGCTAATCCAGCACGATACGACCAAGGAAATTCTCGGCGTGCGCGCTGAGCAGGACGGGCGGACAATCAATGTAAAAGCGCGCAGAGGCGTTGTGCTGACCTGCGGCGGCTTCGAGAATAATCAGCAGATGATCCGCGATTACCTGCCCGGTGTGCCCTACTGTTATACCTCCGGCTCTCCCTACAATGAGGGTGACGGCATCACCATGGCACTATCGGTCGGCGCCGATCTCTGGCACATGAACAACTATGCCGGGCCGACCATGGCGCTCAAGGTGCCCGAGGTGAAGACCACGTTTTCAATGAAACCGCTAAACCCTGGCAGCGAACTGCCCGGCGGCATGATCGTGGTTGGCCCCGATGCCCGGCGCTTCGCGGACGAAAAGTTCCACACCCGCCACGGCAAGATCCCGATCAACGGTCGCTGGCTACCGATGATAGTGCCTTGCCCCATGTTTTTGATCTTCGATCACACGCTGTTTTCCGCGGGGCCGCTTTATGACAAGAAGCGCGGAAGTGGCTGGACGCAGATGGTAGAGCGTTACGATTGGAGCACTGACAACCGCGCGGAACTGGCCAAGGGTTGGATCAAAACGGCACCGTCGCTAGGAAAACTTGCGGCGCTTCTCGACTTGGACGCGACAGCGCTCGAAACTAGCGTCACTCAATGGAACAATGATTGCGCGGAGGGGCGCGATGCACGTTTCGATCGCACCATGATGTTGGATCCTGTCGCGAGCGCGCCCTTTTATGCAATCGAACTCTCGCCGTCCATGCTCAACACGCAAGGCGGTCCCCGACGCAATGAAATGGGCCAAATTATCCGCCCCGACGGATCACCGATTCCTCGGCTCTACAGTGCTGGTGAGTTGGGGTCGATCTACAGCTATCTCTATCAAGGCACAGGGAACATCGGCGAATGTCTGGCGTTCGGACGCGTATCGGGACGCAACGCAGCAGCGGAACCAACCTGGAAGTGTTAGATTAGCGACATCCCTTACCTCGCGCGTGCCAGCGTGAAGATTACTACTGAGTTCAACCCATTATTCGGAAGCACTAGATCATGCGCACGCGAAAACTTGGCCAGTCAGGCATCGACATTTCATGCATCGGACTCGGCACCAACTATGTCGGTGGTCACAATCTTTACGTCGATGTAGACGAGGATGAAGGCGTTCGCCTCGTCAAGCAGGCGATCGACCTCGGTGTCACTCACGTGGATACTGCAGATGTCTACGGTACCGGGCGCTCCGAGGAATTGGTCGGTAAGGCCATTGAAGGGCGACGCGATGAAGTTGTTCTCGCCACGAAAGGTGGCATCCTGTTTGGCGAATATGGGAGCGGTATCAACAACGACCCAGCTTACCTTCGAGGCGCATTGGAACGATCGCTCAAACGTTTAAACGTTGATCACGTCGACCTGTATTACATTCACCGCCACGACGGCAAAACACCAACCGAAGATGCGTTTGGTGCGTTGATGGATTTTAAACGCGAAGGCTTGATCCGCTCTGCGGGTGTTTCGAATTTTGAGTTGCCCGAACTGCAGGCCGCTGCGAGCGCTGGACCGGTGGACGCCCTTCAATCTTGCTACAACTTGCTGCAGCGCGAGGTTGAAGCCGAGTTGCTGCCGTGGTGCGCTGAAAACAACGTCAGTTTTGTTCCATGGGGTGGTCTCGCATACGGTTTGTTGGGCGGCCGCTACAGCCGTGATTTCAAACTACATGACAACGATTGGCGTCACAAAACCGGTCTGTTTGATGCGGCAGCGTACGGGCGCAATATGGACACTGTTGATGGCCTCAAAACTATCGCGGCCGAGTGCGGTTCGACGCCTTCACATTTGGCGCTCAAATGGTTGCTCTCCAGAGAGACAGTAGGTTCTGTCATTGCAGGCGCCAAACACAGTGGTCAGGTAAGCGACAACGTGGACGCCGAACGCGGTGAGGCTAGTGCGGAACACTTGGCAGCTGTTGATGCGTTGACATCGAGTTGAACCGGATGGCGCTGTCATTCCGTTGGAGGCAAAATTGAGTAGTTCCGCTCTTATCTTTGACCATATTCACATCATCAGTCGAACGCCCAAAGCGACGGCTGACTGGTACGTCGAAATGCTTGATGCAACGATTGCCAAGGACACCGTTGCCCGCGGGGCACCGCAGATCTTCATCGAGCTTGGCGGCAAGTATCTCGTTGTGCGCGGTCAAAGACCCGGAGAAAATCCTGTCGAGACCCGGCGGATAGAGCCCCAAGAAGATTACTCCAGTCATAATGAATGGGGGACCGATCACTTCGGGTTTCTTTTTAATGGAGACCTCAAAGCGTTTTGCGATGAACTAAAGAAGAAGGGTGTGGTCTTATCTGTACCACTGAAGCGTGGCGTCAATGGCAAGCTTCTCTGTTACATCTCCGCGCCTGACAACGTCAGCATTGAGCTTATGGAGGTTTAGGCGTGACGAGGCGTTGAGAGACGCAACGTGTTATTCCGGCATACACCGCAATCGTCTGGTGTCGGCTCTCACGTAGTCGGCAACTCTATACGCGAGTCGTTCCGGTTACCCCATTCGGCCCATGAGCCGACGTAGTTGCGCACACGTGTACAACCAAGCGAAGAGAGGACGATAAAGGTATTGGCCGAGCGATAGCCGCCTTGACAAAACACGATGATGTTCTTGTCAGGCGTGACGCCCTTTGACTCGTATAGCGTTTTGACTTCCTCCGCGGACCGCAGCGCGCCGGTTTCATCAAGATGATCTCACCAGAAAATGTGCACTGCTCCCGGAATCGTACCGACTCGGCTCGCGCGCTTTTCGGTGCCCAGGTATTCCGATACCCGTCTTACGTCGATGATCACTGTCGTCTCGTCGTCGATCGCGCGATCAACATCAAATCGAGTTGCGAGATAGTCGAGCCGCCGGCCGCCACGGAACGGTGGTGGAGTTGGTGGTGCTTTGTCGGCAGGTGTAGGTTCCGCCACCTCGCTGATACGCGCTAGTGAACGACCCGATTTGAACCATGCGTTTGCGCCACCATCAAGCAGCCTGGCATCAGGGTGATCGAGGACGCTGAGCAGCCAAACCGCACGCGCTGCTCGTTCTCCACTTTCATGATCGTAGATGACGACGGGTTGGTCGCGCGAAACGCCGCGAGCGCCAAATGGCCCATTGAACATATGAAGAAGAGAGTCGAGTGGGGCTGGAGACGTATCGTTCAAACTCACCGCATATAAGTCGAGATGCTTTGCGCCCTTGATGTGACCGAGGGCAAAATCCTCCGCCGGGCGAAGATCAATCAGCAACACCGCGTCTAGTTGCGCGGCAAGTCTATCGCAATCGATAAGATATCTGCCGTCAGAATAATTCTTGATGGGCATGGGGGCTTTCGGTTTGATCATAGTTGTCAGCCGATCTGTGCGGCGACGGATAGCATTGCAGGACCACTACTACATCGAACATCGCGACATGCCGCCATCTACAGGGATGACGGTGCCGGTAATGTAACTCGCTCGAGGGGAACTCAAGAACGCAACGAGATTGGCGAGTTCTTCCGGCTCACCAAAGCGGCCGATGGGAATGAACTGATCGATGAACTTCTGCTTTTGGATCGGGTCCGGGTGCAGAGTGTTGCGGATCTGCTCACTATCGATCCGTCCTGGCGGCACGCTATTTATTGTAATGCCTTCCTTGGCAAGATCTCTGGACAAGCCTTTGGCCCAGGCATGCGCCGCAGCGCATGCAGCGAGTGCTGCACTCGTTCCAAGCGGTTCGACGATGCCGGTGATGTTGACGATACGTCCCCACCTTTGCTGTCGCATTCCAGGTAAAAAGGCATTCGTCAATCGGCGCAGCGTCGTGAATTTCAGATCAAACGCAGGGTTCCAGACGTCATCTGGGGCTATAGGGTCAGGTTTGCTGGAAAGACCGGCATTGTTGATCAGAATGTCGAGTCGTCCGCCCGTCTCGCGGTAGACCTCTGTGCGCACCTTTTTCGGTGTGTCGCTTACCATAAGGTCGGCCACGATAACCTGAGGCCTGCGTCCAGTCTCAGCCTTGATCTCGTCTGCCAGCGCCTCCATCGGCTCTTTCCGTCGCGCAAGTATGGCGAGGCGAACACCCTCACGCGACATCACACGTGCAATTCCACTGCCGATCCCGGCACTGGCCCCGGTAACAAGACACGTCTTGCCTTCAAGATCCAAATTCATGCGAAACCCTTTTTGTTGCTCTGATGCGACTGAGCCAACACGTACTAATCGGATGTGATATCCGCAATCGGTAGTTTCGTAGTTGAGATCAATTCTTCCATCGACAGCAGAGACGTGACGTTGAAGATACTGATGTCGGCAGTGAGCCCCCGGTAGAACGCGTCATAGGCGGCGGCATCGGCGACACGCACTTTGAGGATGTAGTCGACGTCGCCCGCCAAACGATGCGCTTCCATGATTTCGGGGCGCTTTTTCAGCGCCGTGAGGAACTGCTCAATCCAGCCAGCCTCGTGCTCCGCGGTGCGCACCAGCACATAAAAGCACATGCCAAGGCCAATCGCGTCCGGGTTCACGATGGCAACCTGTCGATCGATGACGCCACCCGCCTTCAGTTTCTTGATACGGTTCCACACAGGTGTTTTGGACGTCAGCCCGAGGCGGACTGGGTCTCGGATCGCGCAACGGCTGTTAGCTACATCGATCGGCTGCGTGGTCGAGGATCGAAAATTGTCGTACAGCCAAAAGAGAAATACGTCTCCCAGGCGGAGGTCTTCGAGCAACAGGTGACCCACGTCAAACACTATACCGATGGTCTGTTCAGTTTCCGCCTTACACGGCCTTCGAGTTTTCGCTTCCGATCCGGTGAGTTCGTCATGATAGGATTGCCGAATGCCAAAAAGACAGTCTTTCGTCCGTATTCGATCGCATCACCGTCGTGGGACGATGAACTGGAATTCTATTCCATCAAGGTACCCGGCGGACCACTGACGGAGCATCTCCAGCATGTTCTAGTGGGCGACACTGTGTTGGTGCGGAAAAAGGCGACCGGCACGCTGGTTGCAGATGCGTTGACGCCCGCGAAACGCCTCTATCTGCTGGCAACCGGAACCGGCATGGCACCGTTCGCAAGCCTCATCCGCGATCCGGACGTTTACGAGAATTTCGAGCAGGTCGTTCTCACGCATAGCTGCCGTGATCGTAACGAACTGACGTATGGCCGGGAGGCTGTCGAGCGGGCCAAGGCTGATCCGCTGGTTGGCGAAGCGGCGCGACGTAAGCTGACCTTCTATCCAACGACGACGAGAGAAACCGGTCCGCGAATGGGCCGCATTACGCTTCACATCGAAACTGGCGAGCTGTTTCGTTCGCTCGACCTGCCGCGGTTCGACGCTGCAAACGATCGCGCTATGATCTGCGGTTCGTTGCCAATGGTCCACGACACTAAGGCGCTGCTCGAAGCGGCGGGATTGACGGAAGGCTCCAACAATCGGCCCGGAGACTTCGTCGTCGAGCGCGCGTATGTTGATTAGGTAGAGCTTTTTGGCGACCGGCCATCCGACGCGCGTGCGTCGGATGGTTGAAATGAAAAGATAATGCGTCCAGCTGAACGTCCAAGTTTAACGCAGTGTGGATATTTTTGAGGACATTTCTGGATGAGAAGAATGAATGGTCTGAGCGCTATCGGTGTCGCGCTATCACTCTTCTTCGTAGCTGCTGTTCTACTGGAGTTGATCTGATATACCCTTGCGCATTGGTCCGGATTTGCAAGTGAGGCCTTGACCAGAGTCCGCTATGTGGACACCGCGTCGGTTTCGCTGAGACTTGGTCAGTTGGCGGGTGTGAAATTCACAACACGGCCTGTTGCGAGGGGCATGTCCGCTGTCGGTCGAAGCCGACAGACTAAGCATCACACTCGATGTCTGGCATTCGTCCGGAAGTGGCCCCTTGCTGACGAACCGGGTTTGGCCGCTTCTGAGGGTGCTGCGGTCTCGCATCCAAGCCTGAGTTTCAAATCTTGCCGCTCAGCACAGCCATGAGGTCACAGGGCCGACAAGGCCGGTTAGAACTCGAATACATTGGCTGAAAAACGGGGTATGCAATTTGCAATCCCCTGCCCCCATTTGTCGGGGCTTTTTTCATGTGTGCACACTTGGCTGACAAACGACCGTTTAAAAGCTCCATTTCCAACTCGACCGATAAATTCTACGATTGCCCATTGCCTTCCAACATCTTTCCTCCCACATATTGCGCCCATCACCGCTGATTTTGCCTTCGTCCGCCATCCGGTCGTAGACACTGTCACTAATCCACGATCTATATGACCCGTCGCGTAAGTCGCTCAGCTTTGCAGCATGGTTGCCAGCGCGGCCAATCCACACCAAATCGTTGTCATTGCGAACACCGACCCGAGACACGTTGATGGTGCTACTATCAATCCCAACCCCGTGGCTCGGGACGAAGTCTTTGCTTGGATACTGAACTTTCAACGCGGGACGGATGATTTCGACCATTGCATAGTTGATGTTCAGCGCTGTCTTCACCGCATTTGTTCTCTTATAGTCACCGATGTAGACGGCCATAATCCGGTCTCCGTCGTAGGCGGTGATGACACCATTACGTTTTTTGATGATCCGGGCGCTACACGTCAGAAATGCCTTGTAGATCTCTGCGGCAAACTCTGGAGAGTAGTTGTCAACTAGATGCGTCGATCTCGCCATGTCTGCGTAAAGCACGGTTGCATCGAGTTCCACCCGGTCATTGCCCAGCCTCAATTTATCGGGCGACGGCACAACTTGCCCCTTCCGTGATGTCCAAGCCTCACGGAATATTTGTGATACTTCTCCAGTTAAATCATCTTTCAGTCCCATTCCGCGTAGTCCTATTTCGCGAGCAACTCACCGTGCTTCACTGCTGCTAACAACAAACTGACAAACCAGAATGGTACTGCCACGATCGTGGCGATGAAGGCCCACTTCAGGCTGGTGTATTTGGCTTTCAGAACTTCTGAGACTTTCCAAACCTGACCGAGCACGTCGTCGACGTACGCACTTCGGTCACAGTCTCGAATTTCTTTGATGAAGTTTGCTTCTGTTCGAGATGCAATCTCGTAGAAAAAGACTAGTGACTTGCCGCCAGCTGTGAGTTGCGGATGGCTCGCCCGATAAACCAGAAACAGGCTAATGCCGATCAAGACCAAGACAATTACGTAAAGAAGCACCAAGTACCAAAACTTGATGTCTCCTTTGGCGATCGCGTCCCAGGGCGTGGTGTAACAGTGCTCGATTTCGGCGGCTTCGGCTGAAGTGAGCCCACAGGGCGAACGCAAGGCGAAGCCGCTTATCCACAGCCCGTCAGGGCGGTCATGGTCCGACTCAATGTTTGTTTGG
>CAJQQK010000191.1 GCA_905480435.1 uncultured Hyphomicrobiaceae bacterium | reverse complement strand
GCGGCCACTGGAGCATCGAAAACAGGAACCACTATGTTCGCGACGTCGCGATGCTGGAAGATGCCAGTCGCATCAGGAAGAACCCAGGCATCTTCGCCAGGGTACGTAGCTTCGCCCTCAATATCCTGCGTGCCAACGGCGAAAACAATATCTCGCAGGCCATGTGGCACAACGTCCTCGACATCACACGGCCGCTCAATTATCGCTTCATGTAGTTAGCGTTGAACAGACCTGGGCTTTGGTGGCGGCGGCGCAAGCACATCGACGTCGGTGTCATATGCATACTACGCGAATTTTGCAGTGGCGCTGGCTGAAGGTGAGATCACCGGACTCGGGCGCGTGTGGGCCGACGGCCAGGAATGGGATTTATCTGATGTCGCCTTCCGGATTTATTTTGGTGGAGAGGATCAGGAATCAGACGCGATGATTGAAGCAAAGCTCGGCAGCGGGCAAACACCAGCCTATCGTGGCACCGCCTATATTGTGTTCGAGCGGTTGTCGCTCGGTGATTTTGGCAATCGGTTGCCGCAGCTATCCTTCGAGATTTTTCGCGCGGTTGATGACCTGCACAAGCAAATAAAAGGCACGGTCATCATTCCGGGTTCGGGCGAGTTCGTCTATGCGACGACGCCGGTGCGGCGCCGTGAAGCTTTTGGCGAAATGGTCGCCGAGAATGTGCACACGCGCGAAGCCGTGACGGACTGGTCAGCATCGATAGATCAGATGCAACGTACGTTGCCGAATGTTGGTTCGGCGTCTTTGATCACGTGCTGGTTTGGCGACGACCTGCGCGCCGGGCAATGTGCGATCAGACCAGGCGTCGAACGAGCCAACAAAGAGACACGCCCGGTTGCCTGGTCGGTTGCAGGTTTGAGCCGCGCCAGTGCGCACGTGGTTTCAACGTTCGAGGGGCGCCCCGCCTATGGTGGTACGCCGACCGATGCGAGTGTCGTCCAGGCGATCACGGACCTGAAAGCGCGCGATATCAAAGCGGTTCTGACGCCGTTCATTCTGATGGATGTGGCTGACGGGAATGATCTGGCGGATCCTTATACAGGACTTACCGGTCAGCCGGTTTATCCATGGCGGGGACGGATTACGATTGATCCGGCCCCCGGAGTGGTTGGCACACCGGACAAGACCGCAGCAGCGGCGGCTCAGCTGGCGGCGTTCATTGGGACTGCGGCAGTGAGTGACTTTGCGGTCGTGAATGGCGACGTTGTCTACAGCGGTCCGGCGGAGTGGAGCTATCGGCGGTTCATCTTGCACTATGCGTATCTGGCGTTGGCGGCAGGCGGTGTCGACACGCTCGTGATTGGCACCGAAATGCGCGGGGTGACCTGGGCGCGTAATGCAGCGGGTAGCTATCCGTTTGTTGCAGCGCTGGAGCAGTTGGCAGCCGATGTAAAAACCGTTCTGGGCACTGAAACGAACGTTACCTACGCAGCTGACTGGTCGGAGTATTTTGGGCATCAACCGGCAGACGGCAGTGGCGACGTCAATTTTCATCTCGACCCGCTATGGGCATCTCCGGATATCGATGCGATCGGCATTGATCTTTATTGGCCGCTGGCTGATTGGCGCGATGGTGGCGACCACCTTGACGCACAATCAGTACGTTCGATTTATGATCTCGATTATCTGAAGGGTAACATTCGGGGTGGCGAAGGCTACGACTGGTATTACGCGTCAGAAACCGATCGCGCGGATCAAGTGCGCTCAGCCATAACAGATGGGCAGGGCAAACCCTGGGTATTTCGTTACAAGGATCTCGCCAGCTGGTGGTCGAACGCACATTTCAACCGGCCGGGCGGTGTTGAAGGTGCCGTGTCGACAGAATGGCAACCGCAATCGAAACCCATCTGGTTGATGGAGTTTGGCTGTCCGGCACTCGATAAGGGCGCCAATCAGCCGAACGTATTTTTTGATCCGAAAAGTTCCGAGAGTCGAGTGCCGCACTTCGGTGAGCGCCGGCGTGACGACTTTATGCAGCGTGTCTACCTCCAGGCGCTGATCGAGGGACTTGATGCGGGGCATTCAGGGCATGTCGCTGGCAGCAATCCGGCGTCGTCAGTTTATGCAGGGCGGATGATTGATGTGGCGCGCATGCATGTTTATGCGTGGGATGCGAGGGCCTATCCGGCGTTTCCAAACGACAGTGATACGTGGGGCGATGCACCGAACTGGGCCTATGGGCATTGGTTGAACGGTCGCATTGCCAGCATGCCGCTGGCGGACGCGGTCGGTCAGCTATTCGAAGATTTCGGATTCGATGCGATTGACGTGTCCGAGTTGGAAGGCGTCCTGCCGGGGTATCTCATTGACCGGGTGATGGCGCTGCGCGAAGCGTTGCAGCCGATTGAGATGGCCTACTTCATCGACACGGTGGAAAGCGGTGAGCGCATATATATGCGCCATCGCGGCGTTGGCGATCCGATCGGATTGCTGACGTTGGATGACCTGGTTGCGACCAAGCCGGAGGCGTCGTTGCTGACGGTGACGCGTGCCCAGGAAACCGAGTTGCCAGCGATCGCGAAGGTGACGCATGCAACGGCTGGCGGTGACTATCGCCGGGCCGTTGCTGAAGCGCGCAGGCTGGTCGGGCATAGCGAGCGCGTTGCAACCGCAAGCCTCGCCATGATGCTGGAGCCGGGCCACGCGCAGACCATCGCCGAGACGTGGCTGCATGAAGCGTGGGCTGCCAGGCGCCGGGCAGCCTTCACGTTACCACCAAGCATGCTGGCTGTGGAACCGGGCGACCTGATCGAGACCGATGAAGCCGGACTGCGCATGCTGCATCGCGTAACAACTGTGTCGGATCATGGCGCGCGCGAAGTGGAAACGCTCAGCATTGAACCCGCGATCTATGAACCGCATGAAACACCGCAGCGCAGCCAAGCTGTTCTGCGACCACCTGTGACCGGGCAGGCGGATGCGTTGTTTCTCGATCTACCGTTGGTCGAGGATGGTGGTGCCGAGACGGACGGATACGTCGCGCTGCATCAGGCGCCGTGGCCGGGGCCGATGGCCGTGTTTCAGTCGCCAGGTGCTGACGGCTATGTGTTGGCTGCAACCGTTGAAGCGACGGCGACGATTGGGACATTACTTGATGAACTGCCAAATGGGCCGCCTGGTCGTTTGGATTATGCAACGCGCGTACGGGTGCAGATGGCGAGTGGGACCCTACGGTCCGAAAGTCGGCTGGCGCTGCTTGACGGCGCCAATGCAATCGGCGTGTTGCGCGATGACGGTAGTTGGGAGATCTGTCAGTTCGAAAGCGCCGAATTGATTGACGAGCTGACGTATGAACTGTCGGGATTTCTGCGCGGACAACAGGGCACCGAAGACGGCCAAGGAACTGGCGCTGTTGTTGCCGCGGTCGGTCAACCTGTTGTGGTTCTGGATGGGACGCTGGCGCGGGTTGCACTCAGCGAAGGCGGTGTTGGCCGCCCATTAAATTGGCGGTTTGGACCGGCCAGTCGAGACATCGGGCATTCAACGTTCGCGCAAGACAATCACGCGTTTACTGGTATTGCGCGGCGTCCGTTTGCACCGGCGCATGTCCGTGGTCGGCGTACATCAGGCGATGTTGAGATCAGCTGGATTCGCCGCACCCGCTCTGGCGGCGACAACTGGGAGCAACCGGAAGTCGCGCTCGGAGAACAGTTTGAAAGCTACGAGGTTGATATCCTTGATGGGGCCGAGGTGGTCCGAACGCTGACGGCGGCAACGCCGAAGGTCGTCTATGGCGCAGCCGATCAAGTGGTCGACTTTGGCGCGGAGCAGGCATCGATTGGGTGCCTCGTCTACCAGATGAGTGCGACCTGGGGCCGTGGCAAGCCGCGTGCCGCCACGGTCTGACGACAACTCACTTCATTTCATAATTTGAGGAAACCGCAATGGATCAGCCAGCGTGGATGGCGGAGGCTTGCGTCAACTCGGTGCGCGTGAGGTGCCGGGACGTCGGCACAGTCGTGTTGTGCTCGACTTCTTCCGGGATGCAGGGCGCCGGGACATAACGAGAGATGAGGTGCCGTGGTGCGCTGCATTTGTCGGAGCCTGCTGCAGTCGAACAGGTAGCACTGGCACGGGATCTTTGCTCGCACGATCATATTTGAAATGGGGTGAAGCGTTGGAGAAACCGCGGCTTGGAGCGGTTGTTATACTGAGCCGTGGACGAGATCCGAACGCTGGCCACATCGGGTTTTGGATTGGTGAGACGGACAGCGCACACATTATTCTTGGTGGCAATCAATCGAACGCCGTGACGGTGAGTACCTTTGGCAAAGAGCGGACGCTTGGCTTTCGCTGGCCAACTCACGTGACAGTTGAGGAAGAAATTCCGCAAAGCGAAACCAGTTCGTCGCTGACATTTCATCAAGCCTTGGAGCACGTCCTCGAAATGGAAGGTGGCTTCACCGATGATCCAGATGATCCAGGGGGCCCGACCAATAAGGGCATCATACTAAAAGTGTTCTGCCGGCATACGGGCCGCACGCTCAATCAACAGACGCGCGCGAGGCGTGTTGCCGAGCTGCGCGAAATCTCGGACGCGCTGGTCCAGAAGATTTATCAAGGGCGCTATTGGACACCATCGCTGGCAGCCGAGATGTCAGGTGCGATTGGATTTATGCATTTCGACGCATCGGTTAATCACGGCCTGACGGGGGCTGCCAAGCTGCTGCAACACGCCCTGGTCAGCGAACACGCCCGTCTTGATGTGGATGGCGAAATTGGCCCCTTAACGATGGCCGCGATCAGACGCGCCAATGAGCCAGGTTTGTTGCGCGCCTATGCACAGGCACGCCGCGATAAATACCGCTCACTTGGCCATTTCTGGAAGTTCGGGCGCGGCTGGCTCAACCGCGTTGATCAAACCGAAACCAAGGCCCGGGCGCTGCTCGGGATGGCGCCGGCGAACGCGCAAAGTTCAACAAGCCCAACGAAAGGAAACGATATGACAACGATTAATGGCGCAGCCCCGGCAGCCAAGTGGTGGGGGAGCTCAATGACAATATGGGGGGCTGCCATAACGGCACTCTCCACGGTGGTGCCAATTCTGGGACCGGCGATCGGCCTCGATGTCACCCCCGACGTTGTCCGACAGGCTGGCGAGCAGATGGTGAGTATCGTACAGGCGATTGGTGGCCTCATCGGAACGTTGATGACGATCTATGGCCGCACACGGGCGACACAATCGCTAGAGCGGCGCGAGATGCAGGTTCATCTCTGATCTGTCACACATTCATAGTTATGCGGTGTGGACCGGGATGGATGTCGCTGATAAGGCCGCATTCATTCCGGGTTCAGATGCACTTCCATAGAGTGCATTCCATGATGAGGAACAAGATAACATGGGCGGGGGGGCACTATCGGGCATCGTGCTTGCCGCCCTTTTCGCAGTGCCACTGCATAGTGCAGGCGCAAGCGAGCAATGCATTTCAGATTGGGCGAAAGCTGCAGCGATCGTGCAGCAGGGACGGATGATTGATGTTGATGGCCTGAGCGTGCTCGCGCGGAAGAAATTTGACGGCCAGATCATGACGGCAAAATTGTGCAAAGGTGATGATTCATACTTTTACCGACTGGTGATCCGACGTAGCGACGGCCGTGTGGAGCGGGTCAAAGTCGATGCACTTAATCCCACGAAATAACCCTGTTGCGGACGACGATTGATTTCTGGCGCCATATGGCTGATTTTGATTTGATATAATGCAAATTGGATGTGTGGCTGCAACATAAGAGGTGACTATTGTGCGTGCCCTCGTCGTCGAGGATGACCCCGATCTAAACCGGCAACTGGTGACTGCGCTGGAAGATGCGGACTATGTCGTTGATACCGCAACCGACGGTGAGGAAGGCTGCTTTCTTGGTGAAACCGAGCCTTATGACATCGTGATCCTGGATCTCGGCTTGCCGCAGATGGATGGCTTGACGGTGCTGGAGCAATGGCGCCGCGGAGACCGCAAAATGCCGGTTATCATCTTAACCGCGCGGGATCGTTGGAGCGACAAGGTCGCTGGCATGGATGCTGGCGCCGACGATTATCTGGCCAAACCATTTCATATGGAAGAACTGTTGGCGCGCGTGCGCGCGCAAGTTCGCCGCGCCGCTGGCCATGCCAAGAGCGAGATTGAGTGCGGCCCGGTTCGGCTCGACACTAAATCAGGGCGCGTGACCAACGACGGCCAAGTTGTAAAACTGACGTCACATGAATACCGGCTGGTGTCGTATTTGATGCACCACAAGGGACGGGTTGTGTCGCGCACAGAGCTGGTTGAGCATATGTACGATCAGGATTTCGACCGGGACTCGAATACCATTGAAGTGTTCGTCGGACGGTTGCGCAAAAAGATTCCGGCAAATCTTATCCGAACGGTGCGGGGGCTGGGCTATTGCCTGAGCGAAGAGGATGAAGGTTAATTCTCTCGCGTTCCGGCTGTTTGCAACAGCAACGGCTTGGACATTAATTGCCCTGCCGATTGTCGGCATGATCATCTATAGCCTGATCAGCAACTTGATCCTGGATGGTTTCGATAGCCGCCTGCGTCAACACACGTGGGTGCTGCAGTCAGAAGCAATCACAGGCGGCCGCGAGCCCTCCCGCCCTGAAAACCTGGCAGAGCCGTTGTTTGGCGTCACCAATTCGGGTTGGTATTGGCAGATCAAGCCGTACAATGGTGCGCAAGGCCGAACGTTCGTATCGAACTCGCTAGCGACCGGCAGTTTGCCATCTCCGCATGAAAAGGGTGCATCGCGTGTTGAGGGGGATATGCGATGGTTGGATGTTAAAGGGCCGCTCGGGCAACCATTGCGGGTGGTTGAGCTGGTCGGCACGATTGGCGAGGAAGAGGGCTCTCCGGTCTACCTATTTGCGGTTGCAGGCCCGCTGGATTGGCCTGGCGCCACGATCAATAACTTTGGCCTCATCTTGGCGTTAGCATTTGCGCTAATGGGGCTGGCGTTACTCGCAGCGACGTTTCTGCAGGTGAAGGTCGCTCTTCGTCCACTTTCGATGATTGAAAAAGGCCTTTCCAATATTCGCAATGGCGATGCTGTTCGCCTTGACGGTGAATACCCCGCCGAAATTGAGCCTCTACAGGTTGAGCTCAATGCGCTTATCGAATCAAACGAAGACATCATCGAACGCGCGCGCACACAGGTCGGCAATCTGGCTCATGCACTCAAGACGCCACTAGCAGTCCTGACCAATGAGGCTGACCAGAAGGACACGCCGCTGGCGGCAAAAGTGTCCGAGCAAGCGGCACTCATGGGCAACCAGATTTCGCATTATCTGGATCGGGCACGCATGGCAGCACGCGCCAATACGATTGGCCGGGTCACGCCGGTTCTGCCTGTAGTCGAAGGATTGCAACGCGCGCTTGAGCGTATCCATCTTGATAAAGGTGTCCGGATTGCTGTCGAATGTGACGAAAAACTTACGTTTCGCGGCGAAAAACAGGACCTTGAGGAGCTTCTTGGCAACCTGCTCGACAACGCATCGAAATGGTCCGAGGGCGATGTGCAGCTCCAGGCCACGCTTGTTGATGCTGATCGCGCGCATCCCGGACAATGGCTCAAGGTGACGATAGAAGATGACGGGCCAGGTGTGCCGGAGGCACAACGGGCTGCCATGATGAAACGTGGTCAGAGATTGGATGAATCCAAGCCAGGCAGTGGCCTTGGCATGTCAATCGTTCACGATTTGGTTACGTCGTATCGTGGCGAATTGCTACTTTCGCAATCAGTGATGGGCGGTTTGAAGGCGGAATTAACGTTGCCAGCCGTCAGGTCTTAAGCAGCGGACGATTGTCCACAGTTCGTCCAAGTTCCGCCCGAATCAAGCGGTTAGGTTTATGATTGAATTGAGAATTCCGTCGCGTACTCATGATCTGTATGACTTTGCCGGAGCTAACGCATGACACGACTGAAAATTGCAGCCATCCTCACCGCATCTACGTTGGCATTGGCTGGCTGTGGCGCGCATGGGCCATCGAACGAAAATGCCGGTATTGGCATCGGCGCATTGGCCGGCGGCTTGATCGGTAACTCGGTCGGCAAGGGTGGTGGTCGTGTGGCCGCAACCATTGTCGGTGCGGTTGTTGGTGGGGTCGTTGGCAGTGAAATCGGCCGCAGAATGGACGAACACGATCGCAAATTGGCGGAACGCGCAGAGTTTGACGCGCTTGAGCGCGGTGGTTCTGGCCGGGCGCAAGTTTGGCGCAATGAGCGCAACGGCAATTATGGCGAGATCGTACCGTCGCGGCCTTATCGTCGTGGACGCAATGATTGCCGGGATTACACCCACACTGTTTACATAGGCGGCCGTCCTGAAACGATGCGCGGAACTGCCTGCCGCAACAACGACGGCACGTGGCGATCGGCTTGACGGCGCTTCTAAGCGAACACGGCATTTTCGGCGGCCTTCAATCAAAGCGATCCCTGCAGACGTCGGAATTTGTTGCAGTCGCCCGCGACAACACGTCATTGCCAATCCGCTGGCCAGCAGGTGCGATCGCAGCGATGGTGCCGATCACATGCGAATTTTGTGATGTGAGCATCCAATGATCTTCTGGGTTATTTGCGCGGTTTTGACGGTTGCAGTGATAGTTGCGACGTTGCGCCCGGTCATGCAGGCGACAGAGCATGACAGCAATCCGGACAGCGCTGACCTGCAGGTATACAAAGACCAGCTGGCCGAAGTGGATCGAGACATCGGCCGTGGTCTGTTGACAGCTGATGAGGCGGCAGCCGCGCGGATTGAAATTTCGCGGCGTATTCTCGCCGTCAGCCCTCGTGAGGGCGATAGCGATGCCGGGCCGGCGCCAGCCAACCAATCATCAATTGTATTCTACGCGGCAGCGGCACTTATTGTAGCCTCCAGTCTTGGATTCTATCTCGTTCTCGGTTCGCCCGGCTATAGCGGCAAGCCGTTCGCGGAACGCGCTAGCCAACCACCCAAAAACGCGCCCGTCCAGGAGCTGATCGCGCGCGTCGAAGCTCGCTTGCGGGAAGCGCCGGATGATGGTCAGGGCTGGGATGTGCTGGCACCGGTTTATCTGAAACAGGGACGCAATCAGGATTCCGCGCGTGCCTTTGCCCGCGCCATTGCTTTGCTGGGTGAGAACCAAGCACGGCTGCGCGGCCTGGCTGAGGCGCATTTGGCGGCATCTAATGGCATTGTCGGTCGCGAGGTGCGTGACGCCTATCGAAAAATCCTTGCCAAACAACCTCATTTGATAGCGCCACGTTTCTGGCTGGCTGTCGGGCTTGAGCAGGATGGCAAGCGCGCGGAGGCGGCAGCCGCGTATCAAGTATTGTTGCGCAACGAGCTTGGTAAGCAGAACGACCAGCCGCTGCCACCGCCGTTACGCCGCTTGATCACAGAGCGATTGGCAGTGGTGACCGGTAAACCGGTGAAACAGCCGCCACAATTGCCCGATACCGGCAAGGGACCACCGCCACCAGCGGGCATGGCCGCGGCACTGCCAGCCAAAGAACGCGCCGCCACGATTGAGCAGATGGTGAGCGGACTCGCCAAGCGCCTCAAGGAAAATGGTGGAAGCCAGCAAGAGTGGCAGCGGCTTATCAGGGCGTATTGGGTACTCGGGCGTCGCGAACAGGCGGCAACGGCGCTTGCCCAGGCGAAAAAGCAATATGCTAAAGATACGGGCATCACTCAACAACTAGACGCCTTCGCCCAGGAATTGGGAATGAAGCCAGGATGAGCGACTGAGAACCGATTTGGCATGCATCGTTGCAATAGGATACGCATGAGTAGGCGACTGAAATGACGCGAAAACAACGAAGAGCAACCTTGATCGGCGGTAGTGTGCTGGTGTTGTCGCTTGCGGCGATTCTGGTGCTGTTTGCGATGCGGGACTCTATCGTGTTTTTCTACACGCCGAGCGATTTGTCCGAGCAGAAACTGGCCAAGGATCAACGATTTAGATTGGGCGGCTTGGTTGCTGAGAAATCAATCAAGCGGGGCAGCGGCACAAAAGTACAATTTATAGTGACCGACACGATCAAGACGGTGGCGGTGGTCTATGATGGTATTCTGCCGGACTTGTTCCGCGAAGGCCAAGGCGTCGTCACCGAGGGGCGTCTTGACAAGGCTGGCGTGTTTCAGGCCGATAGCGTGCTTGCCAAGCACGACGAAAACTATATGCCGCCTGAGGTCGCCAAATCGCTCAAAGAAAAGGGCGTCAAACTTGGCGAAGGCGCAACGCACAAAAGCTCGACGAAGTAGTCATTGATTAGCGGAGACGCACTACCATGATCGTCGAAATTGGGCACTTCGCATTGCTGTTGGCTCTGGCCGTTGCCGTGGTCCAAATGACGGTGCCGTTCTGGGGCGCGCAACGCGGAAATGTAGCTTGGATGCAGGTTGCGATGCCAGCGTCTATCGTACAGTTCGCGATGGCCACGATCGCTTTCGCCGCTCTGACGTATGCTTATGTCGTCTCAGATTTCTCCGTTGAGAATGTCTTCCAGAACTCGCATTCAGCGAAGCCACTGATCTATAAAATCTCGGGCGTTTGGGGCAATCATGAAGGCTCGATGTTGCTGTGGCTGCTGATGCTGTCAGGCTTTGGTGCGGCAGTGGCGGTCTTTGGTGGCGCTCTGCCACTCAGTCTGCGCGCCAATGTTCTGTCCGTTCAAGCCGCGATCGCGGTCGCATTTGCTCTGTTTATTGTCCTGACATCCAATCCGTTCGCACGATTGAATCCGGCACCTTTTGATGGCCAGGGCCTCAATCCGATCCTGCAGGATCCAGCACTCGCGTTTCATCCGCCGTTCCTCTATGCGGGCTATGTTGGCTTCTCAATCGCTTTCTCATTCGCGGTTGCAGCTTTGATCGAAGGTCGCACGACGGCTGCGTGGGCGCGCTGGGTGCGACCGTGGACACTGGCTGCCTGGATGTGCCTGACAATCGGCATCGCGATGGGCTCTTGGTGGGCCTACTACGAGCTTGGCTGGGGCGGTTGGTGGTTCTGGGATCCGGTTGAGAATGCCTCGTTTATGCCGTGGCTGGCCGGCACGGCACTGCTGCATTCCGCAATCGTTATGGAAAAGCGTGAGGCACTGAAAGTCTGGACGATCCTGTTGGCGATCCTGACCTTCTCGCTCAGTTTGCTCGGTACATTTCTGGTGCGCTCCGGCGTGCTCTCATCCGTTCATGCATTCGCCGTTGATCCAGAGCGTGGCGTTTTCATCTTGATGATCATGATGATTTTCGTTGGTGGATCGCTCGCTTTGTTCGCCTTCCGGATGCGGTCCCTGCGTCAAGGTGGGCTGTTTGCCCCAATCAGCCGCGAAGGCGGTTTGATCCTCAACAACGTGCTGCTGACCACGGCCTGCGCAACCGTATTGATCGGCACGCTTTATCCGCTGTTCCTCGAAGCGCTCAATGGTATGAAAATTTCGGTCGGCGCGCCTTACTTCAACGCGACGTTCGTTCCGTTGATGATACCACTCCTGATGGCTATGCCATTTGGCCCGGCGCTCGCCTGGAAACGTGGCGATCTGCCAGCGGCGATGCAGCGATTGCTCGCAAGTTTGATATTGGCGCTCGTGGCGATGGTGGCCGTGTTCGCCGTTGCCTATCGTGGGCCATGGTTGGCACCGTTCGCGATCGGGCTTGGTGTCTGGGTGATGGCGGCGGCCGTGCAGGATTTGTTAGTGCGAAGCCGATTTGGCGATTTGAAGTTTGACGTCGCGTTTGCGCGACTGCGGGGCTTGCCGCGCGGCGCGTTCGGTACGGCATGTGCCCACTTTGGTGTTGGTCTGATGGTGGTTGGGATTGCGTCAACGAGCGCATACCGTCAGGAACAGAACCTCGTCATGAAGCCGAAACAGACGGTTGAGTTCGCCGGCTATCAGCTCACATTCGAAGGCGTGGCGCCAGCCCGTGGCCCCAATTACGTGGAGCGCCAGGGTGTCTTTACTGTCAGCTCTGGCGGCAGCGTCGTCACAAAACTCTATCCGGCAAAGCGCGTCTATCGTGCGAGCCGGCAAAACACCACGGAGGCAGGTATCCTGGCGAGTGTGGCGGGCGACCTTTACGTCGTCCTTGGCGACACCAAAGATGCCGGCGCGCATGCCATCAAAATTTACTTCCATCCGCTCGTTCGCTTCATCTGGATTGGCGCCGTGATCATGTTCATTGGCGGATTTTTATCGCTGTCCGATCGGAAATTGCGGATCGGCGCGCCACGCCGCGCGAAACCTCAGGATACCGGCAATGCGCAAACTGCTTAGCGTCTTGAGCGCTGCGATGCTGGCGTGCGTTCTTGCAGTCGTCAGCCCCGTTTCGATGGCGGTGGCCGTTGAGCCGGATGAAATACTATCCAATCCGGTGCTCGAAGCGCGCGCGCGACACCTTTCAGCAGAACTGCGTTGCCTGGTTTGCCAGAACCAATCGATTGATGACTCCAACGCGCCACTTGCGCGCGATCTCCGTCTCTTGGTGCGCGAACGCCTCAAGGCTGGCGATAAGGATGACCAGATTATCGACTATGTGGTCGCCCGCTATGGCGAGTTTGTCCTGTTGCGCCCGCGTTTTAGCGCTGCAACGATCGTCTTGTGGCTGGCACCACTCGCGCTGCTGGGGGTTGCGTTGCTGTTGGCACGCGGTGTGATGCGCACGAGAGCTGTGACCGGTGGGCCAGCTGAGCAGCTCAGCGCTGACGAGAAAGCCCGACTAGCGGCTATTCTCGATGAACGTGCAGGCAACGATTAGGCGCGGCTTGCGTTGACGCGCCATACTCACCTTCGTCCTTTACGGTAGTGTCGAACCGCATACAGCAATTGCCGTGTGGCGAGGCCGATGGGTGCTCGTCCTGTCGCGCCCTCGAATGCAATAGTTGCTGAACGTGTACGTTCCCCATAAAGGCCATCAGCGCTCCCAGCATCAAAGCCGGCACGGTTCAGCGTCACTTGCAATTGGCGGACTTGGTTGCGATCGCTCAGAATGTCGGCGCGGGTGAATGCAAGGATATGATCGGCGAATGCGGAGCCACTAACCGCTGTGTTTGCGACGGTCGCCGGTTTGTAGCGGCGTGTGACAGAGTCCCCGGTCACGAGATAACGCGTTTGCTGGTAAGTCCCGACATTAATCGCAACAACTTTCAGGCGATTGGCTGAATTCAGCGCCAACAATGGTGAACCTGAAGATGCCAGGCCTGTGTCGCATTCATGCAGCACCAGTGCCGACGTGTCGGAGAAGTCGCGGGCGATTTGCTTGCGGACCGGTTTTGTCAAGTCCGTTTTAGTGGCACAGGTCCGCGAAACAGCGAGTTGCCAATTCCTAAGATCACCATGAAACGCGACATTGAGCAGGCGCCCGCGTGCCGCCAGGCGGTTGACGCGGACTGGCGAAATTTTGTCGACCGTCAGGCTTTGCCCTTGGCAGACCGGCTGCGCCAACCGCATTAGCGCCCAATCGCGGGTGGCGTCGATCGGTGGCGTGACCTTCAGAGACGACGCACCGGCAATGACATGTTGGCGTTGTGCGCCGGTCGCCTCGCCAGTAATTACCGAGATTTTGCGAGCGGCTCTGCTGCCGACCACGAACCGAAAACTGCCAAGGTCCGGTCGGCGCTCGCCGGCCGTTCGAAAGAGACAGTGCGCAGCCGTTGCGATCGTGCGGCGGCCAACGCAGAACGCGGTGCACAATGTCCGCTCTGTGTCGCTGGTGACCAGTCCAACAGAATTCGCAAGCTGGCTGAGATGTGTTGGCAGACGCGTGCGATTGTCATCACCAAAAACAGCGGCATCGGCTATCACAGTTGATAAAACTAGAATTTGTGCAAATAAAACTGCGACGCTGCGCGCTTGTGCAAAACGTCTGTTTGACCACGTCTTCAAGCAATCTCCTTGAGGCTGTAGCCTCCATTCCATCGACCGAATTTATACGTCAACTATATCGCACCCCTACAAATATCCATCATCAAATTAGGTCAATTATCCGACGGGCTCATTTCGTGGAATCGGAATATTACAAAACTGTAACCTCGCTGAAAGATGCAGTTAAGGTCGATGTCGATAAACGACTAGGGGAACGAGTGTTTACGATTCACCGCATCCTTTGTCGAACTAGGAAGGTTAGAACTCATGCAACAACTTTGGGGCCATCCCCGGAACGAGGCGAGCAAGCCTGTGAACGCGCTCATGAAGCCAATGACGCTTGCCGTCGCGAGCCTTGCCTGCGTCGCATCCCTGGCGGTCATCACGCCGAACACAGCGAACGCACAGCGTAGCGCCACGTCAGCGTTGACACCGGTTCCAGGTGCACCCGCGTCGTTCGCGGATCTTGTTGCTCGCGTCAAACCATCTGTGGTCAGTATCCAGGTTGTCGCCAGTGGCTCAGGAAGCGCTCGGAGCAGTCGGCGGCCCGGTCGACCAGCCCCTCGTGGTGGCGCCAGGCCTTTCCCGGATCTACCAAAAGATCACCCGCTGAACGAATTCTTCCGAGGTAAACCGCGTGGTGAAAACGGTCAACAAGGCCGTCCGCGTGGTGGCAAGCCGCGCCGTCGCCGCCAGGCCCAGGGTTCCGGATTTGTTATCTCAGCAGACGGCTACGTCGTGACCAACAATCATGTGATTGCCGGTGCTGAAAAGATCATGGTCAGCTTCAATCAGAAAGATAAGCTGCCAGCCAAACTGATTGGCACAGATCCACGCACCGATCTTGCGGTTCTCAAAATCCAGTCGGACAGAAAATTCCCATTCGTGCGTTTCGCCAACAAGGTAAGCCGTGAAGGCGACTGGGTCGTTGCGGTCGGTAACCCGTTTGGCCTTGGTGGCACTGTGACAGCTGGCATTGTTTCGGCATTGTCGCGTGATATTGGCTCTGGCCCGTATGATTTTATTCAGATCGACGCAGCCGTCAATCGCGGTAATTCCGGTGGCCCGACCTTCAACCTTCAGGGCGAAGTGATTGGGGTCAACACGGCGATCTACAGCCCATCAGGTGGCAATGTCGGCATCGCATTCGCAGTGCCAGCCCGCACCGCCATCGAAGTGATCAATGAGCTGAAATCCAGTGGTACCGTGAAGCGTGGCTGGTTGGGCGTGAAGATCCAAACCGTTACGAAAGACATGGCAGAAGGACTTGGTCTGGCAACCGCGCATGGTGCGCTGGTGAGCGAAGTGACGAAAGATAGTCCCGCCCAAAAGGCTGGCCTGAAAGCTGGTGACGCGATTACGTCAGTGAACGGTCGTCGCATCGATGATAGCCGGGACCTCGCTCGTAAAGTTGCTGACTATGCACCTGGCACCAAAGTTGCCGTTGTTGTGCGCCGCGGCGACCGCGATCGGACGATTGACGTCAATCTCGGAACCTTCCCTGGTGCTGCCAAAGCTGCAAGCAAGCCGGCTGCAGCGACACCAGAACCGGCAAAGGCGACCGCACTGGTAGACCTGGGCCTCAGCCTGAAGCGAGACCGCAAAGGTGAAGGCGTCTATATCGATAGTGTTGATGAAGGCACCGATGCAGCCGAAAAAGGCCTGCAAAAAGGTGACATCATTGTTGAAGTCAACAGCCAGAAGGTCAAGCGGCCAAGTGATATTGACCGGCACGTCAAAAGCGCCAAGAAGCGTGGCCGGAAAGCTGTTCTCATGGTCGTAAAGCGCGGTGAGCAGCGTCGCTTCATCGCGGTCCAGCTGAACACCAAGAAGAAGGGCTAACCTCTGATCGACATCGACGCGCCTTAACGGGTCGAACGGTGCAGAACTAAATGGCCCGGCGCAACCAAATGGACAGCGCCGGGCTTACGCATGTTAGGCTGAATGCCCGATCATAAACGGGTTGCAAACAATCGGATTGGCCATGCGGGTACTCATTATTGAGGACGACAAAGAGGCAGCAGCATTCATTGCCAAAGCTCTGCGCGAAAGCGGGCATAGTGCCGATCTTGCCCATGATGGTGAGACTGGCCTCGCGATGGCGCAGGAAGATGGCTATGACGTTCTGGTCGTCGATCGCATGTTGCCGGGACTTGACGGTCTGTCGATCATCCGCACGCTCCGCGCTGAAGGTCGCGACGTGTCGGTACTCATTCTATCGGCGCTTGGCGAAGTCGATGACCGCGTCAAAGGCCTGAAAGCAGGCGGCGACGATTACCTCACCAAGCCGTTTGCGTTCTCAGAGTTGCTGGCCCGCATCGAGGCACTCGGTCGACGCGTTCAACCCGAAGAGCAAAAGACCAGCTACGTTGTCGGCGAGCTTGTTCTCGATCGCTTGTCACATCGCGTCAGTCGTGGCGGCGAGGTCATCCAGCTGCAGCCGCGAGAATACCGCCTGCTCGAATATCTTATGAAACACGCTGGCCAGGTGGTGACGCGCACAATGTTGCTTGAAGGCGTTTGGGATTATCATTTTGATCCGCAGACCAACGTCATAGACGTGCATATTTCGAGGTTGCGCTCGAAGATCGACAAGAACTACGACACACCACTTCTGCATACCGTGCGCGGCGCTGGGTATGTTATGCGCAATGGCGAAGACGGCTGAACCGGATGTTTTGGCGCTCAAGCGGCATCCGCATCACCTTGACGATTATGGCGCTGTTCGTGCTCGCATCAGCCGTTGTCGTTGGTGCGATCTACTGGCAGACGCACAATGTTCTGACGCGCCGCAACATCGCAAGCGTCATTAGCGAAACACAAGTGTTGAGCGAAATCGCAGCACGCAAAGGCGAGGCAGCTTTGTTGGCCGCATTGCGTGCGCGCCGTGCGCAATCAGGCCGTTTACTCTACGGTCTCGCCGATGCACAGGGGCAGACGATCTGGCTTGGCGGCTTGGCCCAATGGCCCCAGCAATTGCAACGCGACAACAAAACCGGCGTATTCGACTATTCGCCTACAGTCGTGAGTGGAACAATTCTACGCCCAACAACACAGCCAACTTCTGACACACCGCAGCTTGCCATCGGCGCCACTTTGCGTCTGCCGGATGGTGCGCGATTGCTGGTCGCCCGCGATGTGACTGAACAACGCGATCTTGCGAGCACGATGCGTAGTTGGTTCCTCGGCGGCATGGCATTGCTCGCGTTGGTTGCCGTTGTGGCTGGTTGGGCGATCAATCATCTTCTTATGTCACGCCTCAACGCCATGACGCGCACGGTTGATGCCATCATGGCGGGCAATCTTTCGCAGCGTGTGCCGCTGACAGATGACGCCGACGAGTTCGACGCGTTGGCCATCCACCTCAACGGCATGCTCGATCGTATCGAAAATCTGATGCAGGGCCTGCGCGAAGTCTCAGATAACATTGCGCACGATCTCAAGACGCCACTGAACCGCTTGCGGATCCGCGTGGAGGAAGCCCTGCGTGACCCACGCGGAGATGTTGCGTATCGCGAGGGCTTGGAGACGACATTGGTCGAAGCTGACGAGTTGATTCGCACGTTTAATGCGCTGTTGCGTGTTGCGCGGCTCGAAGCAGGCACGCTGGGTGACAACCTCGAAACCTTCGACATCATGGCGTTGATCAATGATCTCGCCGAGTTCTACGAGCCTGTCGCCGAAGAAGCGTCCGCTACGTTATCTGTCGCTTCAGGCGCACCGCTCGGGTTCAACGCTGATCGTCAATTGATCTCTCAGGCACTGACCAACTTGCTTGAGAATGCCCTGAAATACGGCCTCGACGACACAATGGCAGCCGATCTGCGGCGCATAGAGATCGGCGCTCTCCAGACAGCCAGTGGCGCCGAGTTATGGGTGTCAGACAATGGCAGTGGTATTCGTCAAACCGACTACGATCGGGTCCTGAAGCGTTTTGTCCGGCTGGATGAGGCACGCAGCAAACCAGGAACCGGACTTGGTCTCAGCCTTGTTGCAGCTGTCGTACACCAGCATGGCGGCACCATAAGACTGGCCGACAATAAACCTGGTCTTAAAGTGATCCTTGAACTGCCAGCTGAGCGCTTGTCTACAGCATGTCGCGTTTAAACGGATTCAAAATGTGCCTTAAAACGCCCAATCTTCAGGCGATTTAAGGGTCCTAATAAACGCGACGTGCTTTAATTACAGTGACACGTCGCGCGAACAGCCGTCCGATACGGCAGACACAAGAGTTTTACAGCCGATCCGAATACCATGAGGGCAACAGAACCATGAACGAGCAGCCACTCTGGCAACAATTCCGCCAAGCACCGGTGATTGGTGACGAACAGCGCGCTGCAGCTTTTATGGACGATCTGCAAAAGAGTTGGCAGACGTCAGGTCTTGATGGGGACGCGATGGCGCTCTTAGAGCAGCCAACTGTGGCAGCGTTGCTCGGCGGTGTTCTGACCGGTTCACGTCATCTCAACATGACGTTGTTGCAAGACCCAGTTAGGGCCCATCGTGTTTTGGCATCGGATCCGGAGCAGCATCTGGCAAGCTTGATCGCGGAACTTCACGCCAAGTCTGGCGAGACCGCGTCGCAGCGCGATTGGATGACACGATTGCGTGCCTTCAAGAGTGAGGCAGCTCTTCTAGTTGCGCTTGCCGATCTCGGCGGCGTGTGGCCGATTATGCAGGCGACCGACGCGATCACACGGATCGCCGATGCGGCGGGCTCAGCCGCAGTCGCCTATCTGTTTGCTGAAGCCACGCGAAAAGGCGATTGGCTGTCTGACGGTGAGGCGCCGCCCGATCAGTCATCCGGATATTTCGTGTTGGCGATGGGCAAGCACGGGGCATTTGAGCTGAACTATTCCAGCGATATTGATCTGATCGTGTTTTACGAATTGACGCTTGCGCGTCTGCGTGAGGGGCTGGAACCGTCGGCCTTTTTTGTAAAGCTGACGCGTGATCTGGTTCGTCTCTTGAACGAGCGCACGCCGGATGGTTACGTTTTTCGGACGGATCTGCGCTTGCGTCCCGATCCAGGCGCGACGCAGGTTGCAATGTCGGTGGACTCCGCCTTGCACTATTACGAAAGCTTTGGTCAAAACTGGGAGCGCGCGGCAATGATCAAGGCCCGTCCGATGGCGGGTGATATCGCTGCGGGACAAGCATTCCTCCAAGAGCTATCGCCGTTCATCTGGCGCAAATACCTCGATTTCGCGGCCATCAGCGACATTCATGCGATGAAGCGTCAAATCCATGCGCATCGCGGATTCTCGAAGATCGCGGTCGCCGGGCATAACATTAAGCTTGGTCGAGGCGGTATCCGCGAGGTTGAATTCTTTGCGCAAACCCAACAATTGATCGCCGGTGGGCGCCAACCAGAACTGCGCTCAAGCCCCACTCTCGAGACGTTGCAGGGTCTTGCTGAGCGCGGCTGGATCACAGCTGAGGTGGCAGAGGATATGAGCGAGGCATATCAGTTTTTGCGTTCGATCGAGCATCGCATTCAAATGGCCGGAGACGAACAAACGCATCAATTGCCGAAGGATGACGAAGGCTTGACGGCTCTGGCCAATTTTGCCGGCTATGAAACGATTGCGACGTTTTCTGAAGCGTTGCTCAAGCGCCTTGAGACGGTGCAAACTCACTATTCGGCGCTGTTCGAAGACGGCCCGGAGCTCAGTTCGGCAACCGCCAATCTTGTGCTGGCCGGTGAAGATGATGATCCCGATACCGTTGCGTCGCTGGCCGCCATGGGATTTTCACAACCCGCACAGGTGCTGAGCACCATTCGTAGTTGGCACCGTGGCCGCTATCCAGCTGTGCGCTCAGAAGGCGCCAGATCGCGCCTGACCGAAGTTCAACCGGTTCTCGTCGACGCACTCGCTCAAACCGTAAACCCAGATGCAGCACTGAGCGGTTTTGATCGTTTTCTCTCCATGCTCCCAGCAGGTGTGCAATTGTTTGCCCTGCTCAAAGCGCACCCGGAACTTATGCGTTTGGTGGCGCTGATTATGGGGAGCGCACCCCGTCTCGCTCTCATTTTGTCTCGTCACAGGCGGGTTTTCGACGCGGTGCTCGACCCTCGCATTATGGGCGCGTTGCCGACAGAAGACGAAGTCAGGGCGCTGATCGAAGAAGAATTGCGCGGCGTCGAGGATCTTGAAGCGGTGCTCGATCAGGCCCGTATCATCGGGCGTGAGCAGATGTTCCTAATCGGCATCCGCCTTCTAACCGGAATGATCGAAGCCGATGAGGCTGGCCCCGCCTATACACTGATCGCCGAGGAACTGATCCGCCGTATGCATTCAGCCGTCGAGGCTGATTTTCAACAACAGCATGGCACAGTACCAGGAGGCTCCGCATGCGTGGTTGCCATGGGCCGACTCGGCGGCCGCGAGATGACGGCGACCAGCGATGTTGATCTCATCGTCGTCTACGATTTTGACGAGACCGCGAAGGGATCCGATGGACCAAGGCCGCTTGCGGTTGGCACTTACTATGCGCGCCTGACGCAGCGACTGATCAGTTCTATTTCGGCGTTGACGGCTGAGGGGCGCCTTTACGAAGTCGACATGCGCCTGCGCCCATCCGGCAACAAAGGTCCCGTCGCAACCCAGCTATCGAGTTTTGAGAACTACCAGCGCGACGAGGCCTGGACCTGGGAGCATATGGCCTTGACGCGGGCACGGGTCATCTCTGGTCCCGAAGCGCTGAGCCAACGCATCGACGAGGCTGTGCACAGAACACTGTCCGCGCCGCGTGATCGGAGCAAGCTGGTGCAGGACGTGCGTGACATGCGCGAGCGGATTTGGGGCGATAAAGGCACCCAGGATGTCTGGTCGTTAAAACAGGCACGCGGGGGCATGATAGATGTCGAGTTCATTGCGCAGTATCTGCAACTATTCCACGCAGCTGATCGACTTGAAGTTCTCGATACCAATACGCTCGGTGCGCTGCGTAAAATAAATGATGCGGGGCTGATTGAACACGGTGACGGTGAACGGTTGATTGAGGCGGCCAGACTGCAGAGCACGTTGACGCATCTCCTGCGTATCTGTTCCGAAGACGGATTCGACCCTGCAACCGCACCTGATGGTCTCAAGTCCATGCTGGCGTCTGCCTGTGGCGAGCCCGAACTTGTTCAAGTCGAGCTCAAACTGGTCGAAAGCCAGGCGATCATCCGGCAGCTCTATGAAAAATGGGTGAGCTAAAAGAATTCTGCAAAAATTCCCGCGGTGCGCGACGGATTTCGGCCTGAGTGGCGTTTGCTTAATATAAGGGCCGCGAACACGGCTCTGAAACGTTAACCTAGGCAATAGAGCAAAAAAAGCGAGTTCATTCCCATGAGCAAAGCAGTTTGGATCACAGCCGGCGTCGTTGCAGCCGCCATCGGCCTGACGGCAGTTGTCGCGCAGGCCGAACGCGGCACTGGCGAAGGCCGTGGCATGCGCGGCCATCACGGTAGCATGGAGCAACGCGGGGAACGCAGCCGTCATGAACGCAAGCGAGGTTGGCGTCGCGAAGTCAGTAAAGAAGATTTCGACGCCAAGACACGATCGAGATTTGCAAAGTGGGATGCCGACAGCGATGGCGTGGTTGATGCCACCGAGGCTGAGGCTCGTATTGCGCGCCGTATCGAGCGCCGATTTAACCGGCATGGTAGCCGACGTCTGAAGCGTATGTTGCGTCGCCTCGATACTGACCGTGATGGCAAGATCACAAGAGAAGAGATGGAAGCCCGCGTTACTGAACGCTTTAAGCGTATGGACCTGACAAGCGACGGTCGCATCACAGATGACGATCTGCCGCCGATGCTGCGCGGTCGTGATTTTCTCAGCCGCGAAGTTGGCGCCCGGCGCGGACATCACGGTGGCGGTCAGCGCCAAAGAGGTCGCGGGCGCCGCATGATGCGTCATCTATCTGGCGCAGATACGGATAAGGACGGCGTGGTCACGCTGCAGGAATTGCAGGACAAGGCAAGCAAACGCTTTGAGCGGTTCGATCGCAACAAAGACGGGTCGCTCGATAAGACTGACCGTGCAGCGCTGATCAAAGAGGCGATCGAGTATCGAGTTTTGCGCTTTATGCATCGCTTCGGCGCCGGCAAAGATGGCAAGTTGAGCTTGGAGCAGTTCGCCACACACCGAAACGAGCGCTTCGCCAGAATGGACGCTGACGGTGATGGTGTGCTCAAACGAAGCGAAATGCGCGGGCGCCGTGGGCGTGGTGGCAAACGCCACTGGCGCGGCGGAAATTGGCCTCGCCATGGCGAGGGCAGACATCACGGCGGAAGGTGAGCGCAAACGGCATACTGGTGCGCCCGGTTCAACCGTGCGCACCAGATCGTAGAAGTGAGGAATCGTCAAAGGCAATGTCTGTGGCCGCAAAGCGCATTACGTCCCATACGACGTCACATGGCGAGCCGGCAGCGACCAATGTTGTTGCGATGCCAAGTCGACAGGCGTCTGTGGGATATGCGGCGGGCGTACAAGGTGGCGATGAGGCTACTGATGCCCACTTGCTCACCCGAATTGCCGACGGCGAAGCGCCGGCCTTTGCTGAGTTGATGCAACGTCATTTGAGTGCTGTGCTCGCCACCGCACGCCGCATCTTGCGAGATGATGCGGAAGCCGAAGACATTGCCCAAGAGGCGTTCCTACGCCTGTGGAATGGAGCTCAGACGCTCGAAGCGGGCGCGTATGGCATGCGACCTTGGTTGCGCCGGGTTGCATCCAACCTCGCGATTGACTGGTTGCGCAAGACAAAGCGCTTTGATGTAACGGATGACGTGCCCGAGCAACCTGTTGAACCTGGCCAACTGCGTTCTCTTGAGGCATCCGAAACCGCAGCGCGCGTTGAACTTGCCCTTGCCAGTTTGCCGCCCCGTCAACGGATCGCGGTCAGTCTGTTCCATTTCGATGAGATGAGCCAGCGAGACGTCGCCGAGATGATGGAATTGTCCGAAGATGCCCTTGAATCCCTATTGGCGCGTGGCCGCCGTCGCCTTCGAGATCTACTCAAAAATGATTGGCAGGAACTGCTGCCCCAACCAAACAACCCAAACTGAACAGGAGAACAGTCATGTCGACCAAACCCAATCACTCCGACCGCATTGCTGACCTTCTGGCAGCTTATGGAAGTGATCTATCGCGCTGGCCGGAAGATGGTCGTCAGGCCATGGCAGCGCTTTCTCCCGAAGAGCGCGCCGCAAGACTGCGCGAAGATCTGGCATTCGATCAAGTGATTGCAGGCGCTGTTCAGATCGCGGCTAAGGCACCCGTGTCTGATGCACTTATGGCCCGCATTTTGAGTGCGACAACGACAGAGGCCGAAAGACCTTCATCATATCGCGACGACAGCACCGTCGTCGATTTGCGTCCTGTTGCTTCAAGCAACGACATCGATGCAAACCACCATCCGGCCAACCGCAAACGCGATTGGACCGCAGCCGCAGCTCTCATGGCAGCCTCCTTGGTGTTGGGCATCTTCGTTGGCTCAACCGAGAGCGGTCAGTCCACTGCAATCAGCATCGGCGACTTCGCCGGCTTCAACGTATCGAGCTCTGCTGTACAACTTACGGCCTTAGATGAAGCCTTGCCGGCTCAGGATGACGAGGATATTCTATGACTGTGACGCCGCCGTCTGAGACACCAGCTAACGGATCTGCTCCACGCCGAGCACCACGATGGATGTGGATTGTGCTCGTTGTGTCGATCGCGTTCAATTTGCTCGTCATCGGAATGGCTGCTGCTGCAGCTTTCATGCATTTCCGTGGAGGACACGACGGTCCAAAATCCAAGATGGCGCGATTTATCCATACATTGCCGTCCGAGCGCCAGGAGAAATTGCAATCCGTATTTGATGAGCGCCGGAGCCGCTTCCGTCCGTTTCGGCGCGCGATGCGTCAGGCCCGTCGCCGGGCACGAAATGCCTTCATCGCTGAGCCCTTTGACCGCGACGTGCTTGTCGCAGCCTACGCCGATGCCGCGAAAGCACGCATGGCGTTGACCAAGGCACGTCAGGAATGGTTTGAGAACCTGGCACAGCTGATGACCGCGGATGAGCGTAGAAAGTACGTTAAAACCCGGCGTCATCGTGGCCACAGATGGCGCCGCCATAGAGATGGCAATCGGTGATCTGGATTTTCAAATCAATTGTAGTTCGCGTTGGGAGGCAAGAGGCATCCGGATAACTGCGGCCCAACTGTTCTGTGTCGGCTCTTCGATCGTTAGCGCTCCGCCAGCGGCCTCGACACCAAGGCGGGCCAACAGCAGGTTCAATTCGGCACCAGGAGATAATTCGCTATCGCCCGCCAGCAACACGCCATTGCAACGATCGATCTCAAAGCGCAGATCAGCATAGCCGAACTCCGTCTGACAGCAGGTCACCGTGTCAAGCGACACCCGGTTTTGACCCTTTTGCGCCACGAAGAACTGACCCACCTTTCGTCGTAGGCTAGGCTTTCGTCGGTTTGGATTTGGTTGCCGATGCTGGCTTGCTTAGCAGGC
>CAJQQK010000190.1 GCA_905480435.1 uncultured Hyphomicrobiaceae bacterium | reverse complement strand
GCCATGGATTTATTCCTACGCGGCCTCTGCTGCACCGACTTTGCGCAGCCAAGAAAAAACGGACTGCGCTACGCGCAGAAGACCCAAGAAGTAAGGATTTAAAGATTAAGGATTTAACGTTCTGGCCAAACGAAAACCGATCTTGTAGTTCCGGTAGTCTGTGGAGAACCAGTTGCGGAAGGCCGAGCGGAGGCCCCCCGGATTGCCGCCCCAAGACCCGCCGCGAACAACACGACGACTTGTTTCTCCGTCTTGAAGCCAAGAAGAGCCATCCGATGGCGCGCCGTTATAGCTGTCGTGCCAGATATCTTCACACCACTCCCAGATATTGCCATGGACGTTGTAAAGTCCCCAAGGATTGGCTTCGAGGTTATCGACTGGCACGGTCTTCTTACGAAATTGTCCCTCGCTACCGCCACCCTCATAAACATAATTGCCATTGTAGTTCGCCTGTTCCGGCGTGATCGACTTCCCCCACCAGAACGGCGTATTCGTGCCGGCCCGAGCGACATATTCCCATTCCGCTTCGGTGAGCAAGCGGTAGGACTGCTTGGTCTTATCCGACAGCCAGGAGATATAGGCCTGGGCATCGTCCCAGGAAACGTTGATCACCGGCTGCCGCCCGCGTCCCCAACCTTGATCTTGCGGCTTATGGGCTTCGCTGCCGGTGTCCGCGATATAGGCGTCCCACTCACCGAAGGTTACGGCGCAGCGGCCAACCGCGAATGGTTTGGCTAACGTAACCTCACGCTGCGGGCTTTCAGCGCCCAACTGCAAACCCTCGGGTCCCGGTTCGTCTTTCGGTGAGCCCATCACGAATTTGCCGGCCCGCACAACGACCATCTCAGGGCCGGCATCCATATCCTTGAACCATTCGGTCTGCCCATTGCCAGGCTGGATCCAGCCGTCTGCTGCGCCGTGAACGAATGCGGTGTCGATCTTGACGCGCCCTTCTGAGCGATGGAGATCCGCTGCAGCCTTGGCTTGGCGCTCTTTTTCCTCAGCCTCCAAGCGCCGGTCGGATATTTCCATGTGATCTTTCTCCATCATAGGTCCTTCAGGTAAAGCCCGGAGCTGTCGCCGGGCCGCGCGTGCGCGTAAATGCTTGTCGTCTTCAGATCGCTATGACCGACCGACTGGCTGACGAGACTGACCGGCGCGCCGTTGTCGAGCGCATGGCTTATGTGAGCGTGTCTCAACCAATGCGGACTGATCGGCTTGGCGATGCCGGCGTCGCGTGCTGCGGCCTTGACGATGTCGACGGCGGCCCGTTCGGTGATAGGTCCGTCGCGTCGGGCTGACCTGAATATTGGATCGTTGTCTGGTTTGTCGCGACGGTACTGACGAAGCCGATCTGAGACGCCGGCCGGCAACAAGACTTCGCGAACCTTACCGCCTTTGCCTTCAAGGCTGGTAATCTGCAAGCGGCCATTGTCACGCTCAATCACATCAGACCAATGCAGCCCGACCAGCTCGGACACGCGCAAGCCGCCATAATATGCAACCTCGATCAAAAGACGGTCACGGCCTTCCTTGGCGGCACGAATGAGCGTGCGCACGTCAATGTCATCAATGATGCGCTTGGCCAGGTCGCGGGCTTGCTTCTCGACCTTAAGGAACGGGCCCGGATTGAACGCGAGATATCCGACACCGTGAGCGAAGCCCAAAAAAGATTTCACGGCTGCTGTGTATGTAGCGCGTGTTGCCCGGCTTGCCTCGGTGCCGGCCGGTTTGATGCCCAGCGCGGCGACGGCTTGCCGGTAATCACCGACGGCAGCCTGACGGAGCGGCATAGCCAGGGTTTCAAGGAACCGGGCACCGACACGCTCGTACGCGCGGCGCGTGTGACCGTCGTATCCATCGCACCATTCTTCAAGCAGAGCGGCGTCAGATTTGGCCCGTGTGGCGATGAATGTCGCCTGACCGACCGGCTGAAGCTCGGCTGCGGCTGGCATGCTGACATCATATTTCGGTGGCATATCGCTAACTTCCGATAAGGGTAATTATCAGAAGTGAATATAATGGGATTTGCGAGCGTTTTCAAGGGTCCGACACATCGCGATATCTCGACCGCTATTCTGTGGAAAACGTGCGATTAGGCGCGGTCCGCACCCTTTTACATATTAGTGTCAGTGGATCTTTGTTGCGTTTGCGTATGTCGCCGGTCCCACCCTGTCCGCTTGAGGCTACCAGGGCCGGACCTTGCCCCCCGACTATAAGGAAGCAACGCACATGCAAGACGACCCGTTTGGACTGCCCCCCGTCCGCAACGACCTGCAAGCTCAAGCTGACAGGCTTCGTCAAAAGACCGCCCCGCAACAACACGGTGACCGCAAGGCGCCCGAAGAGAACGGCGTCCGCTTGGCGACCATAAACAGGTCCGAAGACGAAGAGCTGCGGCTTGCTTGGTCAGAATACAACGGCCGGCACTTCCTCAACATCCGAGTCTGGAACCGTCGCGACAATGGATGGTGGCCAGACAAGACCAAGGGCATGACCGTCCGCGTCCGTGAGCTGCCCGACTTTGCCGACGGCATCGCCAAGGCCCTTCAGGAAGCGAGCAAAGCAGCATGAGCGACCTGAATGAATTCCTGGCGAATGAGGTCTACCCGGCACTGTTCGACCGTCTCGACCAAGCCTTTCCAAACTTCGGCTTTAAGAAGCGAGATAAGACTTGGGTCGCGACGAACGACGACACGGCCAAGCTGCTGTGCAACGCTGGCGCCGATCGCGTCTATTGCTATGCGAACCGGAAGCATTGTCTCGTCGTGCAAGGCGGCGATGCGGTTCGGTTTCTCGACCTCGTCAATGACGGAACGAACCCAGTCGGCGTCGATTTCGTCAATGCGGTACGCGACCTGGCCGACCGTGCCGGCGTGACGTTTCCGGAGCGCGAACTATCGCCGGAAGCGGCTCGCGCACAGGCGAAGAAGAGCGCCTTACTGTCCGAGCTCGAGACAGCGGCGACGGTATGTTCACAGCATCTGTTTTCTGATGCTGGTCAAGACGCCCGCCGCTATCTCAAGAGTCGTGGCCTGTCCGAAGACCAGATGAAAGACCTGCGCCTTGGGCTTTATCCGCCGCTCGCACAAATGAAGGACGCGCTGCAAAAGGCCGGGCACCATGATCACACTCAGGACCGGCCAGTCCTGCATCCCGCGATGGTCGGATACATCGTCTTCCCATGGGCTGATGCAACTGGAAGACCGGCGACACTGACCGGCCGATGGCCCAGTTCCGACCTGAACGACAAACCAAAGATGATGAACCTGCCGGGTGAAGGCACTAAGACCAGTCCGCTCTATTTCGATCGGGCGCGCGGTCAAAAGTCTGTCACCATCGTCGAGGGTCTGTTCGATGCAGCGTGCCCGCAGGCGCATGGCCTGTCTGATGTGGTGGCGACAGGTGGCGGCCGGCTGACCGAGGCGCAGGCCAAGACGCTGGCACGACACGGCGTGCAATACGCTACGATATTTGCCGATGCTGATGACGCCGGACACAAGGGCACCCTTGCCACCATCAAGCGGCTTGAAGCTGAAGGCATTGCAAGCTTTGTCGTTCGTGGGCTGCCACACGGCCAAGACCCGCACGACTATTTTATGGAAGACGGCGTCGACGGCTGGAAAGATCGCATCGACCGGGCAGAGCATGGCATGGCTTACGAGGCTCGGATGCTGGTTGCCAACACCCTGCAAGGCAACGAGTGGACCGACCGCAGCCGCAAGGCTTGTCTCGACGCGGCGATTGAATTCGACAACGCGGTGACCAGTCCAAGCCGCTTTACAGACCTGAACGATTTCTTCTGGCCGGTCATTCACCGTGAGATCGGCTGCGACATGGAAGCCGTCAATGCACGGCTGGACGATGCCCGCGAGAAGGCGGCGCTCGACCTCGAACACAAGACCTATGAAAAGCTTGTTCGCGATGCGCACGGCAAGATCGCGTCCGGCGACCTCGCCGGCGCCAAGGACATGCTGAACGACGGCGTGAAGGCCATTGAGAAAAGCGGTCGAAAGCGTGCGACTGTCCCGCCCGACACTATGGCCGAACGCATGAAAAGCTTCGACCTTCGGATGGCGAATTATCGAGGCCGAGACATTTACGGCATGGCGCAAAAGACTTTGCCCAAACTCGATAAGACACTCAGCGGCATTCACGGGCTTATCGTACTCGCCGCCCAGCCGGGTGTTGGCAAGACGACGCTCACCTTCCAGATTGGCTTGGATATTCTGGTTCAAAACAGCGACACGGCATTTCTGTTTGTGTCGCTGGAAATGTCACTCGATGACATGGACATTGGCGCCCTTGCCAGCTTGTCCGGCGTAAGCGCCAGCGACATCATGCTTGGCAATCCTAACTTTCGCCCGTCGCCTGGCACCGACCTGCCGCACGCGAGCGAGCACTATTTCCCCCGTGACGATTATGAGGCTCTTGAGGCGGCGAAAACCAAGCTGGCTGAACTAAGCCCGCGGTTCCGAATGCGCACCGAAGCCCAGCTTGGTGAAGTTACGGTTGAGACGCTTGTCGACGAGATCGAAAGCCTGAAGTCTGCGTCCGGTGCCAAGCGCGTTTTCCTGGCCGTGGATTATCTCAACGTGTGGCCCGCGCCAGATGCGATCGCCGGCATGAATGAGCTGGAAATTGACAAATGGCGCATTAAGCAGATGCAGCAGCTACGGCAAGCCGTCGGTCGTGATGGTGCCGTGATGGTGATTTCGGAGCTGCGCAAAACCAATGGCGGCGACGAGACGACGATCAATTCAATCATGGGCTCGGCCCGCACGGGCTACGCGCCAGAGCACGCACTGATCCTTGAGCGCATCAGCGATGCTGACCTGGCCAGACAATCCGGCCACAAGCCAAGCGGCGAAAGCGGCAAGGCCAAGGAACAAGACATGGCTGACCACGGCAAAACCATTCGCCTCGACCTCGCAACGAAGGGCGAGTCCAAGCAGGTGTTAACGATCGTCAAATCACGACGCCCGGGCAAACATGGCCGCGTGTTCCTCAACCATCAATTTTGGAAAGCGTCTTACACAGAATTCACCCCAGACAACCACGGCGACGACTAAGGGAAATCGGCCATGGGCCTACTCGCGTTAAAAGCCAAACAACCATCACGCCCCGCACGCCGTACGCTTCAGGCTACCGGCGCGCGCGGCTCGGTCACAACTAGACGTGTTGGGTCTCAAAGAGCTTGGCGGCTTGAGATTGCGAGCTGGCCGGAAGACCTGCGTGACCTATGGGCCGAGCGTGCGGCGATGATCCAATACGGCGACGGACAAACGCGAGAAGCGGCCGAATATGCGGCATACCTACAAGCCCCGGCAGAGTTGGCCGCGTGGCAAAAGCACATCGAAAATGCATCAGGAGATGACAAGTGAAGCTGATTGACGACGGCAAGACCGATCCGGAAACAACCAAGAATATCGAACCATATCGGGCGCCAATGGGCTCGAAAAAGGGGCTAACCCGCACCTCGGTTCAGATCGAAGAAGACCTGATGGAGCGGCTGCGCAATGCTGTGTACTGGACGCCAGGTGCCAGCCTCAATCGCGTCTTTCTCGAGGGTGCTGAGATGCTGGTCGACGCCCTTGAAAAACAGAATGGCAAGCCGTTTCCGAAGCGCGGATCTGAACGACTGCTGACCGGGCGTCGCTACAAATAACAGGTGATCATCACATGACAGGCGACCTCATCGAGCATGATGACTTCGACGAAACGGCCTTTTTGCTCGACCTCGAAGGTAATTCGCTAATCCCGTCCATCTTCGAACTGCGCCGGCTGGCGTTCAGGCGGTTGCGCGAAGCCATCGAAGATCCAAGCGACAGTCGCGCCACATGGGATGCCCCGCGACTTACTTTCGAGATCGAATATCCCCTTCACGACATCCGCATGTTTCGCGCGGCGGACACGACCAAGGGGATCGATGATCCGCAATTCCATTTGGATTGGGCAGCACGCGGCCACCTAAACACTGCTCGGCAGCTCGGCTCGGTGATTGATGCCCTCTGCATGACAACGCGACTGGCTGCTTGGTTGCGCAGAGATGGCGCGACCGTGCCCATGATCCCGGTGCCATACGAGCAAGCGTTTAAACGGATGAACGACGAAGAGAAAGCGGCGTTTAGGGCGCAAACTTTCGCGCCGGTCGAACTTAGCCGTGACGTACACGGCGTTCGCAAGGTATTTATGATTTATCCGCTGGTCATCGATACTGATGCCGCGTGCGCATGGTTCACAGTCAGCGCTGAATTCATTTACCAGTCGGCGGCTTGTCTTCCCTCAGATTGGCCAGATGGGCAGAAAGAGCACCTTTGGTCTGAAATTGGCAATGAGCCATTTGATGAGCCGGTGACGCTACTCGACGGCGGCGCGCGAGCTGCCATGGCCATTTATCTTGTTAGCCGGGACGATGACCGGCCGGTGTACCCTCTGGCGTTCGGCCAGGCTATGGGTGACGCACATTCTATGGCCTTGGTTCAGAAAGCTCACAAGCTGCGGTTTCCGCGAACGCTCAAGAAGATCCAACAATGGCCTGACATCCAGGCGGATGAGATTGCCGACCTGAAGGGAAGCCTGTCCGGCGATCTCGACGCCTATTCCGATGATGATCTTGAAGCCATTGGCCTGAAGCGCAGGCCGCAACGAGGCACTAAGCGAGAAGACTGGCCGCTCTCGCTAACATCAAAGCACGAGAAAAAGCTGCGGTTTGAGTGCGGCCAGCATCCCGACGGCTTCCTGGATCTCGACCGGAACAAGCGCGCCGCCATCTACAAGACGGGACGCGACAGCCGTGGGCAAAAAATCGAGATGTGGCTGTCGTGGGACGGGTCCGGTGCGCCGTTCCTTACCGGCGACCTGAAGCGCATAATCGGCGACCTCCAGGACAAACTTGCCGCGCATGAAAATGCCGACCAACTCAGCCTGTTTCATCACATGCCAGACGAGGCCAAACAGCAGCTTGAGCAAAAGTTGGACCGGTTGAACCTATACAATCGCGGGCGCCGGCTGATGGAGGTCCTGCTTGGTGCCGTTTCTCGCGGCCATCGCAACCCGGTGACGATTCCTGCCAGCGCATTTCGCGATTTGTTTTGGAACCTGGCAGACAAGCCGCCGCCCAAAAACTGGAAGCGCGACGTCGAAGAAGTGCTGAGCGGCTGCATGGCGTTGAGCGCAATCTGGAAAGCTATCGGCAAGGGATCCTATGGGCAAACCAGCTTTATCGGCGATTGGGAATATGTCCCGGCCGGCCCCGGTCGTCATGGTGATGGCGCCTATCTAATCAACGTGCAGGCACCATTCATCGGGTGCTTGAGCCTATTCGAAGCCGGACGCTCGGAAATTAGCAGATCGCGCAAGACCATCGAGCCGCGCCCGTTACTCGATAACGTCAGTCATTATGACTTCAGCACAAAGCTGGGCAAGGATGATCGCAAGAAGTTGAACTATATCCGCTTTGATGCTGGCCGACCGTTCTACGACCAAGCCGCCGGCCTGACGGCGGAACAAGCCAACCTGCATCGCTGGATTGAGGAAAACATAACGCTGAATCATGACACGGCGCGCCGCAAGGAGATGCAGGTTCGCCGGAATGCTTCGGGTGCCGACAGCCCTCGATTGTATGATTCAAGCTGGTGCCCATCGTTGCCAGAAGGCCATCAATTCGTCGGTGCGCTGGGCCACTTCTCACGCAGCCCCGAAGCAGGCCGCACACTCGGCGGCACGGCCTCCCGGTCCGGACATGCCGACGGCCTGATCGCCGTTGCCGAATATCAGCAGAAGCCAGGACGTGCGCACAATCAACGCGAAGAGGTCGTCCGGCGCATTCTTGAGGACCTGAAGGCGGTCGCCGTCGAATATCTTGGCGGCCACTTGTTCGGCAAGCTCAATGCCGGCGAGCGCACGGACGACGGCAACGGCGTGCAGTGGTTGCGCTTAGATGAACTCGCCACGCTCGACAGCGATACACTCTCAAAGAAGGTGAAAATGCACATCTTCTTGCCTGCCGACTGGAAGGACCGGCGCGTGGCCCACTTCGAAGCCAAGTCTGGCCGGAAGGTCACAGAATCTCAGCAACAGGCTGAAGCTGCTTATCAGGCTCAACTAGCCGGACAGGCGACACCCGCGCCCATGGCTACACCGACGAAACCGGAAGATGACGGCACCACCATCCTGCCCGGTGCGCCAGTCCAAAACCGGCTGTATGGCGCTATGAAGATTCGCGGTTTGAAGAACGTCGATGTCGCCCGCATCTTCCATGTCGACAAGGCAACGGTCGGCAGATGGATATACGGCATGAAGGACGGGCAAGACGACCCGACCAAAGCCCGCCGCATACCCGGTGACCTGGCCGCGCTCATGCATCGGTGGGTTGATGCCAATCAGGAACCGACCCTGGAAGAGCTTGAATCACTGGAATCGCGCAAGCGGAGTCCAGCCCGAAAATGACGGTTTGCCTGGTGCCCTGGCAGGCCAAAAGTTGCCTGTGTAGTCACAGTAAATTTGCAAAAGTTGCCTGTGCAGTCACAGTAAATCGGCAAAAGTTGCCTGTGCAGTCACAGTGGCTCAAAAAAAAGATTGTTGTTTTTCAATGTCTTACAGGCCAAAAATCGGCCATAGGTATACACAGTATTAATACCTAGCGGCGCGTTCGCTGAAGCGCACGCCGCCAGGGGTATGAAGGGAAGAAAATTCCACCCTCCTTGGCCCAGTGCCCACGAAGCTGTACAAAACGGCAAGATTTGACAGATGACAAACACTCAAGGAGGCAGCAAAGCCCTATTGACCCAACAAAAACTCTGCGACCATCATCTTCGGTAGCATCTCCTGTTAGATTAACCGCGCGGATGGGGTTCACATGATCGAAATGGATTTGTCGTCGCCGACCCACAAACAAGTTCGCGATTGATCTTCACCAGATTTTTAACACGGAGAAAACCCATGCAACGTCTTTGCGCAATGATCCTGTCGCTGTGCTTACCGCTGGTACTTGTCGCGCAGATTGCCCACGCTGATGGCCCGCCTTCGAAAGGTGCCAAAGGCATGAAGGGCGCATTGGGCACCTTCGATTTTAAGCCGAGCGATTGGAAGAAAGGGCAGACGACATACTGGCTAGATACCGACGGTGTGAAGCCCGGCGAAGCCGGCTGCCATATTGGAACGAACAAGAAGGGAAAGCCTAATGGCCGGTCGTTCGGTGAAGCATGTCTCTCCAAGGTGTTGTTAGTCGAATCCAACCCTGGTGCAAAAATAGTCCATAGCCATAAGAACGACGTCGGGCACCCTGATAAGTTTGATTGCAATGCTTGGTGTATCGGAAAGGGTTCGGCCAAAGGAACGTGCGTCGCCGCCGCGGCTCCGCCTTGTGCCGCGTCGGCCAAGTGCATTTGCCAATAAGGAACTATGCAGTGCCTACCGAAGTTGGAAGCCTTCGGTAGGCTGGCTCCGGCTCTGTTTGCTAGTACCGCGAGCTGAATACGCCACGATCACTATTGGCCCTAAGCCGCCGAACCGACTTCGGCAGCTTCTGGTGGTGCAGCAGCCGTCGCATGCTGGTCCTTTAAGGGGCTCAGTGAGCACCTATGATAACTTTTTACACGTATCCCGAACGTACCCCATTAAGGGAAAACGACAGATCTTGAACCTTAGTGCAATCTTAGCGCCGTCAGGGCCTCAAATTTAGCCGCTGACTGGCATTTTGGAATTCCTGCAATCTGCATTGGGCGACGCCCTGGACGCCGTGCGTGGCCTTCTGTGGCCGTTTTAAACTCATGGTGTTTCTGTGCCTGCCCGGTACGCCGGGGTTGCCGGACTGATCGCAACTTCCATTATATTGTCATGATAGTGACAATGTCGCTCATCATGACAATGTAATGATGAGTAAATCACAGCAGAGAACCTCCAAAGCGTACCGTCGAAGGCCGCAGCAATTCAGGCCGGAGATCGTCAAAGAGACAAAAGCATTAGTAATAATATGAGTACTGCGGGACGCCCAATATTTTGGGCGTCACCCGCCGTCCCGTATTGAATACGATCCATCCACGATCTGGATGTTTCTTTTTTTCGTCGATTATCATCAACAATCTTGATGGTATTTGTCTGATCGTCTGCCGGGCGTTCCATCGTTTTAAACCAGAGTATTTGGTCGGGTGATGACCGGAGCGCATGGTATTTCTGAGCCTGCCCTCACCATGTCAGCACGCCGAATGGGTCGCGCTCCTCTGTCGTTTTTTCGTCCGCGATTTCAAGCAGGAGCTTTGATGCGGCAACCGATACGTGTGTCGGCGGCTCGGCAAGGGCCACTTCGCTCAATCGCTCGACGACCTGCACCCGGCTTTCGCGCGCGGTCATGATGCTCAAGTCTTTGTCCGTTGTTTCGAGGTCTGATGTCATCTTTGTATCCGTTCGTGTGCTTGAAAACCTTGCCGTCACCTTGCCGTTGTGAATGACACCTCATGACGCGCACGCCCGGGCGCGTCGTTGCGTCAACTAAACAGCGCCCTGGCGATATCTTCGCCACCTAAGCCTAGCGGCTTCAGCGATACGGTTTCGCCCCGCAACTGTCTTCGGGCCACTCGACAAGCCGCCGTGGTTTCGACAGCGCCCATTTGATAGCCCGCGACGCTTGCACGGTTGACCCGCCCGAGTTTTCGCGCCGCATGGGCCATGAGCTTGATGAGCATCGAGCAGGCGATGTGCTTCGCGAAAGAGCCTGTCGACCTGCAAACCGCTGATCTTTGCAGTCATTTTGCAGCCGTTGTGCTGTTTGTGTGGTCACGCTTCATGCTCCCTTTGCCTTCGGCCATTGCGGCCAACCTTTGAAGGCTGACAACGTATTCAGCATGGTGCTTGCAGGTCGGATCATTGAGAACGGGGGCGTGAAACCGGAGGAATAATTCCATGGATCGGAGTGCCAGGTCTCGGTCGCTTATTGCGTCCATTGCGATGTCTCCTTGTGTCCTAAGTGTATGACAAACGTCGTATTGTATGACAGATAATAGCGACATATTTGATGCGGTAACGGTACAAACGGCTAACATGTATCCGGTAATTATTCCAGGATAATCGTATGACACTTGCTACTGTCATACACACTTAACCCTTATTTTATATGGTTTGTTGTTTGTGTCACACACATGAGTTGTCACACACTTAATAGTTAAGTGTCATACGAAACACGGTTTGTCATACAGTTATGGGCTTGTTAGTATCTGCGCACTAAGGTATGTGACAGATTGATTTGTATGACAGCGGAGGCGTCGTGTCTGACATCATTGTGGTGGCCGTTTTGAATGCCAAGGGAGGCGTAGGAAAGACCCTTTTTGCAACGCAACTGGCCGTGCGCGCGTGTGAAGATTTCAGCATGGTTGCGCTGATCGACTTGGACCCGAGTGCGGGTGCTCGGTCGTGGTTTGAATCGCGCGGCAAGCAGGATGGCGAGATTGAACAGCCAACGGCATTCGTTGGTGTGAGTAATCCTGCTGATGCTGTGGAGACGGCGGAGCGTGCCGGGTATGAGATTGCATTCTTGGACGGCGCGCCAAACACACTCGATGCAACGCGACGTGCGATTGATGTTGCCAACGTCGTGTTGATCCCTGAGCGAGTTGGGCATGTTGACACTAAGCAGTCGGCGCTTGTTGCGAAGCTTTGTGCCGATGCCGGTGTGCCAGCGATTGCGGTGATCAATGATATTCCGCCACCAAGCGCGCGGCGCACGTATCAAACAGAGCGAGCGGAGATCATAGCAAAGGAAGTTGCCGACTTCGGTTTGCCGGTCATTCAGGTGATCAATCGAGACGCCTATGCGCAGGCCGGTGACTATGGCCTTGGCGTCCATGAAATATCTGGCCGGGCGTCGACGGATGCGAAGAAGGAGATTGACCAGATATATGCCGCCATAGCCGAAATCGTCGAAGGGAAGAAATAGCCATGGGCTTCTTCGACAATAAGGGCAAAGCGACCAAGCGTCATGTCAACGTCGACGAGTCGACACTGTCTGCGGCGGCGCAGTTTGCAACGTCGTTTGCTGATGTTGTGGGCGACGTGACGGAAGACGCTCTTGAGCATCGCGCCCATGAAGAACGACAGGCGGCCAAGTCGCGACGACAACGCCAGAAGAAACGAGAAGGCGGCATCTTAAGCGTGCGTGTAGATGCTTGGGTGAAAGACGTTCTCGACGACATTATTGATGCGGCTGGCGACATGAAGTTGACCAAGACCGATGCCCTGCATGTTGTGTTTGAGCGTTATCGCGAGATCGACGGGAAATAGGCACCATGATGATACGCATAATCTGCTTCCTGGCCGGCATTGGTGCTGTTGGAGCGCTGGCACACAAGACGATTAGCAGCGGCGACGGGTATGCCTCACCTGATGCTTATGTGACGCTCGCAGCCGCCGGCCTTGTCGTCGCGCTCGCCGTGGCGGTTGGGCACGTTTGGCGAAACGGTCATCACATCATAGCCGTGGGCATGGTGCTCGCTCTTGTTGCCGGTGACGTGTTTCAATTCGGCCGTACAGTCGACCAAGAAATGCAGAAGCGTGCGGCATCGCAGGCACCATTGGTTGCGGCCAACACCAAGCGCGCTGAAGCTGTCCAGCGAGTGACAGATGCCAAGACGACACTCGCAAGCCTTGGCTCGGCGTCACCACGTTTGAATTCAGCGATTGCCGGTCATGCTGCGGCCCTTGAGGCGGCTCGCACGGATGCGGCAAAGCGTGGTTGTGCTTCGAATTGTCGGAAGACACACGAAGCCTCGATTGCTGCGGCGGATGCTGGAATCAAGAATGCGCGTGTTGCGCATGATGCACGTCGACAGGCTGCCGAACGGAATCTTGCAAACGCTCAAACGGCACTGGCTGCGATGCCTGTAAAGCAGTCGGCATCATCTGCGGCGGCGCTACTTGGGATAACGGCGGTTGTATTCAATGCGATGCTTGCGGGACTTAAGGGCGCGGCCTTGAATGTCGGTGCGATCTTCGCCCTGGCCTTTGCTGGTCACGGGACGATGGCGCGGGCTGATGATGACGATGATGCACCATCTGAGAGTGCGCGGGATCACGTCGCCCGGTTTGCTTTGCAGTCATATGACAAGACACCGAGCGGCGAGCTGACGTTAACGGATGCCCGAACGGATTATGTTCGATGGTGCCGGGCAACGGGCGCCACGCCCTTAACGCTAGAAGCGTTCGACCGTGAGCTTGGCATGTTGATAAAATCGGCAGGCCTGCCGATCGAGACGGGCGATGCTGGTACGGTCATTCGAGGAATGGCGCCGCGACGACTTCTTCAAGCGGCATGATGGAGTGTGGTTGATGGCTGACGAAGTAGAGCGCATGAAGGCTGCGATCGATGATGATGGTGTGGCCGAAGCTAAGTTGGCCATGGATTTATTCCTACGCGGCCTCTGCTGCACCGACTTTGCGCAGCCAAGAAAAAACGGACTGCGCTACGCGCAGAAGACCCAAGAAGTAAGGATTTAAAGATTAAGGATTTAACGTTCTGGCCAAACGAAAACCGAT
>CAJQQK010000189.1 GCA_905480435.1 uncultured Hyphomicrobiaceae bacterium | reverse complement strand
TCGCGGGCGCGCTATAGAGCGCGTCCTTGACCGCCGCCCGTCACATCGACGGGGAATGCTCTGCCAACAGGATTAAGCAGAAAACCGACCACCCAAAAACACCTGATCCACCCACTCAATTCGTCGAGGAGCCAGGCATATCCAGACCCCTGGATTGCGAGTGGCAATCATCCACTCTGTTTTGATACCTCCTTATCGACTTTTGAGCCGCCTCATAAAGGCGGCTCTTTTTTTGCATGAATGTCGACGAGGGCCTCGAAATATTCCCATTTTGAGGCAATGTGTTAACCTGAGGTCGGTTATGGTGAACTCCCGTTGCCAGCCGCCTTTGTAATGAGTGTGTGTCAGAGCGAACCATGAGTATCATTGACGAGCGCTTTCAGAATAATTCGACCGCATCCAGGACTGTGTCCTTTGGCAATGCCTTTGCGCAGTCGCCGCAGTTCGACGATGTGTTTAGCGAAGGCATGGCATTGGTTGAGCGTGCTGCGAGTTATCTAGATGGCGAAGGGCGCCGTGAATCCCGCTGCCTCGTTGCGCCGGTATCGACAGCCTATGCGACGGAAAGCATGCGGTTGACGACGCGTCTGCTTGATGTGGCTTCATGGTTGCTCGTTCAACGCGCGCTGAAAAATGGTGAAATCACTTCGGATGAAGCTGAGCGCCGGCGCCGTAAAGTGAAGCTGCGGCCATCTGGACCACCGGCTCATATTAAGCATTTCGATCAGCTTCCCGATGCATTGCAGGCGATGATTACCGATAGCTTTTCGATGTCAGATCGCATTATGCGGATCGACAGGGCAATGCGGAGCGGTGAAGAGGCGACACCAGCTGTGACGACCAACCCCGTTGGTGCACAGATGTCGACGCTACGGGCTGCATTTACGGTGATACAGGGTGGGCGGGATTAACGACTGGTCTCGTTAACCTGGAATAGTCAAGACGCAAAAAAGCGCCGTCTCCCAAGGATACGGCGCTATCTTTTTGTTTCCGAGTTGGAAAGTGCCTAGAAAAGGCCTTCGAATTTTTTCTTGAAGCGTGACAGGCGGCCGCCACGGTCCATAAGGCGCTGATCACCACCGGTCCAGGCAGGGTGCGTCGTTGGATCAATATCAAGCGTCAACGTATCGCCTTCGGCACCATAGGTGGAATAGGTGATGTATTCCGTGCCATCCGTCATGACGACCTTGATCTGGTGATAGTCGGGATGCAGATCTGCGTCTTTTTTCATGGTCTTCTACCGATTAATCATCGACTGTTTGCGCCCAATTCAAAGTGTCCGGGCTGACGATGCTGCCGGACAGGCGCTGAAACTGCCAATTTGCTGGAAATCCAAGCCGGTTCTTAGACCGACAAGGCACAAGATGCAAGTGTGAAGATGGCTTGTGGAAGGCTAATTGCTCCGCTCTGCGGCGCTTGATCCATGAAGGCTTGCACCGGGCACGTCGCTTGGCCATTCTATTTAGTCCAGGCTGTTAATTATACGTGAACTGCAAATGGCCAAAAATAAGCAAGGACTGTCCAAGCAGCCATGACCGAGCCCGCTACTGCGATTGATGGTGCCCCTACGGCAAGCAGTGAGCATTCGGAGGCGCCGCCGGCTCGTCAACGGGTGAAATTGCAGCCGTTGCTGGCATTGAAACCCTATTTACTACGCAACAAGGCGACGCTGATCCTGGCGGGTATTGCACTGGTGCTGGCCGCTTCTGCGACGCTTGCGATCCCAGTTGCCGTGCGCCGTATGATCGATTTTGGGTTCACGGGCGATAATGGCAGTTTCATCGCGCGCTATTTCGGCATGATGATCGTCATTGGCGGTGTGCTGGCGGTGGCGAGTTCCGCGCGGTTTTATTTCGTTAGCTGGATTGGCGAGCGCGTTGTCGCGGATCTGCGCGCCGATGTTTTTGGGCATCTGACCAAGCTTGGCCCGGCGTTTTTTGATCAGACGCATTCGGGCGAGATTATGAGCCGGCTGACGTCTGACACGACGCAGATCAAGGCAGCAGCCTCCAGTGCATTCAGCCAAACGGTTCGTGCCATCATTATGATTACTGGCGCGCTGACGATGATGGTGGTGACAAGCGCGACGCTGTCATTGGTTGTGATTGCTGCGATTCCGCTGATTTTGATTCCGATTATCCTGTTTGGTCGTCTGGTGCGACAGCGATCACGGCAAGCCCAGGACAGCCTTGCGCAATCATCAGCGCTTGCAGCGGAGAACCTTGGCGCGATCCGGACATTGCAGGCCTTTACGAGTGAAGCTGTCATTTCAGCGAGGTTTGCTGCGGCCGTTGAAACCGCGTTCGATGATGCCCGGTCGCGCTTGGTCGCGCGGGCGCTGATGACGGCGATGGTGATGTTTCTGGTGGTTGGAAGCATCGTTGGCGTGCTGTGGTTTGGTGCTTCGATGGTGATTGAGGGCACGCTTTCAGCCGGTCGGCTTGGCCAGTTCATTCTCTATTCGGTATTTGCGGCGGGATCGTTGGCGCAGCTTTCCGAGGTTTGGGGGGAGGTGCAGCAGGCTGCCGGTTCGGCTGAACGCCTGGTCGAGCTGCTTGAGACCAAACCGATGATCCAAGGGCCGCAGCATCCAGTGCGGATGCCGGAGCCAGGCCAAGGGCGGATTAGTTTTGAGGGCGTGACGCTCGCGTATCCATCGCGGCCTGATCAACCGGTGCTGCAGGATGTGTCGTTTGCAGCGGAGCCCGGGGAGTTGATTGCGTTGGTTGGCCCAAGTGGGGCTGGCAAAACGTCAGTGTTCAATTTGATTGCGCGCTTTTACGATCCACTATCCGGTCGTGTTGAAATGGATGGCCTTGATGTGCGCGATGTTGATCCGATCGAATTGCGCAAACGGCTGGCGCTGGTGCCGCAGGAGATCAGCCTATTTGCCGATACGATCGCGGAGAACATTCGATATGGCGATGATGCAGCGACCGATGAAGCGGTGCGTGATGCGGCCAAGGCTGCCAATGCGCATGCGTTCATCGAGGCACTGCCGGACGGTTATGCGACGATGCTGGGTGAGCGCGGTGTGACGCTATCCGGCGGGCAACGTCAGCGGGTTGCGATTGCGCGTGCGATTTTGCGTAACCCTCCGATTTTGCTGTTGGATGAAGCAACCAGCGCGCTTGATGCCGAGAGCGAGCATGCGGTGCAGGCGGCGCTTGAGCAGGTCATGAAGGGGCGCACGACGTTTGTGATCACGCATCGTCTGGCGACGATCCGGCAGGCGGATCGGATATTGGTGCTTGAAGATGGGCGGCTTGTTGAGCAGGGCACGCATGAGACGCTGACGGCAGATGGCGGGCTCTATACGCGGCTGGCAGAGCTGCAGTTTACGGCGAGGGCTGCGGAGTAGGGTGTGGTGTCGAGAATGTCCGTTTGAACATTCTCGATCGGAGCCTATTAAAAAGCTGACTTGCAGTTTTCAGCATCAGCTTAATTTCCGTGAACTAAGAAGACACTTTTGTCAGTGATGAGCTCGCTGCAATCAGCCCTCTTTGTATTTATTGTATTCGTCGTAGCGACCAAACCGTATTCGACGAACGACGGTGGCTAGAGCCATTGCTGCAAGAACAAATATAGCCGTCGGCCAGAACCAAAATCGGAATAGAAGAGAGAGATCGCTGGTTGTGAAACCATCAAACATGATCGCTCCTTTCTGATTGTAGTTATTACTAGGCCAAAACAGGAACCATGTGCATGAATACGCAAAGCCAACGGTTGCAATCGATGCAATCGAGAGCCACGACGATGATACTGAGGATGCCTCTTTATTGAGTCGTGTGAGTCCGTTGGCTCGCAAATACCCAACTACTCCGGCAGTTGCCAATGCTGCATTTATTCCGATCGAGGCAACAACTTGTATAATCGTGCCGCGCTCTCCAAAGCCTTTGCTACGGATGACTTTGGGAATGTCTTGGATCGGCGGGAAAAGCACTGAGGCGGCATCTACAACCGGCGAGAAGATTAAGGCAACACCAAACAAGTTTTCCCGATAGCTGATGATGGCTACCATCATCAGGAGCCAATTCATGAGGACAAATCCAAACAGCAACCAACGCCAGAATTCCGCTGCTTCATGATTGACCCGACCGGCAAATCGGAGAAGCTGAAACCCATCTCCACTGAGCTTTGAATTTGCCATGAAACCGACACCAACCGGCACAATTAACATTGCTGACGCGGTAAAAATATATAGGTACTCTTGCGGCCAATCCCACAACGATACCATCGAAACAAGAATTATTGACGCGGCGCAGTATTCTCTCATGGCTGAAGAATAAGCCAATTTGATTACGAATTCTTACGGTGCAAGGCGGCTTATCTGTCGGTAGTTTGCCTTGGGTAAGTCTGCCGAATCAGGCGATCGGTATTTCACTAGGTCGATCGCGCTAGTGTTCGCTGCGCATTCCGGTGATCGCGACCGGGTATTCCGGTGCATCGCGACCAGTTGGAGGGTGGCGGTTTGAGTGCCGCTGGATAGCTTGGTTGATGTCAGCGTTTCATGGTCTCGTCAAGCTTGCGGTCTGCCGGGATCATTC
>CAJQQK010000188.1 GCA_905480435.1 uncultured Hyphomicrobiaceae bacterium | reverse complement strand
AGGGCATCAATTCTCTCGTCCAGGCCGCAAAAGCCAAGGCGCGCGGCTACCGAAACAGCAAGACCTTGAAGGCCGTCACCTACCTTATAGCTGGCAAACTCGATCTCAGGCTACCCACTTGAAACGTCGGGGAGCCGATTTTTCTCGACATAGTCGATCACCGTCGGATCGTGCATCCAGGTGCTAATCTCACCGCGCCGACGATAGGGGCGAAGTGCCGGCACAATGATATCCGGCGCCTGCTCATAGAGACGTTGCGTGCCGTTATCATCCGAGCTCGACACCAGCGCGCGACGCACACCGGCCTTGCGCAACAAGGCAACAATATCCTTCGGCGGGATCATCTCCACTGCATCGTGAGAATAGTGAACATGCGCATCAAAAATTGGCAGCTTCTCAGCTTTCGCAACTTGAGCCGCAAGGATCATAAGCGCAGTCAAAACCAACAGTCTCATAACAGATTCCTTGATTGCATTTCCAAACAAGAACCAACATCGATACGCCGCAACAGAGATTGTAGGCTCATCGTTCCCCACAAACCTGCCAGGACATGTCCGACACACCAACTTATTTCTTGCGTGCAGCGGCCACCGCGGCTGCATAGTTCGCAATACGATCTTTCAATCCTGGCTCGGCGCCGGTTCTGACGAGAGCCGCCATATCCTCATCGTCCTTTCCCGGATCGAGCCGCTCAGCCACGACCTGAGCCATGCGCGCATCCAGCGAACTTGTGGCGGTCTCCATCTCTGCAACACATGCCGGCCAGTCTTCGACAGCGGCTTCCGTTTGCACGAGACCGGTTTCTAGGGCGTGCTCCATGGTAATCGGTGCCGTTGCAGCCAGCATCCGGCGCGCAGCATCTGGCCCGACGCGCCGCGCTAATCGCCCTGTTCCAAGCGCAATGCCAAAGCGCACACCCGGAAACGCAAACTTGGTTCCCGGCGCCGCGATCCGCTGTCGGCACGCAGCAAACAAATCCGCGCCGGCACCAAAGGCAAACCGATGCCCCAGCGCGACCGTTTCCTGAGGCATCGAAGCGACCTTCTGCAAAAGCTGTTCAATGCGAACGAGGCGATACAAAAGCGTCGCATCGCTTTCCGAGGCCATCTCGGACAGATCAAGTCCACCACAAAAACCTTTGCCCTCGCCTCTAAAGACAATCGTATCGCAAGCTTCCGCATCAATGCCATCGAGTGCGTCGAGCAGCGCATTGACCATGGCCAGATCGAAACCGTTGCCCGCTGCCGGTCGGTTCAACCTCAACTCGACAACACGTCCGGCAACACGTTTCGCAATGGCATCACTCATTTCAGGCTCTTTCTTCAGCTAGATTTCAATCGCGTTCTTCACAACAGCCAACTCTGTCATCAGGCGTCAAGCAAATCTATCGCCGCAGCACTTAGGCTGCAGCGTTCCTCCGCGGCGCAAGTGACAAAAAAATCGACGCCAAAATCATCGAAAGCGACAGCACCTTCTGCCACGTCAACGGATCACCTAATAGAATAACCGCTGACGCCACGCCAACAACAGGCGCTAACAGCGCCGCGATCGCAGCAACAGTTGCGGACAAACGACCAACCAATACCGTCCAAAGCGCATAACAGATCACCATCGGGCCAACCGCATGATACGCGAGCGTCACGAGCACTGGCGTTGACGGCCAGCTTTGCTGAGACGGTGGCTCAAACCACAAGACCAGTGGCCAACACAGGATGGTTGAAACAACGAAAAACCAAACCGTCAATGGCAACGGCGCCAGGCTCCACGTCCGCGACTTCAGCGCGACATTGCCAAGCGCCCAAAAAAGCGCTGAAAGAAACATGATTGCGGGGCCGGTTGGATCGTTGAGCAAAGCCGTAAAATCCTGCGATGCCAGAACGCCGAGCCCTGCCATGCCGAGCATCAGCGCCATAATGTGCCGGGCTTCAAGCCGCTCCCGCAGAAACACTGCAGCAAACACCGCTGTCAGCACTGGCATTGTGTAGGCGATGATCGCTGCCTTCGATGTTTCCGTAAACGTCTGCCCCAACGATGTCATCACATTGAAGCCGAATATAATGAGCGATCCGGTGATCACGATCGGCACGATATCGCGCGCTGCCGGCCACAGCTTCTCGCCACGCACCACGCATATCAACAATAACAGCAACGCCGCCGTCGGAAATGCAGCCGCCCGTATCGTCAATGGCGGCATTTCGGTGAGCATGAACTTGACGGCCGGCCAATTCAGCCCCCACAGGACGCCGATCAATGTGACAATCAGAATGGGCGCACGTCCGGTGTCGTTCGTCACATTTCAGCTTTCGCAATGGATTGGTCTCGGCATCGAGCAGTCGATGAGAGACAGCGTTCACCCAGATCTATGACGACACCAAATATGTCATGATAGTTACATCTTCATCGGGACAGGTCGGTCATGCGTGCTCTATCATGTGAGAGCCGGCCCGAATAGAAGGCATCCAGCAACTCCGGTGCCTCTGGCAGACGATCTCACCACGCGGAGCAAACATGGCGCAATCCAATGATTTCCTGGTCCCAGGCAGCAATGTCCAAATAGATGGCACACCCGGTGGACCACTCAGCGGGCTAACCTTCGTTGCCAAGGATCTATTCGATATCGCCGGGCATCCAACCGGCGCCGGCAATCATGACTGGGCCAGCGCCCATCCCGTGCCAACCGAAAACGCGTGGGCCGTGCAAACACTCCTTGATGCCGGCGCCTCGCTTGCTGGCAAATCCATCACCGACGAGATCTCGCTCGGCATCCTTGGTGAAAACGCATTCGATGGCACGCCACTCAATCCAAAGGCGCCCGGCAGAGTGCCCGGCGGCTCATCATCGGGCTCCGTGTCAGCCGTTGCGCAAGGTTTTTGCGATCTCGCGATCGGCACCGACACCGGTGGCTCCATCCGGGTGCCAGCCAGCTATTGTGGTGTCTACGGCATACGTCCAACCCACGGCCGCGTACCGCTCACCGGCATGCTCCCGCAAGCCCCGTCATCCGACACAACCGGTTGGTTCGCAAGCGATGCCGCAACGTTCGCGCGCGTCTCAAGTGTCATGCTCAACGAGCAAGTGCTTGCCGACCTGCCAACGCGTTTGGTGGTCGCAACCGATGCTTTCGGTTTCGCTGACGAACATGTTGCAGAAGCACTCAAGCCAATGGTCGACGAGTTGTCAGCTATCATCGGTAAAACCTGCGAGGATCTTCTGGCACCACAAGGCCTTTCCGTCTGGGCCCGCGCACAGCGCACCCTGCAGCCAGCAGAAGCCTGGAGCACCTTCAAAGATTGGATCGAGCGCGAAAACCCTCGACTTGCTTTCCAGGTCGCCCGTAACCTTGCGGCAGCCGCAACGATCAGCCGCGTTGATCGCAACTGGGCTGGCCTGATGCGCGAGGAAGCACGTGCCCGCTTCAAACATCTGATACCGCCGGGCACGATCCTTTGCCTGCCAACCACACCCGGCCCAGCACCATTGAAAAACCGCCCGATGGCTGAGCTCGATATCGTCCGCGACCGCATCACCTGCCTTGCAGCCCACGGTGGTCTCACCGGACACCCGCAAGTCAACCTACCCGGCAGCACCGTCGATGGCGCCCCTGTCGGTCTCTCGATCGTTGGCGCGCGCGGTCACGATATGGCGCTCGTCGCCGTCGCAAAAGCTATGGAGAAATGAAAATGACAACCATCGATATGACACCGAACTTGCCCGACGTCGTTGACGAGGTCCGCACATTATTCGAGCGCTACGAACAGGCGTTGATCGACAAAGACGTTGATCTTCTCGACGCCACCTTCTGGCAGAGCCCACACACCATACGCTATGCGCTACACGAAAACGGTTACGGTTTTAACGAGATCCACGCTCACCGTGTCGCGCGCCCTCCGGGCCCCGGCATCAAGGAGCGCCGTATCCGTCTTGAGATCCTGACCGTGGGGCGGGACATCGCAACCGTCAATCTCGAATTCAAAGTTCGCGACCGCGATCAGATCGGCCGCCAAAGCCAAACCTGGGCACGCTTTCCAGATGTCGGCTGGAAAGTCATCGCAGCACACGTCTCGACCGTTAGCGAAGACGCTCTATGGTAACGTTGACCAATCACCTCACAGGATAACGCAATGCCTGACATCGAATATTTCTACTCAGCCCACTCGGCTTATGCCTATATCGGCTCAGCTCTGCTGTCGAAAATCGCAGCCAATTCGGGCGTTCGCATCATTCATCGCCCAATGGAACTTTGTCAGGTCGTCGCCGCCATGGGAGGTGCCACCAACAGCCTCACACCGCGTCGCCGCGCCTATTTCTCAGGGCGAGAAATTGAGCGATGGGCCGCCTACCGCGATGCGCCGATCATGCGTGGCATGCCAACCTATCACGACAATGACATCGCGCGCTCAAACGGTGTCTTGATCGCAGCGCTTGAAGCCAGCCACAACATCGACCAACTCGCACATCAGATGCTGCAAACGCATTGGCGCGACGATGCTGATCTCGACGACGACGCAGCTCTGTCCAAAGTAATTGAGGCTGCAGGCCTATCGCCCTCGCCATTGCTTGAGGCAGCGCTATCGCCGGACATCCAGAAAATACATGACCACAACACCGCCGAAGCGATTGAACGATCGGTGTTTGGTTCGCCAACCTACTTCGTCGATGGCGACATGTTCTACGGCCAAGATCATCTCGAGCTGGTCAGCCAGGCCCTAGAACAACCGTTCCCGCAACTATGGGATAAACGATAGCCGGATAGACCTTCGGACAACCAAGATTAGCCGGTCGCCTCTGGCACCCAATCGAGAACCTGCTCGGCGAACAGCTCTTCCGGCGCCACCAGCCGTGGCGTGATCCCTTGCGCAAACGAATACCGGCATAACGCTTCGATCGCCAGCCGGTTGGGCGGCAGACCATAACCCCAGAAATTCTCTCCAAGCAGCGCCTTGGCGGCCCCAACGTCTTTGGCACCCCAGGGCAGCATCGTAGACAGCGCCTGGCTCTCGGCCAGCCGCTCAAACGAGTAGCGCCGCGATGCGTCAAAACCCGCACAAATCTTCGCCAGCAGATCCGGCTTCTCAAGCGCCAGCTCACGCCGCACGCCCATCAAATGCATAATCGGAAAAATACCAGTTCGACGGCCATAGTCCATTTCGACAGCGGCGTAATCTTCAAACAAGCGCCGAACCTGCGGATGCCCCTCAACAAACAGCGGTGGCGGCTTATAGGCGACCATCGCATCAATCTCACCATCCCGCAGCATATCAGACAGCGTACGATCAGCATCAATCGGTTCAAGCTCAACGTCCCGTGGCAACATCCGCGCGATCGGCAAACTATCCTTGTGATCAGCCCGCCCATAGCGCCAGCGGATGTCCTGCGCACGCACGCCGTACTCATCCTCCAGCACCCCGCGTGCAACCAGAGCTGCCGTCATCGAGTATTCGCGGACACCAACCAGACGCCCCGCCAGATCCCGCGGGCTCTTAATGTCACGATCGGTCCGAATGTAGATCGCCGAATGCCGAAACGACCGAGAGGGAAACACTGGCAACCCAACGTACGGACTTTCCTCCATTGCCGTCAGATACATAAAATTGCTGAACGACAATTCCGTGACATCAAACGCCTGCTCGTCAAAAGCACGTGCAAAAATCTCTTCAAGCGGCGCTGTCACAAACGAAGCATCGACATCTGCAATGTCAACCAGCCGCGCCACCAGCGGCAGCGTGCGATCGTTGATACCAACCGCAATCGTCAGATCTGTTTTGGACAAGATGGGTTCTCTTATGGAGGTTCAAATGCGCACGCATCAGAACCGTCTTCAGCTTTTTGTGCAAGGTTAATTAGACAGGCTGAAGAACGACAACAAGCTCGGGGCCGGCCGTGGTGCCTTGAATTCAGACATTGCGGAAGCAATTTCCATATAAAGCTTCGGCAACCATTTCGGCTGCCCTGGCTTGGAGCTCGGCAGGCCGTGCCGACGAAAGTCTGTTGGCGCAATAATGGTTTTGACTCTCGAATACCCCGTTTGCGCCGCCAGCACGAACAACTCTTCAACAGCCGGATCACCCATAGCAAGGCAGCCCGCTGATGACCTCTTGCCGTGTATCATGATATCACCGCCAAGCTTCTTGCGGCCTTCTTTTGCAGCCATCCGGCGATCGAACTTGTTGGGGTAATTGACGCGAAGCGAAACGTGATAGGCACTCTTTGGATTGAGATAGACGATGCGATAGATTCCCTCAGGAACTTGTCGATCACCTTGCCGCAATTTGGGGCCGGCACCGCCACTTGCTGCCAACACACGATACCGATAGATCGGCTTCCAGCCGTGCTTCTCTGACCGCGCATGCAATTCAAGGACTCTTTCATCCTTGATCCCAACGAATGCGATCTCGGTAGGTGGCCAGAAAGCATTGGCCGTTCGAAATTTTGCAATCAGGCGCTTTGTTGCCCTCGGCGAAATCTCTTTCAGGCGCGACTTGAGCGCAGCTGACTGCCAACGTTTGCGTGGTCGCGACTTCTTACGCGTCCCCCGCGATCGCCTTTCGGACTTCGGCCGTACAGCACGTGTCGGTGATGGCGCCGTCACAGATGGCAGCCGCACGCGCTGCACATCCGTCGACCATGCTCCGGTATCAGAGTTGGCGGCGAGACCAGTCGTTCCTGCTGATGATCTTGGCAGCGCGCCGGTCACTAAATCAGCCTCACGCTGTGGCATCACGCTTGAACGCCAAAGCGGTGGATCGGCGACAGCTACGGTTTTCCGAGGCAAGCTTGGTGGAGTCGACGCAACCCGGCCGGTCAATTTTTCGAATTTTGGAGCAATCGTCTGCAGCGCATCCCGATCGCTGGCAATCCAAGCCTCGATAGGTGTCATGCGCAACACAGCAATCGACACCACCGCGCCGATAATTGCGGCAGCGGCATTGACGGCCAAGGGTCGCATGCGTCCACGTACTGACATCATACTCCCATGAGTACAAATTCGAGCAATATCTAAGCCAATCGACTATGCATGATTCGAGCGTGCCACGGATTGCCTCAGCATCACTTTTTTATGAGCCATGCATCCAATTCCAGGACACCCCGACAATGGCGACAGAGCCATGGCTGGGATGTCGATTGGATACTCAATTTGAGGTTTACGCATCCACCCTCTTCGACTTGGCGCACTATCTGGTCAAATGCAGCAACTTCATGAGAACCTCTATCTGCGGTAAGCGTCAACATTTTGACCTTGCAGTAAATTGCAGCCCGCCAATCAATATTGCAACTGTTGCGACTCCAATAACATTCCTCGAATCGCCCCCCTTATCCGCGTCCAAATGGTGGTCTACGGACCACAGCGACGCTCAATCGACACTGTTTCGGACCCACGACATTATTTTTGCACATTGGAAAATGCCGAAAACGTGGGAGAACCACCCTTAGGTTGTAGTTCGTAGCAGACAACCTGCGCGCAGCCCGGTAGGCAATTGGCGCTGCTGACTGCAATCGTACGTCACAGTTTCAAGTTAGCCTCTCAACTATGAGCCCTCGATCCGCGCATGAGCCAACCAACAAAGAATCCTGAGCACCGCTACATCAACGATTTGCGCCGTCATGATTTCATACAGGCACAATCAAGCCGGCTCCTCAGCACAATCATGCCCCTCGGCATGGCGCTTGTTTTCCTGATTGTTGTCGCGGTCGTCGTGGGCCACAGTTTTGGGCAAACCCGCGAGGGCGTATTTCTTGTTGTCTGCTCAGCCGTCATTGGCGGCTACATGGCGCTGAATATCGGCGCCAATGATGTCGCCAACAACATGGGGCCAGCGGTCGGCGGCAAAGTCATCACGATTACCACCGCGATCATCATCGCAGTCGTCTGTGAAAGTGCCGGCGCGCTTCTGGCCGGTGGCGATGTCGTCAAAACCGTCTCTAAAGGCATCATCACACCGGGTAACGCTGTCAGCGTCGTCGATTTCCGATATCTCATGTTGAGCGCCCTGCTCGCAGCAGCTCTGTGGATCAATCTCGCAACGATCCTGAGCGCTCCGGTATCCACCACGCATTCAATCGTTGGCGGCGTGCTCGGTGGCGGTATTGCTGCAGCCGGTGTCGGCCTCGTCAATTGGGTGACGATGGCCAAGATTGCCGCCAGCTGGGTCATTTCACCCGTCTTCGGCGCGGTCGTCGCCGCATCCCTGTTATACTTCATTAAAACCAGGATCTTCCAAGCAGAAGACCGGATTACTGCGGCGAAAAAGTGGGTGCCCATACTCATCGCTCTCATGGCAGCAGCTTTCGCAGCCTACATGTCCATGAAGGGATTAAAGAAAATATGGAAACCCAACACGCTTGAAATCACGGCCTTTGCAGTCACCTCGTTTGGGCTTGCCTGGCTGCTTGCCCGTCCCTATATCGCCCGTCGCACTGCAGGCCTGAAGAACCGCAAAAAGGACATCCACGGTCTCTTTGATCTTCCTCTCATCATAGGCGCAGCCCTGCTCTCATTTGCCCATGGTGCCAACGATGTCGCCAATGCCGTTGGACCACTAGCGGCAATCGTTTCCACGCTCGGGCCTGCCGGCGAGATTGCCGGCAAGGTGACCATTCCGTTGTGGGTTATGGTGGTTGGCGCCTTTGGCATTGCTGTCGGCTTAGGGTTATTTGGCCCCAAACTCATTGCAGTGGTTGGCGAAAAAATCACCCGTCTCAATTCACCACGCGCCTACTGCGTAGCGCTTTCCGCTGCTGTCACCGTCTTGATCGCAACGACCCTTGGATTGCCGGTCAGCTCAACCCATATTGCGGTTGGTGCGGTATTTGGTGTCGGCTTTCTGCGGGAATACTCCGAGAACCCGAACCGCCGGAAACTGCGTCCAGGCCACAAGCTGAACGCTACGGCAGACGCTGCTTTCAACAGCCGCAACATTCGCAAATCACGCTACTTGGTCAGACGCCAATTCGTCTGGTCGATCGCTGCCGCATGGATCATCACTGTGCCGGCAACAGCGGCTCTTTCAGCTCTGATCTATGGCTGTTTGCAGCTTCTATGATCCACGGGCGCATCGTTTCGAAATGCTGGACCAAGGCCATATAGTCAATTCTATAGGCCACTTTTGAAGCGTCTTCTATGAGCGCCCAGTGCCGCTGCCGCTTCTTTTTTTCCGGCCACTCATCTGCCTGTTCTTGCACCAAATAAGGGTAGTACGTCACCGGAAGCTTGAGCACGCCGCTCTTCGTCTGCTTACCGATCGGCACGGTTACCGGAAAATTCTCCAGGACAACGCCACGGATGCCAGCCTCTTCAAAGCCTTCCCGGTGGCACGTTTCAACGTGCGTTTCGCCCGCCTCCTGCTTACCTTTCGGCAATATCCAACGCCCCCGCGTTTGCGACGTCACAAAAAGCAATGCAACAGCATCGCCTCGAGTTTCGAATGGTATGATGCCCACACGGTGCATTTTCTTCTCGCTATATGACTATCGATAAACAAGCCGCCCCAGAAACCGGCACGCAAAAAGCCTCACGCCGCTTCTGAGCCCAGAGTCCGTCGTCGACTGTAGATTGATTTGCGCCACCCGTCATCCAGGATCAGACATCCAGAAGATCTGCCGAAACATCAAACACTGTTACTTAAGCATGAGTACCACCAATACGACGTTGCATTTCGCGACATCACTGCCGGTACATCAAACCGCGGAACTAAAGCATGTCGCATCCAATGGGATTCAGCACGCAGGGAGCGCATGCGATCCGGCGCCTCGCGCCGCCCCCGCGGAGGTGTCCGAGCAGAGCGAGGAATAACACCGTGAGCGAAAACAACCTAAAGCGAGGCGCATATAATGCGACATGCTTTAGGCCCGCGATGAACGCTCTATCCGCTATTGCGCAAACCCGCCGAAATACCGTTGATCGTCAATTGCAACCCACGAAGGACCTTGGGATCTTCTGATTTTCCTCGATGTTCTCGGAGTAATTCGACTTGCAGATGGTTCAATGGATCAATGTAGGGAAAGCGGTTCTGGATTGATCGGGACAACAGCGGATTGTCGACCAGCAAGCAGTCTGCCCCAGTGATATCAAAGAGTGCCGCTATCGTCATCTTACGCTCTGAGCGGATGCGCTCAAATACTTGTTCGCGTAGTTTGCTGTCACTCACCAAATCAGCATAACGCGATGCGACCGACATGTTTGTCTTGGCGAGAACCATGTCCATATTGGAAAGCAGTGTCGTAAAAAATGGCCAGGACTGGTTCATCTCGCGAAGCAGCTCAATTCCTTTGCCGTCAGGCTGACCGTCGAGCCATGTCTTGATGGCTGATCCAAATCCATACCATCCAGGGAGCATAACCCGACATTGCGACCAGCTGAACACCCAAGGGATCGCCCGCAAGTCTTCAATTTGGCCCGACGGTTTGCGCGACGCCGGTCGCGAGCCAATATTTAGGGTCGAAATTTCACTAATAACAGTGGATTGCCAAAAGTAGTCGCTAAAGCCGGGCGTCTCGTACACGAGATCACGGTAGGCTGCGAAAGATGCACTTGATATCGCGTCCATCGCCTCAAGATAGGATGTTGGCACATCTGCATCTCCGGAAGTGAGCAGCGAGGCCTCCAGCGTTGCTGCCGCGAGGACTTCAAGGTTGCGTCGCCCAACTTCCGGGTTGGTGTATTTGCTGGAAATCGTCTCACCTTGCTCGGTGGTACGAATTTGACCGTTAACAGCTCCAGGTGGTTGCGCGACGATCGCCTCAAAACTTGGACCGCCGCCCCGTCCGACCGAACCACCGCGACCATGAAACAGCCTCAGCCTGATGCCATGTTTTTTACTGAGTTCAACAAGCCCGATCTCAGCTTTATGCAGTTCCCAGCCGGAGGTGACATAGCCGCCATCCTTATTGCTGTCGGAATAACCAAGCATCACTTCTTGTAGGCCGCCGCGCGAATCAACCAGCCGGCGATACGCAGGAATCGACAACAGCTCGTCCATGATCGAAATACTGTTGCGCAGATCTTCTATCGTCTCAAACAGCGGAACGATGTTGATCGAACTGTCGCCTGCGGTTGTAAGTAGTCCCGCTTCCCGCAACAGGATCGCCAGTGTCAGAAGATCTGATACACCGCGACAGTTGGAAATGATGGACGTTGGAACCGCCTGCGCGCCGAATGTATTGTGGGCGGCTTTAGCGGCCTTAAGAATATCAAATTCTCTGGTCGTCTGCTCCGAATACGTTTGGTGCGGGCGCACAAGAGGACGCGTGTTGGCCAACTCATTTTTGAGCAGTGTAATCCGCTGTGCTTCATCCAAATCTGCATAGTTGGCGCCTTCATCAACCGCTGCCAAAAGCTCGGCGATCGTTGCTTCATGCACGTCTGAATTCTGGCGCATATCAAGAGCGGCCAAATGAAAACCGAAGCAATCAATCGCCCTGCGCAATCGCCTCAATCGGCCATTGGTTAGAGCCTCACAACCAGTTGCGCGCAGCGACGCGTCGATGATGGCAAGATCTGCGTCAAGCTCAGTTGGCACTAGATATGGCAATGCCGTACCAATCGCAGGACGGTTTGGCACAACGCCGTTGATATGTGTTTGGGCGGCGGCAAGCCGTGCATAGATGAATGAAATGGCGCGACGGTAGGGTTCGACGGCGCGGTGTTCGGACAGGTCCGGCGATTGCTCCGCCAGTGCTGCGAGTTCGTCAGATACGCCGATCAATGTCGTGGAGAGTGATAGCTCATCGCCAAGTTGGTGCAGTTGGTCCAGATAGAAATTGATTGCGTGCTTGCTCTGCAAACGTAGCGTTTCACTTAGGATATCCGCTGTTACAAATGGATTACCATCACGGTCGCCTCCGATCCAGCTGCCGACGCGAAGAAATGTTTTTACCGGTTCACCAAGCTCGTCCTCTACCTGGGCGTGAAGCTTGGGCAACTCACGAAAGAAAGTGTAGTCAAAAAAGGTCAGTCCATTCTGGACCTCATCGAGCACACTTAGACGGGTTTGGCGCAACAAGTTCGTTTGCCAGAGTATCAGGATCGCCCGACTAATTTTCTCATCGATTTCCAGCAGTTCGGTTTTGGTCCAGTTCGCACGGTCACGTTGATCAAGGAGGCCAGCGAGCGCAATCTCGCGGCGCATCGTGCTCTTGCGTCGGACTTCTGTCGGGTGGGCGGTGAGTACTGGATGAATGGCCGTGTCATTGAAGAAAGTAGCCAACTCAGGCGCTTCTATACCGTTGCTTTGCGCGTCCAGAAAAGCATGCGCCAGTGTGCCGCGACGAGGACGCGATCCGGCCAACTCGTGAGTGCGGGTGCGCCGAATGTGGTGCTGATCTTCGGCAAGATTGGCGAGATGTGAAAAATAACTGAAGGCACGGATCACCAGGACAGATTGCTCAGGTGACAGTGTTCTTAAGATTGCCTCAAGATCCTCACGGCTCGTCGCATCATCCTCGCGGTGGAAGGCTATTGAAGTCTGGCGGATGGCTTCGACAAGCTCGAAAATCGCGTCGCCTTCCTGGGCACGAACCGTGTCGCCAAGCAATCGGCCCAGATGTCGAATATCTGCGCGCAGCGGCTCATCCTTGTCGGCGGGAGATTCAGATGGGGATACGTGTCACATCCCGGAAGGTAGTTTGGCTGTTTCCAGAACAGCTCTGGTTTGATTTTGTGCCATTCTTTCATCGTCTGCAAGGGCGTCTTACTGCCCAAGGCTGATTGAGGAAGCTGCTGATTGTAGAGCCACACGTAG
>CAJQQK010000187.1 GCA_905480435.1 uncultured Hyphomicrobiaceae bacterium | reverse complement strand
TCGTTTTTCGACCCCGACGAAAATGCTCTCACGTCGAGCAGAGTATCGCTCATCGTGCTTAACCTCATTCTGATCGACGACAGAGGTCGCGTTTCGCTGGTTGTCAGCTTGCTGATTGTCGAATTTCAACAGCCTGCTAGGTCATCGACTAATGCTCAATCGGACTATTCTGCCGCTGCTGCCGATACCTCGGGATTAATCCAGCCAACATGTCCGTCTTCACGTCGGTAAACGATATTTATCGTACCCGTTCCTGCATTTCGAAACACCATAAAGGCCTGCTCCGTCAAGTCCAACTGCATTACGGCCTGGCTCACAGAATACTCACGGACCTCCCGGACGGCTTCCGCAATGATCACCGGATCTGTCGTTTCTACTGTATTTTCAATAGCTTCGTCATCCATCTGGACGACATAGTCATTGGCTGAAGAAAAAGTGGTAGCAGGTTGAGAATTTCCGTGATGGTGGTCTTTAAGGCGGCGTTTATAGCGGCGAACACGTTTTTCGAGCCGCTCCATTGCAGCATCAGCACTTGCATGCGGATCGTTGCCAGTTCCCTGAGATTCGAGCATGAGGCCTGTTTTAAGGCGCATCGAGCAATTCGTTTTGAACTGACCACGGATCTTTTCTATACGAATGTGCCCTGATATTTCGGGGCCGATATATTTGTCTAATACTGCGCGAGCTTTGTCCGTTACATAGGTTTGGAAAGCATCTCCGGTTTCCATATTCTTGCCAGTAACTTGAATGCTCATTGGATCTCCGAATCTATTGGTCCAAAATTGAGTGTCGCCGCCTTATCAAACTATATGATGATTTTTGCGCCAAGTGAAAGGGTCAAGTGCGCTATTCGATCTTCTCAGTCATGGGCTGCAATGTGGAGCTAAGCGGTACCGGCCATCAGTTTTTTGCTCCGCCGCCGTTGCACTGATGATGGAATACGCATTGCTTCGCGGTATTTCGCAACCGTGCGCCGCGCAATGTCGACGCCGTCCGTTTTCAGTCGCTCAACGATTTTATCGTCACTCAGCACGGTTTTGGCCGTTTCCGCCTCGATCATAGCTTTAATCCGGTGACGCACGGCTTCAGACGAGAACGACTCGCCATCATCGGAAGCTGCAATTGATGACGTAAAGAAGTACTTCAGCTCCAAAATACCACGTGATGTAGCCATGTATTTGTTCGATGTCACACGGCTGATCGTGGATTCGTGCATCGAGATCGCATCGGCCACGATACGTAGGTTGAGCGGTCGCAGGTGCTCCACGCCATGCATAAAGAAACCGTCTTGCTGGCGCACGATCTCTTCCGATACGCGCAGGATCGTACGCGCCCGCTGATCGAGACTCTTGACGAGCCAGTTGGCGGTTTGCAGGCAGTCCTGGATGTATTCCTTATCGTCGCCTTTGCTCACCGACTTCGACACGCGTGTGTAGTAAGTACGGTCAATCAGCACACGCGGCAGCGTTTCGTTGTTCAGCTCCACGATCCAGCCACCGTCATTGGCAGCCCGCACCAGCACGTCGGGCACAACCGGCTGCACCGGCGACGAGCCATACTTGAGGCCCGGCTTCGGGTCGAGCGCCTTCAGCTCCAGGATCATGTCGCCAAGCTCGTCCTGGTCGACTTTGACCGCCTTCCGCAGTGCGGAGATATTGTGCGAAGCGAGCAGATCCAGATTATCAAGCAGTGCTTCGATCACTGGGTCAAAGCGGTTCAGCTCTTTCAGCTGCAGTGCGAGGCATTCGGCAAGGCCGCGGGCGAACACACCGGTTGGTTCAAACGTCTGCAAGCGGCTAAGCACGGCTTCGATTGTCGTTTCGCTGGTACCAAGTTTTTCGGCCAGTTCCACAAGGTCGCCAGAGAGATAACCGGCATCGTCGACCATATCGATCAGGTGCTGCCCAATCATGCGTTCAGCGGCGCCTTGAAAGCACAGATGCAGTTGGTCCGTCAGATGGTCTTTCAGTGATCGCGTTTCGGCAACAAACGCTTCGTAGTCGGGTGTCGATCCGTCGAAACTGCCGCCGGAGCCTTGACCAACGCTGGCCCAGCTCCCGAGTTGCTCATTCCCGAAATCGGATGCCTGTGCTTCCGGATAAACATTCTCAATTGCTGTGTCGAACGTTTCTGTATAATCGACTTCAGTATTGTCCTTGAAGTTGAGGTCAGCACTATCGCCGGTCTCGGCAACGCTGCCCTTTTCTGCATCAGTCGGCTTGGTTTCGTTGTTGTCGCCGCGTTCCGGCCGCGCCTCTTCGCGCTCAAGCAGTGGATTGCGCTCAAGTTCAGCTTCGACGAACGCATTGAGTTCGATGTTGGAGAGCTGCAATAGGCGAATGGCTTGCTGCAGCTGCGGTGTCATCACCAGCTGCTGGCCTTGCCGAAATTCAAGTTTGGCGGATAGCGCCATGGAACGACCCTTTGTTTCCCTGTGCAGGAACAGTGCCGTTTGAAAGTTTACGGTTGGCTACTTAGGCGAACATATCGCCCAAATAGACCCGGCGAACGTCTTCATTGTTAATGATTTCTTGCGGTGTGCCCTGAGTTAGCACTTCGCCGTCATATATGATGTACGCGCGATCAATAAGGCTAAGCGTTTCGCGCACGTTGTGATCCGTGATCAACACGCCGATGCCGAGCTCCGTCAGGTGACGAACCAGCTGTTGAATGTCGCCCACCGCGATCGGGTCAATCCCGGCAAACGGTTCATCGAGTAAAACGAACGACGGCCTGCTGGCAAGCGCGCGAGCAATTTCGCAACGCCGTCGCTCACCACCTGAAAGTGCAATCGATGGAGATTTGCGCAACCGTGTGATCTTGAATTCTTCCAGCAACTGGTCCAGTTGCTCCTGACGTGCCTTTTTGTTGGGCTCGACGATTTCAAGCACGGCCATGATGTTTTGTTCAACTGTCAGGCCACGGAAGATCGACGCTTCCTGCGGCAGATAACCAACACCGAGACGGGCGCGGCGATACATTGGCAATGCGGTGACATCTTTGCCGTCAACAAACACGTGGCCATCGTCTGCCGGCACCAGTCCGGTGATCATATAGAAGACGGTCGTCTTTCCGGCGCCGTTCGGGCCAAGAAGACCAACCGATTGGCCACGCTTAACCGCTAGGCTGACGCCCCGCACAACAAGGCGCTTCTTGTAACTTTTCTTGATATTGCGCGCGTGCAGCCAACCTTCGGCGACATAGAGGTCGGAGTTGGCATCGCTGGCATGATGCTCTTCGGAAGGCACAACCGCTGGCGGCGGAAAGTTCCCATCGCCTTGATGGCCGTGATTGAGCTGACCATGCTCTAAATGTCCTGGTGGCGCTGTGGCATTGTCATAAACGTCGATAAGCGGCATTTCACCTGGCCCCCGCACAACCTCGGTGGATGGCTCTGGCGGATCAATCGCGGCGTTGTTTGATCGACGAAGTGGAAATATTCTCAAGGCTGCGACCTGCCGTTTGTCGGATGTTTCTTATGGCCTAGTCGGATCGGCCGCGCCCCGCAATGGTCGCGCCTGTATTCTGTTGGACGTTTCGGGCATTTTTGCGAGCCATGCACACATAACGAATGCCAAGCCTGAGTGCTCAACAGTTTAGAGTGTGTCTGACTTAAACGGAAGTAGGCCCAGGGAGCGCGTGAAGGCAGCGCGTGAAGGGAGCGCATGCGATCCGGCGCCTCGTGTGCGCAGCCCGCAAACGCAAGTATTACGCCGCGCCGTCGCAGGCCTCTCATCACAGGGATGGGTGTTAGCGAGGAATAGCCGTGAGAGAGAAAACTAGTTGGTATTGGTCGATGTTGACCAGCCGCTGTCCAGTTTGGGTTTGCGCTTGGCTTTGCCGCGAGTTTTCTTACCAGCTTTTTGTTTCTCAACATCCATCGGGTAGAAGACAGCGCACATCTGGCCGCCGCAGTCCCGCCGCTTGGGATCCGCTGTTATCTTGGGCTTCACGCCAAACGTCATGCGTTTCGACGTGTTGCGTCCCTTACCGGAATTCTTCATCCGGCTTTGCCCGGTTTTGAGGTCGATGACCAGTCTGTCACCGCGCACGATTTGCCGGCCCTGCTTCAGCACCACATTGCCTGATATCGTCACCGTATTGGCCAGCATATCGAATTCAGCGTTCTCGCCGCTTGCGTTCATATCCTCGCCGGAAGTAACGGTAACCGGGTTAGTCGCCCGAATAAATCGCAGCTTCATCGGCTTTGGCTTTGCTCGTCGGCTCCCGCTTTGCGGTCTGAAAAGGCCGATTTGTCCGTCGTAATGGGCTGTCATCAGTGGTGTCGACAAGTGCAGGTCACCCTGCCGTGCATGCACGTTGCCCTCGAACCGTGCGACCGCCTTCGTGTCACGCACGTCAAGCGAGCGCGCTGTGATTTCGATCGGCGCATCGGGATTGGTCGAAAACGCCCCGCCGCCTGTTATGCCATCCGTTGTTTGCCGCTTGGGCTTGCGGCCGTTCTTTGCAGCTGGTGGTTTGAAGCGAACGAAAATATTGTCCCTTGGCGCACCGCCAATCGCCGGCGACGTGAGGTTCATGTGCCCTGAATTAGGTGCGTATGTCAGGCGATTGCCACGCAGCAGGTTGCCTTCCTGCACGGCTGCGACCCTGCCGGTCAACACGATACGTCGGCTCTTGGTGTCGATAGTCGCAAGATCAGAATTGATCGTCCGGTTAGCACCGCTCGTAATCTTCACGCCGCCAGACAGCTCTGCCTGATGAGCTTCCACGTCAAAAATCGCGGTCCGCGCACGCACCTCGTTCTCGCCTTGGGTGAGTTTAACTCCATTGGAGGCCGTAATCCGCTGCAGCCGGGTGCGAGGCGCAGCTGTAGCGCCGCCAGTTGGTGGAGCCTGGCCTTGCGCAAGGCTCGCAAAAGATGCGCTGCCGGCAAACGACACCAGCAGATCAGGCGCCTGCAGCGTCCGCCCATTCTGCACCGCATGCACATTGCCTTTAAAGCGCGCCGTCCGCTGCTTTTCCGTAATCACGAGGCTGGCAGCCGTAATATCGACGGGCGCATCAGAGCCACCGCCAAAACCCAACACCGAGCCAGCGCCACCTTTTTTTTGAGCAGCTGCCTGCTTTGGCTTGCCCGCTGGGCCAGCGCCTGGCTTCAATTGTGCGGCAACACCATCGCCAAACAAAATTTCCCGGGCGCGCTGGTCGAGATGCATGGAATTGCCGCGTACTTCGCCAGCTGGCATCTTGACCAGAACTGGTTCACGGGAGCTGATTTCCGAGGTCTTGGTGTCAATAATGGCGCTGTTCAGGGCGACGCTGAGGTCATTTGGTGCATCCACTGTGATGCCGCCATCGAGATTGAGCGTGCCGCGTTTCTGGTCAAACAGCCCACGGCTCGCTTTGATCTCGGTGCGTTGCCCGTTGCGCTGTTCCAGCGAGCCTTTGATGTCGATCAGCTGGATTGGTTTGTCGCGCGAAAGGTCCGTAATCGCCTTCTTGGCCGAGACTTTATAGCGGCTGCCGTCTTTCTTGTTGTAGCCTTCGTAACTCGGGTTCGCCATCGCCAGATTGTCCAGCGACGAGGTCAAGGTGCCAGTATTGAGCTTGCCTGTGTGCGTCTTGGTCTCGACGCTGATCGTGCGCTGCATAAAGATCGCATACGAGCTCATCAGTGCAACCGCGACCACCGGCAGAATCCACCGCAAGATGCGCACAAACACGGAATTAATCCGCGCCCGGCGCAGTGCGCTGGTGCGTTCACCCGCATCGGCAATTTTGATGGAAACCGTCGCCGTCATCACTCCACCCGGCCGCAATCTTCCGGCCATTATAATAAGCGGCCGAACAAACCCTATCGATCGCAAACTATCTGCGTGACAATCACAGCATTAACAAGGCATCATTTGGCACACGTGAAAAACCCCCAACCGCCCAGCAGGCGCAGTCCTTTCGCCACTCTGTTCCTTAGCAGCGCAAACAGCGTCGAAAGTCCCCAGAAGCCTCAAGCCAAGCCATGAATGCGTCGCCAGCTGCAAAACACCCGGCTCTCAATTTTTCCAGAGCATCGCAAGGTGACTACACCAGGGAGCGCACGCGACCCGGCCGATAGGCCGCCTCCGCGAGCGAAAACAATAGAGCGGGTGAAGGGAATCGAACCCTCGTCTTAAGCTTGGGAAGCTAATTTATAGATGTAACATACCAGAACATGCTACCATCTAACTCATTCTTTTGTTTACATTTTATCCAACTTCATCTCTCATGTTGCCACATGATAATCCCCTATGTGAACAGGCATGCAAAATTGACCCCTATGGAGGGGTGATCGGCGTGCAAATTTGACCCCCCCCTATTGGTCTGAAGATAGCCCCTGGTGCGTGCGTATTTCTCAGGGGCCAGAGGGATGATCACGGTGGAAACACGAGG
>CAJQQK010000186.1 GCA_905480435.1 uncultured Hyphomicrobiaceae bacterium | reverse complement strand
CACTTACCAGCATGCCACCGTGCTCGCAGCCGTCAAGAACAAGCCCTGCGGGACGCCCGAAAGACGGGCCTTTCTTGACTGCCGCTCGACACGTCGGCGGTCAGATAATGTGGGCCGGGACGGAAAAGCGGGCTCCGCTGGTGGGCCGAACAAAAAAGCTGGATTTGAAGGAGGCGGACGACGTCAAGCAGGAGTTACCCACTTGAAACAGCGAGGACCCTATAAGTTGATGCCGGCTAGAGCAGAACAATCCGAGTGCTGGCGATGACGATCACATCGCTGATGGGAAACATGGAATAAAGAGAGAGAATTATGGCCAAGGGGTATTGGATCGCGCACGTAAAAGTCACGGATCCGGAACGTTACAAAGACTATGTCGTGGCGAACGCGATCGCATTCGAGAAATATAATGGAAAATTTATAACGCGCGGTGGGGCATGGGAAGCGCGTAATGGGGATATGCCGTACGACCGGCATGTCGTGCTGGAGTTCGAAAGCTACGAGGTTGCCAAAGCTTGTTATGACAGCCCGGAATACAAAGCTGCCACGGTGATACGCAACGAAGCTTCGGATGGCTATGTCGTGGTTGTCGAAGGTTACGACGGTTGATGATTGATCAGCGCTGCTTGCTCAGTTAGCTGAACAGCTGCGTCACCCACGGTGGTCATCACCACGGATGTGGGGACCCAATCGAGTAGCTGCAAGCGCTTGAACTGCGGAGATTTGCTTGGGTTCCCACCTGCGCGGGAATGACGGAGCGGGTGTTGATATGTCAACCAAGCGGGTCAGGCTGGGGTTCAGGCACCGACTGATGTTTTGGCAGCTTGTAATGCGTTGCTCAGCAGGCAGGCGATGGTCATTGGGCCGACGCCGCCTGGTACGGGGGTGATTGCGCCGGCGACCTCGGCTGCTTCGGCAAAGGCGACATCGCCGACGAGTTTGGTCTTGCCAGATTCGGCGCCTGGGACGCGGTTGATGCCGACATCGATGACGATGGCGCCGGGTTTGATCCAATCACCACGGATCATTTCCGGACGGCCAACCGCTGCGATGACGATATCGGCTGCGCGGACGACGTCGGCTAAATCGCGGGTTCGCGAATGGGCGATGGTGACAGTGCAATTTTCGCGCAGCAGGAGCTGTGCCATCGGCTTGCCGACAATGTTGGAGCGGCCAACGATGACGGCGTTCATGCCGGATAGGTCTTGTTGGACGCTCTTTAGCAAAATGATGGAACCGGCGGGGGTGCACGGCGTCAGCGCGTCTTCGCCGGATGACAGGCGGCCGACGTTGATTGGGTGGAAGCCGTCGACGTCTTTGGCTGGATCGATGGATTCAATGACCAGCTTTTCGTCGATGTGATCCGGGAGTGGCAGCTGGACGAGGATGCCGTGGACTTCTTTGTCTTGGTTGAGCGAGGCGACGAGCGCGAGGAGATCTGCCTGGTTGGTGTCGGCCGCTAACTTGTGCTCGATCGAGCGCATGCCGCATTCGATTGTCTGTTTGCCTTTGTTGCGGACATAGACCTGACTTGCGGGATCTTCACCAACCAGAACGACCGCTAATCCGGGAACAATGTTGTGGCTCGCTGTGAGGCTCGCGACACCGGTTGCGACGTCAGCGCGGACTTGGGCTGCGATGGCTTTGCCGTCGATGAGGCTTGATGGCGCTGTCGTCATGGATTGGATCCTAGTGTTCGGTGAGCGCGTTGAGCTGCTTCAAGGTTTGATCAAGGTCTGCTTGGGCGATGACTATGGACAGTAGCTTGGTCCGGGATTTAGCTCCAGACGACAGAGAAATGTTGGATTTCGGCAGCGACAACCATTTTGCGACGGTTGCGATCAGAGCCTTGTTGGCTGCGCCATTTTCCGGAATGGCGCGGACGCGGGCCTTGATTGCTGGCCCTTCAGGCGCGTCGGTCAGGCCCTCGATAGCATCGCGGCTGCTTTTCGGTGTCAAGCGGAGGCGCAACTGTAGCGAGCAGTCGGTTTGGCTTCTATCCGTGATTATCCAACAGCTTGCCTGCGGTGCGTCGGATGAGTGCATTCCGAGCTCACAACCCGCGGGCTGCCGGAATTGCAACGCCATAGATCAGGTTTTGAGCCAGCAGACAGGCGAGGATCAAGATGATCGGTGAGATGTCGAGGCCGCCCATATCAGGCAGAAAGCGGCGAATCCGTTGGAGCAATGGCTCGGTCAAGGCAGTTAAAGCCTGCCAGACGGAGCGGACAAAGTCGTTGCTTGGATTGATGACGTTGAATGCGACTAACCAGGAAAAGATGAAGCTGGCGATAATCACCCATTTATACAGGCCAATGACATAGCCGAGGAAGCCCAGAAGGACGACTGCGAGATTTTCTGCCATGAAACTTGGACCTGTCGATAATTTCGAAAGTGGGCGCATGCTCTGTGCCGTGTAAAGCGCACTCGTTTCGGCTGCAAGCCCTATGCCGTTTGCAGGTGATTCGTAGCAGATTCGGTGCCTAGAGTGGGCACAGATGTGCCAGCACTGAGGATTAAGTGTCTGTGTGGCTTCAGTTCAAGGGCATTGAGTGGGCAATGGGCATCATGGAGGCGGCCCTGCGAGAATGATACCGCAAGGCGTTTTTAGCGCCGTCGCTTGAATTTATTCCGCCGTTCCGGCCGCAGCGCGGGCCGGAACGATGCTTAGGGTGCCTATTTTGTGGTCGCGGAAGCCGGAGCTGCTGCCATGTCTTCCTCGGCAGCTTTGGCTGTACCGAAGATTTCTAGCAGGCTGGAGAGTTTGCGTTCACGTTTGGTGTCGACGCTGACAGCAGCCGTCATGCCGGCGCGCAGTGGGGGCTCGCCTGCTTTTGGCTTCAGGTAAATGCGTACTGGTAGGCGCTGGACGACCTTCACCCAGTTGCCAGAGGCGTTCTGTGGCGGCAGGAGAGCGAACTCGGCACCTGTTGCCGGACTGATTGATCCGACTTCGGCGTCCCACTCAACATCTGGGTAGATGTCGAGGACGACTGTGGTTTTCATACCTGACCGGACGTGCGTTAGCTCGGTTTCCTTGAAGTTTGCTTCGATCCATGGACGGCTTGAAACAACTAGGGCGAACAAAGGCTTATCGGGCTCGACGAATTCGCCGGGCTGGATTTTGACATTGACGGTAGTGCCATCAACGGGGGCACGAATAACTGTGTGCTTTAGATCTAGAGCGGCAGCGTCGCGGATGGCGATTTTTTCACGTACTGTCGGGTGCTGATCGATTGGCCGCGTTGCATTGCCGATCTGGCTCAGCATGCGTGCCACCTTACTTCGCATCACAGAGACTTTGTTTGTGGCGTCCTGATGGGAGTTGACGACTTCTTCGTATTTGCTGTCGGAAACGATCTTGCGCTTGACCAAGCCTCTGCTGCGTCGCAATTGGGAATCCCAATAGTCGATCTGACCCTCGGCCTGCACGAGTTCTGCTCTTGCTTCTTTCCAGATGGCTATCATGGTGCCAACCAGGGAACGGGCGGCATCAACGTCGGCTTCGGCGGCCTCGAGCTTGATGCGGAATGGCTCTTTCACGAGTTTGATCAGGATTGTGCCTTTGTCGACATGGGCGTGGTCTTTGACGAGGACCTCGGCGATGCGGCCCGTAACTTCGGCTGCTACCCGCGCAATGTCGGCTTTCACATAGGCGTTTTCGGTGGTGACATAGCGCCCACCCCAAAGCCAGACGCCAATCGCGGCGATGACAGCAAGGCAAGGTACTACGACCAACAATACCGGTCTAACCCAACTCTTCGGCATAATCTGTGTTTCCTAAAGTGAGATGTGATCTCTATTTTCTACTGTGTCTTCAATGTCTTCGAGCAAATCGCTTTCCGACAGTGTTGTGTTCTGGGCAACCGGATCGTCATCTGCAAGCTCTAACAGCCGGCCTTTGACGCGTTGCATCAGGCTCGACAAGCTTTGGCGTTCGGCCGTTGAAAGATCGCAAAGTGCGTCATCAACGGTTGCTTCGGCGATCGGCCAGATCAGCGCATGCAGGCGTTTGGCTTCTTGCGTCAGGTGGAGCCGGTTGATGCGCCTGTCCAATGGGTCGGCGCGGCGTTGGATCCAGCCTTTGGCTTCCATCCGGTCGATCAGTCGGCCAGCGGTGGCCTTTTCGATTTCAAGCACGTCAGCGACTTCGGACTGGCTGAGGCCGGGGCGGCGATGCAAGCGGGCGATCGTCACCCATTGTGCCCGGGTCAAGCCGAGCTTGCGCACACGACGTTCGAAGACGGTACGCAGCAAGCGCGCAACGTCCGTCATTGTGTAGCCGATGTAATGCTCGTCGTCGGGTGACATAAGTTTTTGCCGTTTAGCGGGCCGATCAGAGTTCTGGCTGATCAGCTGTCGGTCCAAAGGTGCATACAACGCAAGCTGGCACTGCACCTCAGATGGAATTAGTAACCGTAGTTACTATCGCATAGCATACTTTGGTCAAGGTTGAAGTCGTCACGACGTCTTATTTGCATTAACAAATCGTGAATGGGCTGTGTGAATTTCGTGATAAACCTCATTAAATCATTTAATTCAATATCTTACTTGGATATTAGAGAGCCATGCATTAGTTGCAAGTCTGAGATGCTGTAGGATTATGGCTTGCTGAGATGATCCGCGGCGGCACCTAAGCGCGCACCAATCCGGGTTCGCTGGCGGGGATCGGGGATGCGGGACGCACCGGATCGTGGTTAAGCGAGTGCCCGTGATCAGCTGCGAAATGGAGCATGGCGCGTTCGGCCAGGGCTGTGATCGTGAGCAGAGGATTGACGCCTAATGAGCGCGGAATGATGGCGCCATCGATGACATAGAGGCCGTCGTGGATCGCGGTCGTGTCACTGGTGCCAGCGAAGACGCGGCATTTGTGATCGACAACGCCATGCGATGCGTCGGTTCCGATACTGCAGCCGCCAAGCGGGTGAGCGGTGGCTGGTTGATGGCCCATCAGGGTGCCAGCTAGCGGGTTCTTGATATAAGAGCCGCCGATCTCACCGACCAGCTTGCCCAGGATAGCGTCGAGCCGCTTGTAAACGGGTTCGTCGGCGGCGTTCGGCCATTTGAGGACGAGGTGGTCGCGGTCCAGCTCGAATTGTCCGGCAGCTGAGTCGTGAGAGACAGCAAAAAACGTTTGCAGGCGGCTGAGTGGGCCTTTGTAGACGCCGCTGATTAGGCTTTTTAGTGCACCGAGTAAGCGGCCATTTGGTACGAACATAACCGGTAGCATCGGTGCCAGGCTGGATGGCAGGACGCCTTCCTGGACGCAAAGACCGTTGTCGAGATTGTCTGGGTCGTGGATTTCGAGCTGGGCTGAGACCGAGGCGCCGACTGGGGACAGGCCGTCTTTAATGGGGTTGCCGACGCCGACGGCGTTGACCGGCACATTCGTGTCGTAGCCAAAGGCGATGATGTCGCCGTTGGCTGAGAAGCGCTTTCCGAGGCGGTCGGATAGCTGCAGGCCTTTGGCTTTGGAGCGCAGCAGAATTTCGGTGCTGCCAAGTGTGCCGGCGCTGAGGATGACCCGCGTTGCAGTGAGCCGCCGCTCGGTGTTGTCGGATTTGGTTGCGGGTGCCATATCGCGGACGTGCAGCTGCCATAGTCCGCTAGGCGCTTTTTCGAGGTGGCTGACTTTGGCGCCGGTGAAGAGCTCGGCGCCATGGCGGACGGCATCCGGTAAGTACGTCATCGCGACCGTGTTTTTGGCGCCGACATTGCAGCCGCCGCAGCAATCACCGCAGCGGGTGCAGGCTGGCTGTTCGATGCCGCCAGAGCTGGTGGTGGCTTCAAAGCTGACGACGATTTCTGGCGCGAAAATTTTTGAACCGGAGGGGGCTGCGTCCAGCGCCTTCGCGGCTTGGCTCAGAGCTTGCGATTTGGTGTGGTCGAGGGCTTGCGGGTCGCTGGCAGGCGCGAGCCATTGCCGGGCGAGGTTGTAACCTTTGTCGAGCAATCCATCTTGGGTGATCTGGCCGGGCCAGACGGCGTCTTGGAATACGCGCGGGTCTGGTCTCAATGCAACGCCGGCGTTGACGAGGGACCCGCCGCCGAGGCCGCAGCCGACCAGGACGTGCATGTCTTCGCCGAGGCGCACATCATAGAGGCCGGTTTCGGAGCCAACCGCCATGCTTTTGCCGGTGACGCGCATCTCGGTGCGCATATCAGGGAAGCGCGCTGGGAATTCGCCGGTGACAACTTCGCGGCCGCGTTCGAGAACGGCGACCCGGAGGCCGGAACGAGCGAGGCGCGACGCAGAAACGCCGCCGCCATAGCCGGAGCCGACGATGATGACGTCGTAATGGTCTTGAGCGTCGCGAAGCGGCTTGGCGAGACGGGATATGGCGGTCGTTCCTTGATGTTTTGATGCTCAGACTCTCGTGAGCGGGAGAGTGATGATGTTGGTGCCGGCGCAAATTAGTCGTGCATTTGAATAGTGCAACCCTTATGCCGTTCTTCGTTCGCATCATAGGCCCTCAACTTGGGCCCTGATCTTGGGCGCTCTCAGCAGACATTGGCGAAATTTTCAATCATGGACGCATTACTCCTGTCGTGGCCGCCGGAAACGCTTGCGCTGATTGGCGCGGCGTTTCTGGCAGCGGGTTTGGTCAAGGGAACGCTCGGGCTTGGCCTGCCGCTGGTTGTGATTGCTATTCTGGCGACGACGATCGGCTTGCAGGGCGCGATTGGTCTGGTTTTGCTGCCAAGCATCGGAATGAATTTTTGGCAGGCGGTCGTCGGCGGTGGTTTTATGGAGCTGCTGCGGCGGTTATGGCCGATGATGGCGATGTCGATCGTTGGTATCTGGGTCGGTGTGCAACTGCTGGCAAGCGCTGATGCGGCGTTGCTGCTGAGTGTGCTTGCGGGTGTGCTGATTATCTATTCGGTGTGGTCGCTGGCCCGGGCGCAGGTGTCGCCGCCTGGCCGGTATGAAACAGCGCTGTCGCCTGTCATAGGTTTCTTTGGTGGGTTGATGTTTGGCATGGTGGGCAATTTTTTGGTGCCCGGCGTGCTCTACCTGCAGGCGTTGGGTCTCGGCCGCGACCGGCTGGTGCAGGCGCTCGGCATGAGTTTCGTTACGATTTCGGTGGCGATGCTGATCGTGATGTCAAGATACGCATTGGTTGATGCGCCGACAGTGGCACTTTCAGCTGTCGCGATGGTGCCGGGGTTGATCGGTATGGCGATCGGCCAACGGCTGCGGCGGGTCTTGAACGAAGCGCAATTCCGGACGCTGTTCTTTATCGGGCTGCTGGCAGTTGCAGTTCATATGCTGGTTAAGGCGCAGATGGGGTAACACGTGCTGGCTATTCCTCGCTACCGCTCGGGCCTGCGAGGGCGCGGCGCAACATTTGCGTTTGCGTGCTGTGCACGCGGGGTGCCGGGTCGCATGCGCTCCCTTTGCGTGCCACCGTTTAAGCCAGACACACTCCAATCGGCTACGCGATAGCTCGTGATGAGATCTGCTTCGATGTGGACTTTGTGCGGCGGATGGATTTGTTTGGGCGACAGACCAATTCACTGAATTTTAGGAGCCAGGTATGGGCGAGTTTTCAAAAGTTGAGATCGACGGTCATCTGATGATCGTGACGTTGAACCGGCCTGAGGTTTACAACGCTTGCCATCCGCCGGCTTCGATTGAGCTGGGGGACGTGTTCGAAGAGTTTGATAACAATCCGGACCTTTGGGTTGCGATCGTAACGGGCGCTGGAGATAAGGCGTTTTGTGCAGGTAATGACCTCAAATATCACGCAGAAATGCGTGCTAAGACGGGCCAGCGGCCAAATCACGGCCCGGGTGGTTTTGGTGGCATCACCAAGCGCTACGATAGCGTCAAACCGGTGATCGCAGCCGTCAATGGTGTTGCGATGGGCGGTGGCTTCGAGATCGCGCTGGCGTGCGATATTATAATTGCGTCTGATAAGGCGCGTTTCGCGCTGCCGGAACCGCGAGTTGGTTTGACGGCTGGTGCGGCTGGTATGCAGCGGTTGTCACGGTCGATTCCGCTGAAACAGGCGATGGGCATGATGCTGACCGGGCGGCATGTGCCGGCGGCAGAAGGTTATGATCTTGGTTTCGTGACGGCGGTTGTTGAGCACGACAAGTTGATGGAAGAAGCCAAGCGCTGGGCCGGACTTATTCTGGAGTGTTCGCCGATGAGTATCCGGGCGACCAAGCAAGTGGTGATGCGCTCGCTTGATGTGCCGTCATTAGAAGTCGCGGTGAAGAACGACCGCTATCCAGCACAGATCGCGCTGATGAATAGCGAAGATACGATTGAAGGGCCGAAAGCGTTTGCTGAGAAGCGTAAGCCGGATTGGAAGGGAAGGTAGGGACTTCCCTCGCTTTGTAACGCGAGCTCGTTGCGTGATCAGGCGTATTACGCTTCGCCGTGTCCAAACGACCAATTTTCTTTCGGCACTTCGACTAGATATATGAAGATATCTTCTTGGCGTACTCCGGGATCATCGCTTAATCGTTCAGCGATCCTCTTGTAGAGAGATTTCTTCTGGTCGGTTGTACGCGTGTTGTTGGCTGTGATTTGCACGATCAGAAAATCATCAGAGCGTTGGATTCCTAGATAGGACCTCCCGAACAGCATTTCATCTTCGCTGTGCTCTGACAGCGTCATGAAGGGACCATCTGCGGGAGCATCGTATGTCTCGACCATGGCTTGATGGAGCTGATCCATCACCGCTCGGTGATAGGTTGCAGACTTCCCGGTTCGCATTGAAATATGTGCAAATGGCATGGCTTTTGGCTAATCCTTTGGATGGTGTTTGATGCATCAGAGTAGTGAGTCAATTTCATCACGTGCAACTGCAGGTATCTGCACCAGCGCTCTCGCAGAGTGCGATATCAAACTTGGTAACGTTGGCTCGGTTACCGGCAAGTTCGTGTAAAGCTCTACACGGCATGATAAGAATTTCGATATGACCGAGGCGACAACGCAATCATATCAAGGTGGCTGTCTGTGCGGCGCAGTTCGTTACGAGGTGGACGGCCCGCCTGTTGTGGTGGCTCACTGCCATTGTATCAATTGCCAAAAGGCAAGCGGATCAAGTCACTCAACAGGCGCTATGTTTCGGGACGAACAAATTCGTCTGACTGGAAACGTCGCAGAGTACAAATACAAAGCTGACAGCGGTCATGAGGTTACAAGAGTATTTTGCCCAACGTGCAGCAGCTCAATTCTTGGGCATAATACGGGCATGATGGGCTTTTCGACGATCACGTTAGGAACGCTCGACGACTCTTCGGAGTTTGAACCTCAGGTGACCATTTTTGCGCGTAACCGCAAAGCGTGGGGCATCGGATCGCGTCCCATCAGGTGGTGTAACAGTGCCGGTCAGGTCCGTCGCAACGTTGTCCGGACGGTCAGTCAGCGGTTAGGGCCGCCGGTTCTGATGCACCATCATGGCTGATGCCGCCGAGAGTTTCCAGTGTCATGTAG
>CAJQQK010000185.1 GCA_905480435.1 uncultured Hyphomicrobiaceae bacterium | reverse complement strand
CAGGGTACGTAGCTTCGCCCTCAATATCCTGCGTGCCAACGGCGAAAACAATATCTCGCAGGCCATGTGGCACAACGTCCTCGACATCACACGGCCGCTCAATTATCGCTTCATGTAGTTAGCGTTGAACAGCCCTGGTTGTGCTGCCAGTACGCGCCACCACACGAAACGCTTCGATCCATCGAAAATGAATAGATCCCATAGATGAACTCTCAAATGCACAATTGACATAGCAGCCATACAATAATTCATTATTTAGCATTTTACGAGTTCGCTATGCTGAGAGCGTCAAGACCAACGAGGTGGAAACATGCGCCGACAGATGCACTTGAACCTATTCATTCACAGCCGCGGCCATCACGAAGCTTCGTGGCGCCACCCAAGCGCAACCCCGCATTCCGTCTATGACGTTGAATATTATCAGGATCTGGCACGTCGGGCGGAAGCCGGATTGTTCGACTCCATCTTCTTCGCCGATCAACTGGCTCTAACCGATGATGTCGCAAACGGCCCGCGAACGGGACTTGAACCGCTGACCTTGCTGGCAGCCATCGCGGTCTCCACCAAACGCATCGGCATGATTTCCACAGCCTCGACCACCTACACCGAGCCATTTAATCTCGCCCGGCAATTTGCATCGCTCGACCACATTTCGCACGGGCGCATCGGTTGGAACATCGTCACGTCATGGCTCGCAACGGCTGCCACAAACTTTGGTGGCGGTGGCCCGATTGCGCACGCGGACCGCTACGAGCGCGGCGAAGAATTTATGAGCGTGGTGAAAGGCCTGTGGGACAGCTGGGCACAAGACGCACTCATAGACGACCGTGATTTAGGAAAATATGTCGATTCGAATCGCATTCGCAAAATCAATCATGATGGGCAGTTCTACAAAGTGGCGGGACCACTGAACATGCCACGCTGCCCGCAAGGCCGACCGGTGCTTGTACAGGCCGGTTCATCGGAAACCGGTCGCGATTTCGCAGCGCGTCATGGCGAGGCAATCTTTACAGCCCAGATGGAAAAAGTCACGGCGCAGGAGTTCTACAAAGACCTCAAGGCTCGCGTCGTATCGGTCGGACGTGAAACCGATCAGGCATTGGTCCTGCCAGGCCTCAGCCCATTGATCGCATCAACAGAAGCGGAAGCCCAACGGCTTGCAGATGAACTTGGCGAGTTGTCCAACCCCGAGGCTGGCCGCCAGCGCATGTCGGCCCGCTTCGGCGGCTATGACTTCTCCCATCTTGATCTTGACGCGCCACTCTCACCGGAAGACTTCCCCGACCCGGAAACAGTTGAGGCTGCTCGAAGCCGCACCGAGGTCATTATCAATATTGTCCGCCGCGAAAAACCAACTCTCCGCCAGTTGCTCGCAAAACTTGCTGGCGCGCGCGGCCACCACACTTTCACGGGCACGCCCGAACAAGTCGCCGACCTGATGGAGGAATGGTTCAATGACAAAGCTGCTGACGGCTTCAATCTAATGCCGCCAATCCTGCCGAGAATGCTCGACGTGTTCGTTGAAGAAGTCGTGCCAATTCTACAGAAGCGCGGCCTATTCCGGACAGCATACGAAGGTTCAACGCTTCGGTCACACTACGGGTTGCATGAGCCAAGCAGTCAGTTCGATTGATCGTCTGTGCCAAAGGGCTCGGCTCACTGGCATGCAGCCCGTTATGCAAACAGCAAACGTTCTGTCGTCACGCGGTCAACGACCGCCATATCCAGTGCCGGCGCGACCCCGCCTGCTAGAAACATCCGCCCGTTATCGAAACGTGGTGGATTGACAAGCAGGTGGTCGTTGCATTTCAGGTAACCGTTAAACTCTCCGGCGTTGCGAATGTGAAACCGCGCGACACAAGCTTCCAACCAAGCGTGGATGTCACTACCAAGGCCGTCGCCAAGTACCGGCTCCATACCAAGTACCCGCACCAACGCCAGGCTCTCCGCCAACCGCTCCAGACTACCGGCGCGTTTCAGTTTCAACTTGCAAAAACCGACGCCATCAATTGTTGCGGCTCGTTCAATATCTTCGGTCGTACAGATTGGCTCATCCAGCATCAAAGGGACCGTGGATTGAGCCGCAACTGCCGCATTCGCGTCCCAATCGTCGGCGGCGCACGGCTGCTCAAACAACTCGATCCCTCGGGGATCAAGACTGCGCGCAAAACGCACACCATCTGCACGGCTGAATGCGCGGTTGGCATCAAGACGCAACGTGCCCTGGCCCGAAAACGCCTCCTGATAGCATTTGACCCGCGCCAGATCGCCCTCGACATCTTTGCCAACCTTGATTTTAAGGCATCGATACCCCTCGACAAGCCGGCTTTCGACTTCGTTCACAATCGCTTCCGGCGTCATCGCGCTTGTCGGGGCGAGCAACGGCAATGCAATATCATCAGAGACCTCAAGCAGATCGCAACCGAGAAGCATTTCCATCGCTGACACAATTGCCGTGGCTGCAACCTTGCTGTCATCGACGGACTTCAAAACCTGGCCCTTGGCATCTCCAATCTCCATCCCGACGATTCGTTTGAGATGCTCGGTCATGAAAGCCCAGCCACCTTCCCGCGTCTCACTCGACGAACCGGGCGATATATGGCCATCGGCAAACCCGCAACGACCGCCATCGTCATGGACAATGACCAAATACGGTTCGAACTCATCAAATGTCCGATAAGAAAGACGATAAGGCGTGTGGAGTGGCAGCCTCAACCGACGCACTTCTGCAGCAACCAAACGGGCCATCAAGCTACCTCTATTCTGGCGTCAAGGATTGCGGCCAGTGTTGCACATTTCCGGTAGGTTTGCCGTGAGGAATTCAGTCAGTCACAGCGGTTTCGCCTGCGGCATGACAGCATCAATAATCGTCTCTCACGAACGAACGATGGTCTCTGTTGCGCTCACAGTTTTGGCAGCTTTCACTTTTTTCATTCGCGTACTACGAAGTTGACCAACGCGATCGAGCACCGGATAGGCAACAGATGTAAGATGCGAATTAATCCGTTTGAAATCGCGCAGCACGTCAAGATGAATCGCGCTGGTCGCAACGCTTTCGGGACGCCCTGATGTCAGGCGATCGATGTGGCTCTCCGTTCCTTCAAGCCCCAGCGAGCGCAATTCTGTCTTGCGGTCAAGCAGCTGTCTCGCGCTATCTGGTTGCTGAGTGACAAAAACATTCAAGGATAAGTGCAGCGTATCAACAATGCGCGCGTGCATCGTGCGCAGCTCTGCCATGCCCTGTTCTGAGAAATGTACTTGAATGTGACGCTTCTTCTCAGCCAGATCCATAAGGTTGTTGTCGATGATGTCGCCAACGTGCTCAAGGTTCGTTGTGAACATGATCGTATCAACGGCGCGCTGGCTCTCGTCATCACTCAGCTCACCACGCAATAGCTTTGTCAAATAGATCTTTATCGCCTCGTTCAAGCGATCGACCTGATCGTCCGCGTCACTAATTTCGGTCTGGAGCGCAGGCTCACTTGTCTCAAGCGCGTCGATCGATCGAGTGAGCATCATCTCAACCAGCTCCCCCATACGTAGAGTTTCGCGCGTCGCGGCCCCGAGAGCAGCAGACGGCGTGGCGAGAAGCTTTTCATCCAGAAATTTCGGACCGAACATCGACCCATTATCGATCTGTTCAGGCAGAATGCGCCGTGTCAGACGTGCGACCGGAGCTGTAAACATCACGAAGAAAATGCAAAGCGCCGCATTGAATGTAAGGTGAAACACAACAATGCGCGCAGCTGGCGACACACTAAATGCGGCGAGAGCCTCCCCGATCATTGGCAACAGCGGCAGAGCCACAATGGCGCCTAAGAGACGAAAAATAAGATTGCCTAGCGGAACACGCCGTACCGTCGGCGTTTCAGTCAATGTTGCCGAAATGGCGGGCAGTGCTGCACCAACGTTCACTCCGAGCAGAACAGGATACAACGCCTCGACCGAATTGCCGCCGCCGGTTGCAAGCGCAATGAGGAGCAGGACAATCGCAAGACTTGAATGTGCCAGCCATGTGAGCACCGCCCCGACCAAGATGGCAAGCATCGGTTCCTGCGCCATGGACTGGATCGCACTGGAGACGAGCGCGCTTTGCGACAGACTTGCAGCCGACGCGCCAATCGTCTGTAGCCCGAGAAGCAGAAGGCCGAGTCCGATGAGCATCCGACCGATGTTTTTCATTAAAAGGCTACGCCCGTCGAAATTGGCGTGAACGATGTAACCTGTAAACCCAATGATCGGCCAGATTCCGGACACGCCGGAAGAAAAGATCGCAGCCGCGACAGCTGCGCCAAAATCGGCACCCAATAGGATGGTGAGCGCCATGGCGACGGATATCGCCTCCTGCCCAACAAAGCTTGTCAGCAGAAGCGCCGTCGCTGTCGAACTTTGCAACGCCGTACCCACCGCAACACCTGCGAAAAGTGCTTTGGCACGATTGTTTGACCAGTTCGCAATCAGTTGCTGGAGATCTGCACCGTACGCCCGCGTAACGCCTGTACGCACCATCCGGCAGCCCCACAAGAGAAGCGTTATGCCTCCAAGCGTCGTCAAAAGTATGTTGGTGCCTGTCATCGATACAATCATGGATACCTTCACAGCCCAGATCTCGAACCCTAACGGCTCAGTGGCGGAGTTTTGTTCTTATCTTGTTGCCTGCCTCATCCATTATTTCATCTTCTTCACGTCTTGATAAGCTAGGGCATCGAACCTTAAGTTGAAATCAATTTCGTTTCCAACCGGGCGCTAAACGATGCAACGCGAAGAACTGCTAAATAGGATTTTTAGGATGTGCTGGTTGGGAGAAGTAGTCCGTTTCCGCGACACAGCGGCCAGCAACCTTATCGCCTAAGATTCGGACCTCGTCAGGGCAACCGCTAAAAGATTGGCTCTGTTCGTTATTCATGTTGACATGGAACCGTATGCGGTCTGAAGACACCGTTCGGGCGTGAAGGTTTCGGAGAGACGTTCGACGGAGCGACGCCAACCGAGATAGCTCGACAGATGCCAGGACGCGACGCCTCGGAACGGTTGGAGCCAAGCTTTAAGGCGGCTGGTGTAAGCATTCACATTTTGGATATGGAAGCCGCGATAGACGTGCTCGCCGCGACTGGTAATGTTCTCTGCGTGTGCGAACGCCGCGTAAGTTTTACGACCATCGCTGACGAGTACGGCATCTTTGGCGATCAAGGGCTTCAATACTTCTACGGTTGTCGGCGCCGTGAGATCGTACAGGATGTGATCGGTCGTCGCGCCGCTGCGGTCGCGTGCAATCAAAACTATGTCGTAGTCGTCCGGCGATGTGCCTGTCTTTTTGGGCTTGCCGCCACGCTTGCGCGGTGCTCGACCAACGAGGCGACGTGAGCCTTTGGCGGATTTGAGAATGAAAGTCTCGTCGGCTTCAACGATCCCCGAGAGGCGTTTGGCCTTGGTAGTCTTCGATGTCGCGAGAAACCGGTGCCGCCAGCGGAACGAGGTTTCCAGATGCACGCCGACACGTGTCGCCGCCTTCCTCAGCGTCAGACCGTCAACGATGGCGCGGGCATACTCCAGCCACTTCTCGCGCTTGTGCAGATGCGCCAACGGCGTGCCTGTGAGCGCGTTGAAGGGCGGTTGCACGTCTTGCACATGTAGCGCTTCATGCCGGTGGCCACGCTCCATTTGTTGAAGCTTTCCGCACCGCAGTGCCCGCAAGCAGGTGCCTTGGCAAACTCGACTTCAAGCAAACTGGTGACGTCATCAGTGGAGTTGCTCGACTTCAGCGCCACCATCAGGGCTGCTCGCTGGATCGCCGACAAGCCACCCAACTCATCCAAAAGCACTTGAAACTGCATGGTCTTCATGACGCTCTCCCGATGTCGAAGCACCGGTAGATGATGCGCCTACATTTAGGCCGAACAGAGTCACTATAGAGCGACCCACTCCAGAGGAAATAAAACTTCTGGGAGCTAAGTTTTCACACTCAATTGTAACGTCTGAAGAAGGCGCAAACCTAATCTCAACTGAGACTATTCATGATGAGATCAGTAACGCCTCCAGCTATATCTTGTATGAAGTAGATGAAAAACTACATCGCCAAGCCAAGATGCTCACTTCCGAAATCGCAGTTTGTTTGGATAAAATCATCGCGGAAAGATCAACTAACTTCATTGGAGAGATGAACCTCCTCCATTGAAGTGGTCCGACTCAAAGTATGGGTATTAACTCGGAGGAGGACAGAAAATCGGCAAGAAACACAAGCCGGAAGAGATCGTCGTGAAGCTGCGCCAAGTGGATGTGTTGACATCGCAGGGCAGTACGGTTGCCGATGCGATCCGCCAGATCGGTGTGACTGAGATTACGTATTATCGATGGCGCAAAGAGTTTGGCGGCCTGCAGACGAACCAGGTGCGGCGGATCAAGGATCTTGAGCAAGAGAATGCGCGTCTTCGTCGGGCCGTGTCGGATCTGACGATCGATAAGATGATCCTGTCGGAGGCATCAAAGGGAAACTACTAAGCCCTTCACGTCGCCGGGCATGTATAGATCATGTCCGGCAGACGCTGGATGTTTCCGAGCGCCGCATTTGTCAGGTGCTCGGTCAGCATCGTTCAACACAACGCAAGCGACCTCACGGGCGAGCGGATGAAGAGCGGCTGACAGCCGACATCATCGAGTTAGCGCGCCAGTATGGTCGCTACGGTTACCGCCGGGTTGCTGAGTTACTCAGACGGTCCGGCTGGCACGTCAATGACAAACGCCCCTCTCGGCGGCGCGTCGCTTGCCTGCCGGGCAGTGAAGCGACGCACTTTCTGATGAAGCGGCTGAAGAACGTTGCCACCGAAATGGCGTTGAATGTACTCGGTTACAATCTGACGCGTGTGATCGCGATTATGGGTGTCGGCGACTACTAGAGGCCCAGGTCGTGTGAAAACTCTCTTTAGATCATGTTACGCTCCGCTAGTGAACCGCGGGTGGGGGGATGTGATGGTTGGCTTTGTGGCAGGAACCGATCGCGGGCAGATTACTCTGTTCCCGGCACGGCTTGATGATTACGTGGTCGAAGACAATCCGGTACGTGCAGTCGACGTTTTCGTTGACAGCCTTGATCTCGACA
>CAJQQK010000184.1 GCA_905480435.1 uncultured Hyphomicrobiaceae bacterium | reverse complement strand
CCTCCAATTGTTATTTCAGGAAACTGTGTGCAATTTATAACAGCTGGCCTCGACTCTTCACACTGGCACTGTGGCATCGCCAAAAACGGTGAGCAAGTGTTTCAAATTATCCCAGTCGATCAAACTCGCTCGCCCAAATTGGGTTGTGCAGACGTGCTCTAAGCTGCACGATCCTGTGATACGGGCCTACACCTCAAAGATCAGGGCTGGATGATTACGAACAAGTCCCTCCTCCGCTACCAATTTTTTCAAAGACTTAGCAGTTCGACCTCCTCTCGAATCCCCTGCTTTGCGGTAGTTTTGCGGGAGTGATGGCATTATTGTTCTTTAAAACAACAAGTTCTGGCCGTCGATCGGTCCCCAAACACACCAGATTGGACGCTTCGATCAAGCGGCTGAGATCCACTGCCGAATAGTGCGTTGTGATCCGAGATGAACGGTGACCAAGTAGGTCTTGCCGGTCTTCGAAACTTACGCCCGCCGCCCGCAAGCGACGACCAAAAGTATGTTTCAGATCGTGAACACGAACATGCGGTAAACCAGCCCTGTCACGCGCATTGCGCCACGCCGAATTGTTCATGCGCTTGATAGGCTCGCCGCGCCAGCCGAACACGTGTGCACTGCCTTTGCCGCGATTTTCATCGACAACCGACTTGGCGAACCGGTTCAAGACGACCAGACGCTCCTCTCGGTTTTTCACTCGATCCGCCGGAATAAGAAAGACGGAGGTATTGAGTGTTGCCACCTTCACTTCCCAATCCCAGCGCAGTCCGCAAATCTCTGAATCACGACATCCGGTGTTGACCGCAAACAACGCCATATCCGCCAGGTGTCGGGGCAAGAGTTGGAAAAGTTTCGTTTGTTCCTCCCAATCGAGTGGGTATGGTTTGCGCTTATCGCGATTTGGCAACATCCGGATCGTAGGTGCCGCATGTAGCCATGTCAGTCCGTTTTCATCAATCCAGTCGCTTGATGCCAAATTGAGAATTCTGCGAATGACCTGCAAACCGTGATTGATGGTTCCAGCGCTCACGCCATTGCGACGACGCGATCCCAGCCACGGCTGGAGCGTCCCCATATGAACCTGATCAATAGGCAGTTTGGCGATCCAGGGCAGAATGCCCTTTAGACGGCCAACATCACTATCGATGCTGCGTTTATGACTGTGTTCAATCACGAACCGGGCTGCTGCCTCCTCAAAGGAACGAGACGGCCTGATACCGTAGTGCTGTTGTAGCCGTTGATCCTCTGTCAGCTTCGCGAGGTATCGTTCCGCTTCTTCGAGGCAAGCTGTTCCAGCGCTTTGGCAAATACGCCGTCCGTAGATGCGTTTGTCGATGTGCCACGTTTGGCCTCGCTTAATGAGACCGGGTACTTGTTTGCGTCCCATACAAGTTCTCCTTTCCGAGCGGGACGCCCGTTGCGGGCGATATAGTCATCCACCCAGGCATCAAGTTCAAGCCGGTCGAAGCCTATTCCCTGTGCACCGATGGGCAGCTCTGTGAGATAGGGGCGGACGGCTGCGTTGAAACGGTTTCGGTCCATGCCAAGGTAGGCCGGGGCATCGCGAAATCGGATGATGCGCGGCAGTGGCGCATGGGAACGCTTATTCGGACCCATCGTCGCCACCGCAACTATCGAGAATCGTTATCTTTGGTGATCGCCCAAGTTTGCGCTCAACCAAAATCAGCCCGGCTTTTTCCAGCCACTTAAGCGCGCGGTATTTGGCATTTCGATCTAAGCCGAACGGCAGACCAGCAACATTACTCAGCGGCACGGTAGCCGATTTCTCAAGACTAGCCGTGAACCAGATCGCAATTCCGACGTGCAGGGATTTGCCGGGCAGCTTAGCTGCCGTTGACAGCCAATTGAGCGGTATAGGTCCTTTGAGGAATTTCTCACCTGCCTTGTGGCGCGGGAGACGCCTTTGGGCGGCTGGCTTTGTCGTGTTACCTAATCGCAAGCGGGAGGGATCAATAGCCATTCTCTCTACCCTCTCTAATACATACAGATAATAAGACTGTACGGGGGTTCGTAGACGAGCAGGATGTGTCGCGCTCATGCACAGGATGATTGGTTGATCGATGTAGTGCCTCTGTCATGCACAGCCCTTCTCGATTAGCGATTCGACGACGGGCCAGATCGTGCGACCGCGGTCGTCGCCCAAACGCTCCGGGTATCGGGCGGTTCGCACGTTAGAGCGGAGCTCGAAGCCATCGAGCACGATGGAGCTGGCTTCAGCCATTAGGCGCTGGGTCTGTGCAACCGCCGCGTCGAGTTCTGAGAGGCTTGCTTCGATCAGAAGCGCGTCATGCAAGGGCGCACAGATGCGAATCCCGGCCTCGGTGACGAGGCAGCACGCGAGCCGCAGCATCTCAGCGCCATTTGCCTGCATGGGGAAATTCCTGAGAAAGCGGGGATTCGCATCCGCTTCAACTGTGATTTGCCAGCCGAAGACGGACTGCAAGTGGCCTGTCAGGAGAGCTTCCGCCTCGACGTCGTCGGACCATCTCCAGAACGTCGAATAGAGCATCCTATGTCGCCTCAGAAGGGATGCGGCCGAGTTGTGCGGTAGATTGAGCATGCGGGCTAACGTGCCGGCTCCCATGCCATACTGAACACCCAGCGCACACGCCTTGAACTGGGCACGAATATCAGCGTGTGTCTCCTGCGTTGCGTGCCGATGGGCGGCGCCTGCGGCGAATGCAAACGAGAGGTAAGGGTCGCCGGCGCCATATGCTGCCCGCATTGCCAAATCGCCAGACAATGCGGCAGCGATCCCGAACTCCTGCTGCGACCAATCGATCAAGGCTAGACCCATTCCCGGTTCTGGTCGCACAAAGTAACGTAGCCACGCTGGACCACTCATTATCGACGTCTTGGTGCTCGGCTGATTCCGTCCCGTTCGTGATGCAAAGGGATTGAGAGCCGTTCTGTTGCGCCCGTCACGGCTAATCGACAGGCTACCAGGGTTGCCTCCGGCGAGTGTGGTGCGCAACTCCTTGAGCGGTACCAGTTCTGGGTGGGCACGTGCTCGTTCCTTGAAAACGTCGTCGCTCAAATCAAGCCGACCAGTCGCGTTGCGTGGCCAAGTGATTCCACGGGCTGCGATCCTGTTCTCGAAAGCTTCGATCTGGAACCGGCCGCCTTTAAAGTAACCGAAGGAAACATCGATTGATTCGACGAGTTCTTGGCGAACGTTCGTCCAGTTCTTCGACAACCATGCCAAGCCGCGAGCATCAATCGGAGTACCGACAGCTTCGATCTGCCCCACTGCTTTCTGATAGCGACCGCGAATAAAGGCCCTCTGCCAGTCCATCGATGCTGACATACAGTGAAAAAGATCTGCGATAGTGAAGAGCTGCCGGCGAACAGACGCTGGCGCATGATCTGCAACGAACGCCGGTCCCGCTGGCAGGCCGAACCATGCTAGTGCTCCGACAAGACTATTGCCCGCCGGGGACCACTTGCCATTGCTTAGATTGCGAAATTCGACCGCAAGATCGAGCAAGCAGTCCGGCAATCGCCAACCAAGTTCGAGGTGAGCACCAACGAGATCCTGAGCATCTATGGTAACGATTAGAGATTTTGGGCCGGTTGGATATGGACACGTCTTGATAGTTTGCAGTTTGGGTTTGCCGATCTGGGTCTCTGTCTTCTTCTCATTATCCAGGAATGCAATGATGATTGGCGCCACGGGATCGCCGTGCTGACGTTCAACTCGGCAAAGAACAATCCAAACGCTCGAGAAATAGGCAGCGGGGATGAACATCACTCTTCTCCCCGCAAACGGCGAAGAACTGCATGATCGAGATCTTCGATCACCGCATCACGGAAGCCCAGATCGAGAAGCGCGCCTAGGGTTGCATCGGGCCATTCAGGCTCTGGAAATGCGCCCTTGGCCTCTAGCGTGTCGTATGTGTTTGCCATGCGGTTGGCGGTGAGCCGTATCCAATGTGTGCGAGCTCGTTCCGCTGCCGTATGTGCAGCCGAATTCCATGTGTCCAGGCGGCCAAACTCATCTGGCATGCGAATAGGCCAAAGCATTAAAGCACCGTTGGTGCTGATTGTGGTGTGTAGGACCTTTGTTACGCACTCCGCTAGTAAGTGAGGGACGAGCTCAGGGTTGACGAGGTAATGTTTTTGCTCGGCTTTGATCTCGATGAGCGCAGCCACCATCGACATTTCAGGATCAGGATGCGTTTTCACGAATTCCTGTTTGTCGGGCTTCCGGACAGGACATGAGACGACGATGTTGCTGAATTGCGCGCCTGAACCGGAGGCATGAGAAATTCGGAAACGCCGCAAGTCCGAAGTGTCCTCTCCGGCCTCGCTATTGCGCTGGTCATCGGGGCGACCACTCGTGTCATTCATCACTGCGCTCCAAACAAACAATGCGATTTCGCTGTGCGATGACGAACAGTTTGCTTGATGAAATGGGAAACTGCCATGACATGGAGAGCAGTCGAACGTGACCCCAGAGAACCAATTTTATCAATGAATTCAGTAGATTTTCGATTTCAACGTGACAGTGGTAGGTGGTGTATGTGACAGAGCATCTGACTTCGCTACAGCTCTTCTATAGTCACGACGTGTACTTCGGCACTGAGGCGGTAGCCTCGGCGAGTTCTTTCAATGATCGATGGCGGATCGAAGTAGCCCAGTTTCTCATGCGCAACTTGCAAATCGCGCCGCGCGCGACTAATTGCTGTTCGAACCGTTTCCTCGTCTGGTAACCCAAGCACATCAGCGATTTCGCGAGCGAACATCGCTCGATTATTTTCGGACAGTCCCGGTTTTGAACGATCCTCAAGCGCCATTCCTACTAAGAGTTTGGCTATCTCAAAGAAGTGCGACCTCGATATTTCTGCCAAATCTCGCACGATGACGCGCCCACGTTGTTCATCAAGAGCGATACAGACTTGCTGGCGCGGCGGTTTGGAACCGATGCTTTCGGATTCCGTTTCGGCCAGCTTCTCCACCCGGAATTCAGGCCTGCTACCTTGGAACTCGGACAAACGACTCTTTAGTAAAAGAGCCAGTAGCGAGTCCGGAGAAAGTGTCTTGTCGATGATACCGGCAAGATACGGTTTTCCAACTTCGATCAGTAAGTCGCGCACCGCCGCGCCGTAGCGGCGATGCAGATCGATGACTTGTAGCGCTGTTGCTTCGCGATCTGAAATCTCAACGGCCTGGAGTACCCAAGACAAGGGGCGAGCAAAGCTTCCCATGAAATCAAGTCTACTAATACTTGAACAAGTAAGCGCAAGCTCGACTGTCTCAACAGCCATAACCCGATGCGGTCCGTTCTCACGCGGACCTGTCAGGAAATCAGTTCGGTAGCCCTGCGGCTCGTCGATTTCCTCGGCTCCTCCGATCAATGTTGAAATACGACGATGAAGGCACTGAATGCATTTCCCGCAGTGTGGTCGAGATTGGCGGTTGACTGTTCGAGCGTGAGTGCAGCTAACCGAAGTGGTTATCAAAGTGGCGTGCGATGTTGCAGCCAGCTCTGAAACGACTTCGGCCTTCGTCTTCCAGATGAACGGATTGTCGATCACGTGGGCGGTGTCGGTAACTAATCTGATCAGGTCATTAAGATGCTCCAAAGAACGGGGATGCGTTGATCGGCTTGCGCGCGCACCAACCACCTGTGTTGCAAGTGGTAGGTTAATACTCATGACGCCGTTTTCGTAGAACCGAATACGATCGGCCTTTTCAATATGCGCAGCAACGGTTGCAATTGCCGTGAAGAAGAAGCTTCTCGTCCGTTGCGTGTCCTCGTTGTCGGCTATCTGCTTAGTCAGATGATTGTCAACGGAGACATGTGTCACGCGCTTTGGGTGTGCGACGGCCAGATTTTCGGCGAGCAGTTTTTGGCGTTTGCCCACACCCGGCAAATTGCGATGGCTTACGAGAACGACGCGTCGGTTTGTTAGAAGCAACTCGTGAACGGCGCCGGCAAGGGAGTCGATGCCGCCCGAAAACAAGATAATCGAAGCGCCTCCCCCTTCTTCAACATCTTGCGGTATGATGTCGAGATATTGCTGCATCCCGATTGGGTTGAGGTTTTCTACGAATTCGAAGCTCCAGTCGTCCTCGCTGAGAAAATGTAACGTTTCGCTTAACGTCTCTCTCACGTCGGCGCGCCGCCAGAACTCAAGATCACGGACGGCGATGACCATACGAAATGTCCTGCGCCATTCGGCTCCGACGCCGTGGTCGAGCTTCGAGCCTCGACTGACATTGCGGTCAGCTGCAAATACATAGCTCGCGATCTCAATGAAGTCGGTCAGTCGTGCCGTCTCGTTCCCGGTAAACCTGTGACGCAATTGCTCCAGTTTAAGAACGAGATTGCCAGTGCGCTTCTCAAGACTGAGCGATGTGAACCGATCGCAACTGGCCTGCTGCCTTTTGCTCAATCCGCAGAGGTAGACATGCTCACGCATCGTCCGCCCTCCGCATGCGCAGCTCGTCGCGCATCTTTTTGAGGGCGTAGTCAGTGAATCCTTGTGCCGATTGTGGCAAAAGTCGGCTTTCAAACTCGGCCTTCGAGAACCACCCGCTGGCGAACTGCTTGACGATCAGGGAGGCCTCGCGGCAGTGGAGCCGGAGTGCTGCTTCGAAATCTTCTTGCTGCTCAAAAGAAGTGAAGGTGCGGGCGGGACCGACATGGTTGGCAAGAACTCGACCAACGTAATAGTCGAGCGTCTTAAACGTGAGGCGTTCGAAGAAGTCCCGCGCGAGCGCGGCGAATCGGGCCCGCGTCGCAAACGTGCTCAGTTCGATGCGCAAATCATCAGCGCCTGAGCCAAAGAGGCTGGGAAGCTGCCCGCCGACCAGTGTCGAAATGCTCTCTGCTGCTGCCTGTTGGGCCAGCTCGCCAAGATCAGTACGGCCCGGCAGTCCTTTGATTTGGCTTTCTACAGCAGCCGGGAAGTTGGCAATGAGGTTCAAAAGAGAATGTTCACTGCCGGGCGAGAAACCCAGCGCGGTGAGTTCGTCTGAGAACTTGTCCGATCGCGCCGCCAGAGGGATCTGCGTCAACAGCCATACGGTGTAGGAGAGAGCTGGATCACCCTGTGCACTGATCAGATCTTTTTCCGCCGCATCGGCGACAGCAGCAGCTATCTGATTGGTAGTTGCCCCGTCTTCAAGCAGCTTGACAACATGTCGCCATTTCCGGGATGTCGGGAGCTCTCCAAGGCGAACATGGCCCATTGTCTTAACTCACACGAATAAGCACAGCTGAATGCGCACAATGATCCGCCCAGCCGTGAAGCTTACTTCTTCGCGAATCTGGGTCATTTCATCCCAACCAGCGGCCTTCACAGCCGGCGTGATCAACTTGGTACAGATGTCACGTTTGCTGAGCTGGCTCTTGTCCATCTAGAGAATACGCCGATCCCGCTATTCGAGCATTGAGTATCGCTGATACCTTAGACCCGATCCAGCGACATGCCCATCCCTGAGCAGGTGACCATTGTGGGCAGATCGACTATGGCTTGATGATAATTTTCGCAGCATCGGGAGACACCCATGTCCGATCGGCGACAGCTCGCCAATCGTACCAATGCGTCCAAGAGCACCGGCCCAATCACAGAAAACGGAAAGGCGACGGCAAGCGCTAACTCCTTGCGGCATGGCATACTGAGCGACCGATTGTTCCTTGAAAACGAAGACCCTGCCGAGTTCCAGCAACTCCAAATTGATCTTCAGTCGTCACTTGCGCCGGTTGGAGCAATAGAGCTCACGTTGGTTGAGCGCATTGCGATCGCCATATGGCGGCAGAAGCGATTGGTGGCCGCCGAAACAGCATCGCTCAATCTGAATTTGGATCAGAGGAGCATCGCCAAAGGCGTCAATTCGGAACTCGATAGATCCTATTCAGAGCTTGCCATATCGGAAGACGATCTGCAGCCGTACGATACCGAGCAAGAGCACTGGTGCAGGTCAGTAATTGACGAGATCGACAACCTCTCTGATATCAGCCTGGAAGCCATTCAAGAATCAGCTCCGCTCGTTCTTCTCCAACTCAAGGTCGAAGCAGAAGAAGATCAAGAAGAGCCGGCGACCTATCTTGAAGAGCATCCCGGTGGTGTGGTGAGCTTCATTTCTGAATTGCACCAATGGTGCCAAAAGCAGATTGACACCGCTGAAGAGCGCCCGGCGCTCGTTGCACTTGCGAAAAAGGTTGAAGCGCGTCGGATGGTGTTGCCTCGCCCTACACTGGAACCGCTGACGCGTTATCAGACAACGTTGGACAACCAGCTTTACAAGGCTTTGAAGGCCCTTCGGGAGGCTCAGGAATGGCGACTCAAGTCGATCGAATCACACACAGCTGAAATCGGGAAAAGCGCCACTGAAGCGGTCTGAACTTCATTGGCTTCGTTTCGCAAAACGCATGCGGCGCGCTCGGCAATGGCACGGTTAGGGCAAACTCCCAAATGATTTCGGGAAAATCCGAGTGAAAAAAAATGGGTGGACGTGGATCAGGCAGAACCAGCGGATACGGTTTCCTCGTAGATAAGTGTGAGGACTACCTCAGCATCGACATTGCTTGGCTGAAACGTCAGGGCTCTTTGACACCCGGCAACTCGGGCAACATAACTTGGAGCCGCGATGGAAAGACGACTGGATCGATTTGCTATCGTGTCGAAGTTGGCGGCCTGCGATTGATCTATCGGTCCCGGCAATCCGGTGACGATTGGCATGATGTCAACGAATTGATCCCATTCACCTGGACCGACGCCAATTTCAATGGACGGCGCCAATGGTTCGCTTGCCCAAGCTGCAATCGGCGCTGTCGGATCATCTACGGCGGTTCATATTATCGGTGCCGAGAATGCTACCAGTTGAAATATGAAAGCCAATATGAGCCGATATTCGGCCGCGCAGCAGATCGACGCCACAAGTTGCGCAAGCGGCTGGGGCAGGTCGGATCATTGGAAGAACCGTTTCCACCCAAACCAAGAGGCATGCACTGGAAGACCTATTGGCGCTTGGAGGAACGCGACCAAGCGCTCGAACAGCAATGGTGTTTGGACATGTTGGGTTGGATTGAGAGAGTCAAATCAAACAGTTGAAGAACTCGCTCTGTAGCAATATCCCAATAGCTGTCATTCGCGATTGGTAACATTCGACAGAGTTGAGCTTGTCTCTGATGTCCGCAGTTCAAGGTACTTCGTTGATCCAACTGGCAAGCTGATCCCAGGCCGCAAGCTCGGGCTAACGATCATGCGTGTAGTTTAACCGCTGCTGCCCTATGGCCGAAATGTCAGTCCCGAAGCCTCGGGGAGAAGTGGTCACTCTTCGACATGGCGCAGGGTGCGGAATTGTATCGGTCCCTCGTTCATGAGCATTGCATCGAGCTGGATGCCAAATCATCAGCTATGGTAGACAGGGCGCTCAGTTGTCGTCCGCGAATGAAGAGATCCCAATGCCACTTCCAGACCTTGAACGCCTTGGCTTCCTCTTGACTGACGAACAGCGCAGCATCCGGGACGCGATGATAAGGTTCGCGGAAGACCGACTAGCTCCGGGCGCGGCAGACCGAGATAAGACGGGCGGCTTTCCATCCAAATTGATTGCCGAACTTGCTTCGTTGGGCGGAATGGCGATGAAGGTCTCACCGGCCGATGACGGTCCGGGACTAGACAACAAGAGCTATGCTTTTGCCATCGAAGCGATCGCCCGTAGCGATGCATCCGTTGCCGTGGTCATGGTTGCCGCAAACCTCGCCGCTTCAATTCTCGGCAAACATTCCACTGAAGAGCAGCGGGAACGATTCTTACGCCCCCTTGCACGCGGTGAACGCGGTGCACCGGCTTTTGCACTGACAGAGCCGCATGCAGGCTCAGATGCCGCGGCAATCACCACGCGCGCTCGCAAGGACGGCGACGCCTGGGTGCTCGACGGCGCAAAACAGTGGATCACCGGCGCCGCTGCTGCGGAAGTCTTTACGGTTTTTGCCAAGACCCCGACCGACAAGAACAGATCTGCAGCAACATGCTTCATGGCCGAAAGGGTCAGGATATTCACAGCTGAACAACCTGCCTGGGCATCAAGCCAAGAGCAGATCAGCTCACATTCGGGGTTTCCGGAGTAAGGTGAGCGTTTCCGAGGATAGATTAAGTTGGCGCGACCGACGTACGGCAGCTCGTGGCCCATCGCGACGAGAGGCCAATTGCTGATGCTCGAAGCTCTCAGAAAGCTGACGAACTTTCGATGACTCACAGCATCGATCAAGCAATGTCGGCTGTCTGGGGTGGTGCGGTCAAGGCTCAACGATCTCGTTCTCTGCGCTCGCTCAGATGCACCGATGACAGCTACCTGTGCAAAGCTGCTATCTATTGAGCTGATTGAAGCAAATTCACGCCAGCTGAATGTCAGAGACTACACCTCTGTTTCCCGCAATATTCGATAAATGGACATCCGCGATACGCCAAGCTTCCGGGCAATGGCAGCCGGACCCATACCATCTGCTGACAGGGCATTGACCCGATCCCGATCAATTCGTGCCTTGCCGCCGGTGTAGACACCCGCCTTCTTAGCTTTAGCAATACCTTCGGCCTGACGCTCCCGGCGTACGTCGGTCTCGAACTGGGCAAAGACAGCCAACATGCCAAAAAACGCGCGGCCTGCTGATGTGCCTGTATCGACACTCTGTTCAATGACACGGAGATTGGCGCCGATCTCCTCGATCTCGTGCACCAGATTGGCAAGATCCCGCATAGAACGGCCAAGTCGATCAAGACGCGTCACAACCAAAGTATCCCCTTTGGTCAGAACCTTGAGCGCCAATTCCAGTTGTTGGCGATCATTGCGTTTTGTGCCAGTCCGTTTCTCTTCGAAAATGATGGCACAGCCATCTTTGTCCAGCGTCGCTTTCTGTATTGCCAACTTCTGGTCTTCAGTGCTGACGCGTGCATAGCCGATCCGACGAGCCACTGCCTACCCCATGTAACAATTGGATTTGCCCGTTACATATTGCGTAACATAGACAGCAATTCAACCCATTTGTTACGCGAATTCGATACCTCCATGAAGTATCATTAGGGTATAGGCTGTTGATCAGTGTGCTGAATCTGCAACGTCAGCAGATCAAAACTCTTCCAGACGATCAAATCTTTTACACATGCGGAGAGTGCTCTATTAGTAACAAAGATGAAGCAGGCGACGTGGGTTACTAATCAATAGTTAGAGTAGCTTGGTGCCGCTCCTACGGCGACACTTCGATTGTAGGAAGTCACTGCACCTTAAGGATCTATTTCATCTTTAGTTCAGTAAGGCGTTTTGAGTATGTTCCTTTGGATAAGTGAAGCTAAGCTTGGCGCTTCTGCCGCGCACTATAGCGTTATCCTAGATATTAAACGCTGGTTGATTCTTCTCCTCTCGATATCCGTAGTCGGATTGAGTGTCGGCGTCGCTCCAAACAACGCCTGGTCACAAGTGAACTGCCCTGTAGGCGGCATGGCGCCTACCCATACTATTCCTAGCGCTGGTTCTGTTCCTCTAATACGCGATGGGATCACTGGATCAGGCGCGAGTTGCATTGGAGCTGCAATAACCGACACTGGATATGACTCCTCAACTCTCTTCTATTCAGTTGGCATCAGTTTCGTTCTGATGTTGCCGGATGACGCCCCCCGGTCAGGGAACTCTTTTCCGGTCAAAATACGGTTCTCGGATGAGTCAAACCTCCTAAGCATCAGTTCGATCTTTTGTGTAGGTGCGACGAGCACGGGTGGCATTGGCACGAATGTTGGGACAATTACTCTGCCGGATGGCGGTGCGTGCTTGCTGTCGGTAGGCGCGAATAGCAACAGTGTCGGCTTCTCAGGAGCAACTCTCACTCGCACCGGTGCCGTCTATGCTATAACAGCAGGCACGCTTTCTGGTGGAGTATTTGGTGGGACATTTATTCCACCCACGGTGACGGGACTGGCTCCGACATCAGGGCCCGAGGCTGGTGGCAACAATGTTGTGATTACCGGCACCGGCTTCACCGGGACAACCGGTCCTACCAGCGTGCAGTTCGGTGCCACCAATGCGACGAGCTATGTCGTGGATTCCGATACGCAGATCACGGCGGTTGCACCGGCCGGGACTGGCACAGTTGATGTCACGGTGACGAACAACTCGGCGACATCGGCGACCAGTGCCAACAGCCAGTATACGTATCTCGCCGCCCTCACCGTAACCGCCCTATCACCGACATCGGGACCGGCAGCGGGTACCAATCCGGTGGTGATCATCGGGACTGGATTTACCGGTACGACCGGTGCTGCCAGCGTGCAGTTCGGTTCGACCAACGCGACGAACTATGTCGTGGACTCCGATACACAGATCACGGCGGTTGCACCAGCCGGAACCGGCACAGTTGACGTCACGGTGACCAACAACTCGGCGATGTCGGCGACGAGTGCCAACAGCCAGTACGCTTATCTCGCTGCACCCACGGTGACGGGACTATCTCCGGCGTCAGGGCCCGAGGCCGGCACCAACAGTGTCGTCATTACCGGGACTGGATTCACCGGGACAACCGGTGCTGTCAGCGTGCAGTTCGGGACCACCAATGCGACGAGCTACGTCGTGGATTCTGATACGCAGATTACGGCGGTTGCACCGGCCGGGACTGGCACCGTTGATGTCACGGTGACCAACAACTCGGCGATGTCGGCGACGAGTGCCAACAGCCAGTACGCTTATCTTTCTGACACAACACGTACACGCACGCAGCGCGTCATTGCGAACTTCTTAAGCCGTCGTTCCGATCAGATCACTGCTGCTGATCCCGAGTTGACAGGGCGGCTAACGCAACGTGGTGCCGTTAGCGAAGGTCCAATAAGCCTGACAGGACAAGGCACGCTCGACAACAACCGCTTTGCTTTCGCCACCAGCCTTCGCCAAATTATGGCCTCCGGTGATGTGCAAAAGCATAAGAAGCGTGCGCAGCTCGGAGACATGATGGCTCTTGGCACGCAGAGCCTTGCTGGACCGGTCCCATCCTATGGGTTTGACATCTGGGTCAAAGGTCAGTGGTCGCAAGCACGCAGCGACAGCGCGACGAGCAATCTCGGGCTGCTTTACGTTGGTGCCGATTATCAACTCAGCCAGGATCTAGTGATTGGGTTGATGGGCCAGTTCGACTGGGCCGACGAAAAAGATACAGACAAATCTATCTCTGTTGACGGCAAAGGTTGGCTGATCGGTCCTTACATTGCTGCTCGAATTCATCAAAACCTGATATTCGACGGCCGATTGGCATGGGGACAGTCGGAAAACGACGTAAGCCCATTCAATACGTACACCGACACCTTTGACACGACACGGTGGTTGGCGCGGGGGACCCTAACAGGCAGTTTCAACTACGATGCATGGCACTTCGCGCCGCATATCGGTGTGCTCTTCTTCGAAGAACATCAAAAAGCCTACACGGATAGTATGAATGTGCGAATTCCAGGGCAATCTGTTTCCCTGGGGCGCATGACCTTCGGACCAAGAGTTTCTTACCGCTTTAAAGGCGCCGACGGCACAACCATTGAGCCAAGCCTCTCGATCAAGGGCATCTGGGATTTCGACACAGCACCGATCGTCGATATCGATACAGGCGCCGCCACGGAAACAACCGACATACGAGCACGCGCTCAGGCCAGCCTATCGGCACGATTCAATAATGGCTGGTCGGTTGCTGGTGAAGGATTCTACGACGGAATCGGGGCCAACGATTTCGAAGCCTATGGCGGTAGCATCAAACTCACAATGCCACTCAATTGATGCACGACCGGTGTTGCGTGAGACGCGGCGGGCATTCTGACTTGTCTGCTAACCAATTGACGCCTCTACGAGGCTTTACTGTGGTGATAGTCAGAATAACAATTGATTTGTAATACTTTTCACCCGCTTCCGAATCTGGGGCTTTAAGCGGTGAACCGCCCCGGTATTCCCGGAGGCTGTTTAGTTTGAGTCAGGCGGCGATCTTCAGTTCCTCCAGGCTGGCATAGTAGGCATCTTCCGCTTCGGCGGGCGGCATGTTGCCGATTGATGAAAGCAGGCGTCGATTGTTGAACCAGTCAACCCATTCGAGCGTTGCGAACTCGACAGCTTCCATGGTCCGCCACGGCCCGCGCCGGTGGATCACTTCAGCTTTGTAAAGCCCGTTGATCGTTTCGGCGAGTGCGTTGTCGTAACTGTCGCCGACACTGCCAACCGATGGCACCAGGCCGGCTTCGGCCAACCGCTCCGTGTATTTGATTGAAACATATTGGGCGGATTCAAATGGTCGTCGCAACGTTGACTTTACTTCATCGAAGATATTGGTCCAAGGCTTCTGCAGGCGTCATCCACCCGAGGGTTTTTCGCGGTCTCGTATTGAGTGCCATGGCGACAGCCTCGATTTCGTCTGC
>CAJQQK010000183.1 GCA_905480435.1 uncultured Hyphomicrobiaceae bacterium | reverse complement strand
CCAAACAAACATTGAGTCGGACCATGACCGCCCTGACGGGCTGTGGATAAGCGGCTTCGCCTTGCGTTCGCCCTGTGGGCTCACTTCAGCCGAAGCCGCCGAAATCGAGCACTGTTACACCACGCCCTGGGACGCGATCTTGTTGAAATCGCTGATTGGGAAAGGTTGGTAGTAAACGAACAGTTCTCTTCTAACGAGAACATCAATGAAGTTACGTGTGTATCAATGCGGCTCCCCGACGTTTTGAGTGGGTAATTTTTTGCCACCAAGAGTTGTCAATGACATCAAGCGCTACTCAGGATTAGTATGTTGGTGCTCGCCCCGCCGCGGTTCAAGCCTGCCGTCGTGCTCGCGGCCGTCAGGGACAAGCCCTTCAGGAGGCCCGCAAACCGGGCCTTCCTGGACTGCCACTCCACACGTCGGCGCAGATTACATGTGGGTAGGGACGGAAAAGCGGGCTCAGCAGGGGGTCGAACAAAAAAGCCAATCCCTCAGGGTAGCAGAAGGCACTGAGACCGAGGTTACCCACTCAGTTCGTCGAGGAGCCATCAATGCTCAATAAAAAGCTGCTCGATAATTCGATCCTGTTAGGTGCCAATGTTGAAGATTCGTTACTGTTTCATTGGTTGAAGAAATTCCATGAGTTGCGAATGGGACCACATGATGAAATCACGTCTCGCTTGAGAACTGATATCAAACCAATGAGTTGTGAGATTGGATACTTCTTTGAGAACAGGAATTTCAGCAAGTATCTTTACAACACAGTTGCTACTGGTTCTGAGACATTCATTGATCTGATGGATAAGAATGTCATCGGGAGATTTGGTAATGAACAGTTATTGTATGTGTCCAACAATGATCGGAAATCGGTACTGGATCAAAAGCGCAATGTGAAGAAGATATCAATTCATTCACATGGCTTAAATGATTACCGAGACTACAAGGCTATGTATTTTTCTGCTGCTTTGAATAGGACGCCAAAACACCTGAAAGTGTTAAAAAATCTCGGTTTTGATATGGAACAGATTCGAACTGCTGAATCACATGAGATCACGTATCAATCAGTCATGAGGACATCATTGAGAAATGAATCATGTGATGATCTTGTTCGTCTTGTTGTACCAGATAAATCAACTGCTGAACGATTGGTTTTATTAATAGAAGGAAGCCATATGATTCAAATTGGTGATTTGGATAAGTACCGGAAATCACTGGTTCCATTGACATCATCGCAAAAGAATCATCGAGTTATCTCTAGAAGAATTAGAACATCAATGGTTTCGCCGAAATCAATACCTTTTTCTTCTATTAAGGGATTTGGTACTGATATTGGGAAATCAAATAATATCGGGGAGCAACTAAAGACTTGTTATGTGACCACACATGAACAAACCAATAGGATTACAAAGGAGGACTGCAGTGAGATCCAGATGAATATTCAGGAATGGATCAAGAGATTGCGTACCATGTCGAGAGAAATTGTTGATAGCAAAGATCAAATTAAGCTGTACTGTCCATCGATATTCAAGTCCAAACCAGATCAGAAATCGTTGAAGTGTCATGCGTGTTTCGTCGAAGCAAGTTTCTCGGTGCTGGATTTTGACAATGGTAAAGTCAGTCGTGAAGACTTCATCAATGTGTTTGCATCAAAGGAATCGCCCAGTGGACGCCGTAGCTTTGTGATCACGAATTCGTTTAACAGATCGGACAAACAACCAAACAGGTATCGTGTGATCATGTTCTTCAAACAACCTGCTCGAACGGTTGAACAGTATCATGCATGCTTTGATTACGTTGAGAGACGATTGGAACAGGCAGGATTTCCATCAGAGACGTCTGGGTTGGATCGGAACAGTAGAAAACCAATTCAATCGTACTACTTCCCAGGAACGAATAGACAGCATCAGGAGTGGGCATTCTTCGAAAATTATGAGACCAAGACCAGAGAACTTGAGCGGTATGCAATTGATCCACAGAAGATCTGGGCAACCACAAAGCCAACAAAGGTTCAGTTTTCTGAGCGAAGGATGTCAATCAGGACGGCGTCTCAGCAAAAAGCCAGAGTGGCTGCTGATGCATTGAAGGTTGTGGTCATGGGGAAAGATGAGGGGCGTAATGATGATCAATATTCACTTGCTGTGGAGTTGAAGAAGTCAGGAGCGGAAAATGCTCAAATAGAGGAGGAAATTCGTGAATGTCTTGGGCCAGGACCAACTACTGAGAAGAAGATTCGTGACGACTTGGCTTCGTTGGATCAGTGGTCCAAGCGTCATTGAATTGTGCTGATTGATCGAGTGAACACCGGTATTCGATCTGGTGTTCACTGTGGCGTTTGAATCACCTAGTTGCGGCACAGCTGATTGACGAAGACAACCTCTCGACTCTCATCGGCGCCATAAACCTGGAAAACAATCTTGGCGAGATCGACACCTACGGGTTGAGATTGCTGCATGTCAACATTGCCTCGAATGATTCGCGCTCAACCATCATCTGACGGTAGAACCACGTGAGGTGCCGGCGTCGTCCACAGCATCAATGTTGGAGTTATGGCCCGTCCGAGCTTAGATCTCAGAGAGAGTAGTACCGTGCATACATCCGAGCCCCTAGCTTCGGGAGCCGGCGTCTACTACTCAATATGTGATGCGCGAGTTCGCAGATCATTGTGGCAACGCCGCAAGCCCTCGATCACGATCCGGGCAATGAGACCTTTCAATGTGATATAGTGGTTGGTGAAAAGAGGCCTAACGCTGGAATATAGTCGTAGTTTTGGAGGGACTACGACGGCAAGTGACGGAAGGCCGATCTCGACACGATCCAGAGGTCTTTTGGCACACCCGCAATAAGACAAAATGATAGCTCTCGTCTGAAAAAAAAATGACGCCATAAACGCGTTACCCACTCGCTTAATGGTCGAAGATCGTTATTGCCAAGTCAATCCCAGTCAATAGCATCGAGTATTCTGCTAATCACTTTCGTATTGGCTCGCTCACGTGTTTCGTGCAACGCGCGTTCGCGCAAAGTGCGCCTGAGCAGCGGCGCTGCTATCAATCGTTCAATGTGCGCAGCCAGGCTCTCCGTATTGACCAGAGGACCGAGTCCAAGACTTATCACGCCAAAACGTGGGGATGCATGGGTATGGGTGAGCTCCTTGTCGTTCTGACAGAGGCAAAGTACTGGAATTCCCAAACTCGTGAGCTCTGTGACAGTGCGCCCCGCGCTTGACACAGCTAGGTCTGCACGTCGCATGACGCCCGGCATGTATTTCACGTCGCTGAGCAGTGTCCCTTCGAGACCATATGATTCGAGTGCAAGAGGACGATCGAACCCAAGACCTGTAACAACAGTGCAGTGCCCCTTGTACTTAGTCTGGGTGAGCGCCGTCAGCGTCTTCTCTGTGAGGTGGGACGGGTCAGTTCCACCAAAAATCAGAAGAACATTTTGAACCCTTTCTTTAAAAGGTGCCTGCTGAGTATTTGTCTCGAAGCTTGGCGCGAGGATCGAATTTGTGATGCCAGATAGCTGTCGGGCAGGCGGCACATTAAGGTTGGGATACAGATCCGAAACTAGGAGGTCCGCTTCCTGGGCGCCGAGCCCTTGGTCTTCGAAGGTCACGACACTTCTTGCGTTTCCTTTCAGTGCGCCCACGTAGTCCGCGTCAGTATCCAACTGATCAAGGATCACCAGGTCCGGCTGACACTCAGCGATGAGCGTCAAGAAGCCCGTGTCGCCTTCTACCTCTCTGAGATCAAAAGGAAACTGAGACAGGAATGCCGCTCCCAACGCTTGGCCCGCATCAGTCGCGATCGTCACCTTATGATGAGCCAATTCTTGCGCAATCGCGAGGGCTCGATACACGTGCCCCATGCCCAATGTCGGTCCAGCATCGGCACGGATGATAATTTCGCGCCGGGAAATCAGGTAATTGGCAACGGCCCAGTCCGCAAATCCATCGATATCGATTGCCTCGTTCTCGCTCACCTCGATCAGCTGGATCGGTTCAACGATACGGGTTTTATGAATTTTCAAGTCGCGTATCCGGCAACCAATAATTGCGCCGGTTTCTCGCAAGTCCGGCTCTAGTACCTGACGATTAACGCGTGCAACGTAGCGAGGGATGGGTTGGCCATCTGCCTTCCTGCGCCAACGAAGGTGGCGGTCGTCAACCACAGTAATGATCGAGCCCGCTCCGCCTTCGAAAGCCTCTAACGCTTCCACGATCCGTTCAGACCGCAAAAACGGACAGGTCGGCTGAAGAGTGAGATAAATGTCTCCATCTTGCGCTCCCAACTCCTGAATGAAAGGCAGCGCATTTAGCGAAACCTGATCAAGCGTGGCTCGACCAGTTGTCTGCGGTTCCCGCATAACACTGACGCCTTCTACAGCGGTTAGGGCTGCAATTTCATCGTCATCGGTAATCACGACAATGCGCTCACAAGGGCAGACCTTGAGGGCTGTTCGAATGACATGCGTTATCAACGGCAAGCCTCCCAACAGCCGAACGTTCTTTCGAGGCAATCCGCGCGACCCGCCCCTGGCAGGGATGAGAATCCAGAATGATCCGTTGTTCATGACATGCCTTCGAATTCTTTCACTTTATCAATCGCTAACATCCCATATCAGTGACAGCACCGCTATCGAGAAATGAAAGTTCGGTGAGCAGCCTGTGAATGGCCGATTTGCGCCCCCACATATTATCTTGTGTTTGGCTTGATTGACGCTCTCATGATGAGTGGATATGAAAAAGCCGATGGTGTATGTGCCCGATCCGGTCCATTGCGGGCAGTTGATCCGGTTTAACGCGGGCAGCGCGTCCGGGGCATTGTGGGCAGTCTGTCCGGCGATTGCGGGCAGGCTGTGCAGGACGGGCTAATCAACATCTCTGGGTGATCTGAATCGGC
>CAJQQK010000182.1 GCA_905480435.1 uncultured Hyphomicrobiaceae bacterium | reverse complement strand
TTGTCCTTGACGGCCGCGAGCACGACGGCAGGCTTGAACCGCGGCGGGGCGAGCACCAACATACTAATCCTGAGTAGCGCTTGATGTCATTGACAACTCTTGGTGGCAAAAAATTACCCACTCAAAACGTCGGGGAGCCAGATGTCTGGAACCGTGTCTTTAAGAAGTTTGGTCGGCAGTACAAAGAACCAAAATTAGTCATCTTCTCAGGAACGACGCGGACCGCTTGCGGTACCGGGCAATCGGCGATGGGTCCGTTCTATTGTCCGGCTGATCAAAAAGTCTATATCGACATGCGGTTTTATCAGGAGCTGCAACGTAAGTTCCGAGCACCCGGTGACTTCGCGCAAGCTTACGTAATTGCTCATGAAGTCGGGCACCACGTGCAAAAGCTGCTCGGCATCGCGGATAAGGTCGTACAACTTAAGCAGCGTCATCCGAGTTCAGCCAACAAGATCCAGGTGCGCATGGAACTGCAAGCCGATTGTCTGTCTGGGGTTTGGGCAAACCTCAACCATCAGCTTCATAACAGGTTGCAGCCGGGCGACATCGAAGAAGGCTTGAACGCGGCAAACGCGATTGGCGACGATATGATTCAGAAGCGCCAGCAAGGCTACGTTGTGCCGGATGCGTTTACGCATGGCACCGCAGAGCAACGCGTGCGGTGGTTCAGTACCGGCTACAAGGCAGGGCGCATGGATGTCTGCGACACGTTCAAAGCGTCGAAACTCTGACGGATAACGTGCCGGTCACGGTTTGAACCTGCCGAGAATGCTGGCTCGATGACAAAAGAAAAGGCGGTACCATTGATTGTGGTAACCGCCTTTTTGCGTGCTGGGTTGTCGCCGACAGTCTCTTACAGGGCGCTGCCAATGTAAGAGGTGACGCCGCAGCTTACGTTTTGGGCCCGCAATTCAGTGCAAATCCGATCAGCATCTGAGTGATTGGATATCGGGCCGGCGAGCAGCCTATAGTTGCCACTGGACTGATCGGCGACATAGTGCGGCTGATAGCCAACGAAGATGCTCGGGTGGCGCGTTGTCAGCAGTAACCAACTGGCGCGCAGGCCGGTGACTGATTGGGCAGTTGATAGTGACAAGGCCGCAGATCCAGTGGCCTGGCGTGGTTTGACGATTGGTGCGCCGAAAGCTGCCGCTCTTGTCTGCGTCGCGACCGGCACTGATTTCGCAATCGCATCGCGGGCGGTTTGACTGACCGCGGCAGTAGCATTGTTTGCTGAAGAGCTTGATAACGGGGTCGCAATGGCTGCCGTCGCCTGGAGATTATACGGCGGCAGAGGTGGCACGCTGCCCGGACGAAGCAGTGACGTCGCGAGGTTGCGCCCACGGCGTGGTTGTGTCTCAGCGACAGGCAGGGTCGTCGGAGAGACGGCGGTTGCAGGGCTGAGGGTTGCAGTCGGTTGCGCTGCCGCGGATGGCGTTGCGTTTACGATCGTGACGAGTTTGCTGGCCGTCGAGTCCGGAGCGGCAGTGGTTTCAGCAGTTGGCGCTGGTATTTTCGATTCGGCTCTAGGAAGCGATGCCGTCGTGATGTTGCTGACTTCTTGCTGGACGGTTTGGCCGGGTAGGGCAGAGACCGTCTGCTCAGGCACCGTGACTGGCAATGTGTTCGCTGATGCTTGGCTGCGGTCGCTCGCGTTCTGTTTGAACTGGGCCAGATCTGTGCGTAGCGAAGCCACAGTCTTGTTGAGTGACCGGACCTGCGCACTCAACTGGTCGCGATCCAGTTCAGCCCGGTTCGTTTCCTGATTGCTGTCAGGCGCCTTTGCCAAGGTTGAATTCATGGTGCCTGAGGGGGCAGTGTGCACTGTGAGATACAACAATGCACCGCCAGCCAATACGGCCCAGGACAGCATATAGGCCCGCCAGAAGACGGGCGAATTTTTTGGACGCAATTCCGCTCTCAGCTCGGACATCTTGATCTAACCCCGGACTAGCTTGGGTTGGCTCAAATGCACGCGAGCCGACAGCGAACGATGCGCATGACGAATGGATGATTACTAATTTGGTCGATGGATATGGGTCAACGGAGATTGTCTGAAAGACACAGTGTGGCTGTGGAAAATGCAAATCGGTCACAGTGTTGGACTGAGAGAGAGTTGTCGGACAAAATGCTGGATTAGGCCGATCGTAGAGCGTTTGCTGCATGCATTAAGCAAATGTTTGATGTGTATTGGCACAACAACAGTTAAAGCGATGGGACGTAAACAACGCGTTCGGGTCGATAATCCGGCCTTTGGGCGCAGCAGGCGTGGGTGATGAGCAGATGACGCAAACGAAGACGCTGACGATCGTGCTGGCGGCCGGCAAGGGCACGCGGATGAAATCACGTCTGCCAAAGGGGCTGCACGCTATTGCAGGTCGGTCACTTCTAGGCCATGTGCTGGCTGCAAGCGATGAGGCATTGGATGGTGATGTGGCAGTCGTGGTTGGCCCTGACATGACCAATGTTTGCAATGAGACCGAACACTGCTCGCCCGGCGCCCACACGTTTCTTCAGGCCGGCCAAAAGGGTACTGCAGACGCGGTGCTCGCAGCGCGCGAGGCCATCGCCGCCGCCGGTGACGTGTTTGTCTTGTTTTGCGACACACCAATGTTACGGCCAGAAACACTTGTTGAGATGCGAGCGGCGCTTGATGCAGGCGCCAATGTCGCGGTTCTCGGGTTTGAGGCGGCTGATCCAACCGGCTATGGCCGTCTGTTGACGTCTGAGAGCGGTGATCTGTTGGCTATTCGGGAACACAATGACGCTAGTGAGGCTGAGCGGACCGTGCGGCTATGCAACTCAGGCGTGATGGCCTTTCGTTGCCCGGATCTGTTGGGCATCCTTGATCAGATCAGCTGCGACAATGCCAAGAATGAATTTTACCTCACAGATGCAGTTGAAATCGCACGCAATGCCGGCCTGAAAACAGTCGCGGTTGCGAGTGACGAAGCACAGCTTCTCGGCATTAATGACCGGGCGCAGCTGGCGGTTGCTGAGTCGGTTTATCAGGATCGCCGGCGAGACGATATGATGCGCGGCGGCGCGACGTTGATTGCACCCGAAACAGTCTGGTTTTCCCATGACACTGTGATTGGCGAGGATGTCGTGATCGAGCCGAATGTGTTTTTCGGCCCCGGCGTGACGGTTGGCAATGACGTCCAGATACGGGCGAACTGCCATATTGAAGGAGCCGTGATCGGTGATGGCGCTCGGATCGGTCCTTATGCGCGACTAAGGCCGGGAGCGAAGCTTGGCGCCAACGTCCACATCGGCAATTTCGTTGAAGTGAAGAATGTCGATATGGGGGTCGGCTCGAAGGCTAATCATCTTTCATATCTGGGCGATGGCCGCGTAGGCGACGGCGCAAACATCGGAGCTGGCACGATTTTCTGCAATTATGACGGTTTTTTCAAACATCGCACCGAAGTCGGTGATGGCGCATTTGTCGGGTCTAATTCGGCGTTGGTTGCGCCCGTGCGGATTGGTAATGGGGCGTTTGTCGGCTCGGGCAGCGTGATTACCAAAGACGTGCCTGACAATGCCCTTTCACTGGAGCGGGCTGAACAGTCGACGCGAGAGGGTTGGGCCGAAAAATTTCGAACGGTCATGAAGCGGCGCAAAGCAAACGCCAAATAATTCAGTCGATGCGATGTAATGCGCCGATAAAATTAGTGATTTGCCGTTATAGAGCGGATCAAAGCATTAGAGACGAAACGAACACTTGATCAAGGAGAGAGTGGCATGTGTGGCATCGTCGGCATCCTAGGTAAGGAAGACGTAGCGCATGACATTGTCGATGCCCTGCGCCGGCTTGAGTACCGCGGCTATGATTCAGCGGGCGTTGCGACGATTGTTGAGCGCGGGCTCCAACGACGGCGCGCGGAAGGCAAACTGCGTAATCTTGAGGCGCGGCTTGTTGAAGTACCACTTGGCGGCAAGGCTGGGATTGGTCACACGCGCTGGGCAACGCATGGCAAACCAACAGAGACCAATGCGCACCCACACATGAGCGCGCGCGTATCGGTCGTACATAACGGCATCATCGAGAACTTCCGAGAGTTGCGCGACGAAATGGTGGCAGCTGGCTGTCAGTTCGAATCCGAGACTGACACGGAAACGATCGTCCATCTCATCACGCACTATCTGGACGCAGGCAAGTCTCATCTCGAAGCGGTCCAAGAGACATTGCAGCGGCTGACGGGCGCCTTTGCGCTGGGCATCATTTTTGCCGATGACGATGACCTTATGATCGCCGCGCGACAAGGTTCGCCGCTGGCAATTGGTCATGGCACGGGCGAAGTTTACCTTGGTTCAGATGCGATTGCGTTGGCACCGTTCACCAACAAGATCACTTACCTTGATGAAGGCGACTACGCCGTTCTTCGGCGCGAGACCGTAGAGATCTATGATCGGGATGGTGTGCGTGTCGAGCGCCCCAAAGTGCAGGCGGTTGCTGGTGCGTTGACAGTTGATAAGGGCAATCACCGTCACTTCATGCACAAGGAAATCCATGAACAGCCTGAAGTGGTGAGCCACACACTGGCGCACTATATTGATATGTCGACGCATCAGGTCGCAATCCCGGATCTTGGATTGGATCTCGCCAAGGTCGATCGGGTGACGATCTCGGCATGTGGCACGGCTTACTATGCCGGCCTCGTGGCGAAGTACTGGATCGAGCGATATGCGCGGGTGCCGGTTGAGATCGATGTTGCATCCGAAATGCGTTATCGCGAGGCACCACTTGCAGATAACGGCTTAGCTGTATTTGTTTCGCAATCCGGTGAGACGGCCGATACGCTGGCGACGCTGAGATATTGCAAGGAGAACGGCCAGCGTATTGCGTCGATCGTTAATGTGCGCTCGTCGACGATCGCGCGCGAATCTGATGCGATCATGCCGATTTTGGCGGGGCCTGAGATCGGTGTTGCGTCAACCAAAGCGTTCACCTGTCAACTCTCGGCACTTGCATGCCTTGCGATTGCGCTTGGCAAGGCGCGTGGTCAAATTGACGAAGCGCTTGAGCAGGAGCTGGTCGGCGCATTGACCGAAATGCCACGGCATATCTCTTCGGTTGTGCGCACGGAGGCTGATTATCTTCCGCTTGCGACAGAACTCTCGAAAGCGCGCGACATTCTCTATCTCGGCCGCGGCATGAGCTTTCCAATCGCAATGGAAGGCGCGCTGAAGCTGAAAGAAATCTCCTACATTCACGCTGAAGGGTACGCTGCCGGAGAGCTCAAACATGGGCCGATTGCGCTGATTGACGAGAAGGTTCCGGTGATCGTGATTGCACCGAAAGATGCGCTGTTCGAGAAAACGATTTCGAATATGCAAGAAGTCGCGGCACGGGGGGGACGAATCGTTTTGGTCTCCGACGCACCACCTGAAGCGTTTGGCGCAGAAGTTATGCACCAAGTTGTCATGCCGACTGTGCATCCATTTGTCAGCCCGATTGTGTCGGCTATCCCGATCCAGCTGATCGCCTATCACACGGCGGTTTTTATGGGCACTGACGTTGACCAACCACGCAACCTGGCCAAGTCGGTGACTGTTGAGTAACTGACATTTTGAAGCCAACGGCTTCTTGAGTTTGCTTCGATGTTTGGCTTCGCGTAGTGGTTGCGCGAATGATCATTTGGGGCGATTCGGATGTCGGTGATGAATTTGTCGATCAATGCGAGGTTGATCGTTTCAGCTGTTTTGGCTGTTTTTCTGACAGTGGTTGGGGCCAGCGTTTTCGGAAACGACACACAGGCTCAATCTGTAAATTCACGCAAATTGGCGGAAGACGCGCTGCGGTCTGGACTGGCGGCTCAGAAGGCCCGTCGGCATGATGTTGCAGTGAACCATTTGTCTCGAGCGATCGGCACCGGATCTCTAGCGCGAAAGCAGATGACTTATGCGCTTTATCGCCGGGCGATTTCTAATCGCGCGCTGAAGCAATCCGGGCAAGCCATTTCCGACCTTAACAGCGCACTCTTCTTCAAAGGTGATTTGTCGATGCGCGATCGTGCCGACGCACTCGAAGAGCGCATGAAAGCGTTTAGAGATGCGGGCGTGAAGCCGCCCTCTGTTGCGATTGCTGGTACAGCTGCGCAATGGAAACCGACTGCCAGTTCAGCGCCTGTGGCGCGTGCTGTCTCACGGCCACGGATTGTTTCGACGGCGCCACCTCGCGTGATTGAGCCGGTTCGCGTGGTCAAGCCACGCCAGCGGACATCAACGCCGACAGTTACAGGCTCGATTCTATCGCCAACCACTTCAACCGTGAAGAAGACACCAGTTGTGGCAACCCGGAAAGTGTCGTCGGCATTCCGGACACGGGTGACGGCAGCACCTTTGATTGCGCCCGCGCCTGTGAAGCCTGTAGCCTTGCCTCGGTCGTCTTCCGTTGTTTCGTTTGCCACACCAAAAGTGGAGCGCGGCGTTGGTGTGCCAGGCGCGGTGCGCCGGACGGTGAGGTCGGCAAAGCCGTCAAGGCCTTGGAACGTCGCAACGAGACCGAAGCCGGTAACGGTTGCCGCACCAGCTCCAGTTGCGCGTGTGATCGCGGAACCTGTTGTGCGGTCAACAGCAATTACACGTCAGCCTGTACGTGTCACGCCGACCTCGAAACCCAGACCAGAATCAAGACCAGCAGTTGTTGCGCGTGCTAAACCCGAGACGGTGGTGCCCGCTGGCGGAAACGTTGGTGAATTCTTTTTAGGTCTGTTTAGTGGCCCTAGCGCCGGAGCTGTGAACAAAACTAATTCACCAGGCTCAGCCTGGGTAAAGCGACCTGAGACAGCGCAAAAACTTAGCCAATAAATCCGTATCTAATTGATTTTAAATAATAAAACAGACCGTCCGACGTGCTTTCTTAGGCTGCTCGGAACAGCCGAACGGCTTCATCGCATTCGAACAGATAGAGCAGCGTGCGTAGTGCTTTGCCGCGATCGCTTTCGAGTTTTGGGTCGAGATCCAGGATCATAGTTGCGTCGTTGCGTGCAGCGGCCAGGAGATCCTGGAAGCCGGGAACGTCGGCAACACGGAACTCCGGCAAACCGGATTGACGTGCGCCCAGGACCTCGCCACCGCCGCGCAGTTCCAGATCCTTCTCCGAGATTTCGAAGCCGTCTTCAGTTTCGCGCATCATTTCGATGCGCGCCTCTGCGGTCTCGCTGAGTGGCGTTTTATAGAGCAGCATACAAAATGATTGCCGCGAACCGCGACCGACACGGCCACGCAACTGATGCAGTTGCGCGAGCCCAAAACGTTCGGCATGTTCGATGACCATAATACTGGCATTTGGGACGTTGACGCCGACTTCAATGACGGTGGTCGATACCAGGATTTTGATTTTGTCGCTCGAGAACTGCGCCATCATTTCGTCTTTGGCGGTCGGGCTCATCGCGCCGTGCAACAAGCCGACCTGGTCGCCGAAATGCTGGGTGAGATGAGCTTGGCGTTCTTCGGCAGCGGCCAACTCAGAGACCATTGAGCTCTCGATGAGCGGACACACCCAGTAGATCTGCGCACCCGAGGTGACAGCCCGGCGCAGGCCCTGGATCACGTCGTCGATGCGCTCAACAGGGATTGCCTTCGTCTCAACTGGTTTGCGGCCTGCGGGTTTGTCGCGTAGCCGCGAGACATCGAGATCACCGTAGTGGGTCATCAGCAACGTTCGCGGAATCGGCGTTGCCGTCATGGCGAGCACGTTGCTGCCGCCATCTTTGCCCTTTGACTGGAGTGCGAGGCGCTGATGGACGCCGAAGCGATGCTGCTCATCAATGATCGCGACTGCGAGATCTTTGTAGATAACGTCAGGCTGGAACAACGCGTGTGTCCCAACCAGGATATCGATAAAACCTGCCGCAAGTTCGGCAAGTATCGCGTCGCGCGTCTTGCCCTTTTCGCGTCCGGTTAATACCGCGATGCGCAGTCCCGCTGCTTTGGCGAGAGGTTCGATGGTCTCGAGATGTTGGCGTGCCAGCACTTCGGTCGGTGCCATGATGGCTGCCTGTGCGCCGATTTCATTGGCGATCGCACAAGTGAGCAGTGCAACCACGGTTTTACCCGAGCCGACATCGCCTTGCAGCAGTCGCAGCATGCGGCTTGGGCTTGCCAGATCGTCCTCAATCTCGCCCATGGCTTCGGTCTGCGAACCGGTCAGATCGAATGGAAGCTCATCGATGAGCTTGCGGCGGATGTTGCCATCGCCTTTGACGACTCGCCCAGTTTGCGATTTGAGACTGCTGCGCACCAGGCCGAGTGCGAGCTGGCCGGCGAGAAGTTCATCATAAGCTAGGCGCCGCCAGGGGAGGCCGCCTGTTGATACATCGGTTGGATCAACGGGTTTGTGTACGAAGGTGACCGCGTCGTTGAATGATGGCCATTGGTGCGCCTGCATCAGCTGCGGCGGGAGCCACTCGCTGACTTGCGGGACCTGTGCGATCGCTTGCCGGCTGAGCTTGCCAAGTATCTTGGCTGATAAACCTGCGGTGAGCGGATACACCGGTTCCAGCATCGGCAGATCCTGGCGGGCTTCCTCAGCGACAATATAGTCGGGATGCACCATTTGCAGTTTGTCGCCATAAGCTTCGACCCGCCCGGAGATAAACCGCAGCTCGCCGACCGGCAGCTGACGTTCGACAAACGAGCGTTCGGTGCGAAAGAAAACGATATCGATTTTGCCGGTGTCGTCTTCGCAGCTCACCCGATAAGGCGCTTTGTTGTTGCCACGCGGTGGCGCACGGTGCTTGAGGACGTGGACCGCGAGGGTGACGATGGTGCCGGGAACGGCGTCGCGTACGGCTGGCTCGGATCGCCGATCAATGACGCCGGTTGGCATATGCCACAGAAAATCGAGCACGCGTGGTTCGGCAACGCCGGGGGGCAGATCAAACGCCTTCTTGAGCAGCGTGACGACGCGCGGACCCACACCCTTGATCGTTTGGGCGTCTGCAAACAATGGATTAAGCGTCTCGGGCCGCATTCGAACCATTCGTGGTTGGGGGCAAGGTTGTGGATATTCGGCCAAGTTGTAGCACTGGTGGTGGATCGCTTCCATCCGGTCCGAGCAAGGTTTATACAGTCTTGCGCCTCAACGACGTCGCGACAGAAGCGCGGACGTGGCGTCGAAGCCAAAAATCAGTCAATGACTGAGAGGAACTGACGATGGATGAGCAGTCTGCGACCGGGGAGCTGCCGAGGGATGCACTGTTGTTGCGTCGGAAGCGAGCGCTTTACCGGGCACAATATCGCGGCACCAAGGAAATGGACTGGATGGTTGGGCGGTATGCCGCAGACAAGCTTGATGCCATGTCGGGTTCTGAGCTGGAGACGTTTGAGGTGTTCTTGCAGGTCGGCGATCCAGAGATCAACGCATGGTTGCTCGCTGATGTCGCATGCGAGGAACCGCAGTTCGCCGCTCTGATTGACGATATCCGCGCTTTCCACTCTCTCGTTTAGTCCAGTCTGGCGTCTGGTCTAGGCTGGCAACATTTAATTTTGAGGTTCTTTTCGCATGGCGGAAACGATCGAGGCACGGCCTTCGGTTAAATTCAGTGGCGTGGTCGAGGGCCACGACGCACTTGTACTGGTGCAGTTGCTGCGCGACGCGGCAACGTCCAGCGATGGGCACGCTCCGACAATTGTTCACATTGCGCGTGATGACCGCCGCCTCGATGCGCTTGAACGCGGCTTGCAGTTTTTTGCACCTAAAACGCGGAAAGTGTCGATTCCGGCTTGGGACACCGTGCCTTATGACCGGATCGGCCCGAATTCGGACATCGTTGCCAAACGTATGACCTCTTTAGCGCGCCTGGCATTAGGCTCGGGCAAAGAGCCGATGATTGTTTTGACGACGGTCAATAGCATTTTGCAGCGGTTTCCGCCGCGTGAATTTGTGCGCAAGTCGATGCGCCAGCTGGCGGCGGGGCAGCGGATCGATATGAACCGTTTGATGATGCGGCTGACCAATGGTGGCTATCAGCGAACCGGCACCGTGATGGACGCTGGCGAATTCGCGGTGCGCGGTGGTATTCTCGACCTCTTCCCGCCGGGGCGCAGCTCGCCCGTACGCCTCGATTTCTTCGGTGACACGCTCGAATCTATAAAAGCCTTTGATCCTGAAACACAGCGCACGGGACGGCTTGTCCAGAAATTGATCCTGATGCCGGTCAATGAGTGCGCGTTGGGTGAGGATGCGACGAAACGGTTCCGGCAACAGTACGTCGAATTGTTTGGCGGCGCGACCGGTGATGATCCGCTCTATCAGGCTGTCAGTGAAGGCCAGCGCTATGCTGGTATGGAACATTGGCTGCCGTTCTTTCATGAGGGGCTAGAGACGCTCTTTGATTACACCGGCGATGCGCGGGTTACGTTCGATCAGTTAAGCGGCAATGCGTTCGAGCGTCGTTTTGAACAAATTCAAGAACATTACCTCGCACGCGTTGAAGGACTGGAGGCGCGCACGTTTGGGGCGCCACCGTATAAGCCGGTGCCACCGCAGCAAATGTATCTCGGCCAGTCGGAATGGGCTGGGTTGTTGGCGGCCCGCGAGAACGGCGTGTTTTCAGCCTTTAATGATGGCGAAGAAGGTGCTGGCGTTGACCTTGGTGGTCGACGATCGCGCAATTTCGCGCCGGAGCGCCAGGCTGATGGTGGCGACCTGTTTGGGGCCGTGATCGGTTACATCAAATCGCGTCTGTCTCAGCGGAAGCGTGTCGTTCTGGCGTGTTGGACGCCCGGTGCGCGTGAACGGCTTATCAAGCTATTGACGGATCGCGGGCTCGAAAAGGTGCGACCGGTTGCGAACTATGCCGAGGCGCTGGCGCTGCCGGGTGATTGCGTTGCGATGGCGGTGCTGGGTCTCGAGCATGGCTTTGAAACCGAGCAATTACTGATGATCGGCGAGCAGGACGTGCTTGGCGACCGCCTAGTGCGGCCGCGACGCAAGAAAAAAGCGTCCGACGTCATTACACAAGCGACCGCGCTTTCAATTGGTGACTTGGTTGTGCATGCCGATCATGGCATCGGACGGTTCGAAAGTTTGAAGACGGTCGAGGCACTGGGCGCTTCGCACGATTGCCTTGAGCTGATTTATGCAAGTGGCGACAAGCTGTTTCTGCCGGTGCAAAATATCGAGCTGCTGTCGCGCTATGGGTCTGATAGCGAAGGTGCGCAATTAGACCGCCTCGGCGGTGCCGGTTGGCAGACACGCAAGTCGCGCATGAAGCAGCGATTGCTCGAGCTCGCATCTGAATTGATCAAGGTTGCGGCCATGCGCGTGCTGCGCGAGGCACCACAGATGGCCCCTCCGGAAGGTGCTTACGATGAGTTTGTTGCACGCTTTCCGTTCGACGAAACCGAAGATCAAATGGGTAGCATCGAAGCTGTTCTCGACGACCTTAATGCTGGACGTCCAATGGACCGTTTGGTCTGCGGTGATGTCGGCTTTGGTAAGACCGAGGTGGCTCTGAGGGCTGCTTTTGTTGCGGCGCTAGCGGGATTTCAGGTTGCCGTTGTTGTGCCAACAACGCTGCTCGCGCGCCAGCACTACAAGTCGTTTGTTGATCGCTTCAAAGGGTTCCCGATACGGATTGCGCAGGCGTCGCGGTTGGTAAGCCCGAAAGACCTCAATGCCGTCAAGAAAGATATCAAAGAAGGTCAGGTTGATATCGTCGTCGGCACGCATGCCCTGTTTGGCAAGTCGGTCGAGTTCTTGCACCTTGGCCTCGTGATTATCGATGAGGAACAGCATTTCGGCGTTGCTCACAAAGAGCGCCTGAAAAAGATGCGCGAAGACGTGCATGTGCTCACGCTTTCGGCAACGCCGATACCGCGGACGTTGCAACTGGCTCTATCTGGTGTACGCGAGTTGTCACTGATTACAACACCACCGGTCGACCGCTTGGCGGTCCGCTCTTACATCTCACCATTTGACCCAGTTATTTTGCGCGAAGCACTTCTGCGCGAGCGTTACCGGGGAGGTCAGTCGTTTTACGTTGTCCCGCGGGTTGCTGATATCGCTGAAGTCGGTGAATTTCTCGAAGAGACAGTGCCGGAGCTTCGGGTCGCTCGCGCGCACGGCCAGTTGCCACCGTCTGAGATCGAGCGGATTATGAGCGCCTTCTATGACGGTGAGTTCGATATTCTGCTATCGACCGCGATTGTCGAGTCGGGGCTCGATGTGCCGAACGCAAACACGATGATTGTTCATCGCGCCGATATGTTCGGCTTGGCACAGCTCTATCAGTTGCGCGGCCGTGTCGGGCGGTCGAAAACGCGCGCATACGCATACTTTACCACGCCGCCTGGCAAACGTTTGACGGAGGGCGCTGAGAAGCGGCTAAAAGTGCTTAACTCACTCGACACCTTAGGCGCCGGTTTCTCTTTGGCAAGCCACGATCTTGATCTGCGCGGTGGCGGCAATCTGCTCGGCGAAGAGCAATCCGGACATATCCGCGAAGTCGGCTTTGAGCTCTATCAATCGATGCTCGAGGAAGCGATTACGACGCTGAAAAGTGAAGGTGGCGCGGGAGACAGTGGGGAGCAGTGGTCACCGCAGATTGGTCTTGGTGTTACAAGTCTTATTCCTGAGGTTTATGTTGCTGATCTGCAGGTGCGCCTCGGGCTTTACCGAAGATTGTCGAGCCTCGTGAATCGCGTCGAGATTGATGAGTTCGCAGCCGAACTCGTCGACCGGTTTGGCGAGTTGCCGCAAGAGGTCAAAGCGCTCCTTGATGTCATGGAGATCAAGGCGTTTTGTGTCGTGGCAGGCATTGCGCAAGTTGACGGTGGCCCGAAAGGCGGCGTGCTGCAGTTCCGCAAGAACCAATTTGCAAAACCCGAAGGGCTGGTCGATTTCATGCAACGCTCGCGAGGTGCTGCCCGACTGCAACCAGATCACAAGCTGGTCTATAAAGCCGATTGGGCGGATGATGCGCGCCGCATCAAGGGCGTTTTGAAAGTCGTCAAGTCACTGGCTACTTTGGTGCGCGATGACACAGCAGTTGCTGGTTAGCGGCGAGAAATTTCTGCGAGCTTTACGCAATCGCTGAAAATGAAAACGGGGCGTCGCATGAAGCGCCCCGCTTAATTTTGATCATCGTCACGTCGTTTGTCCGTCAAACTAGCGGCAGCGACCAATGCGTTCGCGGTTGATTTCGTTTCCGTATTCGTCGAATTTTACGCGGACCCGGCGGCCACTGCGGCGGCAGGCTTCGATGAATACTTCCGCATTCCTGAAGCCACGGTCACGAAGCTTGTCGAGGACCGCGCTCATGCGCGGAGACTCGCAACGTCCGATGTCCTTCTTGCTTTCGAACTTGCCATACTTCGAGAAGTAGAGCTCGCGGCGTTGGCCGTTGTCGCAGACGTTTGCGATGAACGGATAGCGGTGGCCTTCACTGACGCTGATGCCTTTGAACCGACGGGCATTGTTGCGCAGATCTTCCGTTAAGCTTGCAACGGTTGCAGGTGGCCTGCAGTCGCCAATGCGGCGTTCGTTCAGGCGCTCACCCCATGTGCTGACCGAGATGCGCATCCGGTCGTTGCCGCGGCACGCTTCGGCGCGATAAGGCGGTTCTTTCCTGACGACATCCACCCGGTCATAGCCATCTTGTTCCAGAATTGTGATCAGATCGCGTGAACGGATTGCTGTTGCACATCGGCCAATCCGCTGCTTGTCCCGAATGCGGCCTCTGCGGTTTATCTCGAGGCGTTCTTTGCGATTGCCTTTGCAAGCTTCAACAGTGAACCGGCGAGGCGTTCGCTCAGTGAACTTGATGCGGTCATAGCCGTTCTTGCGTAGAGCAGTTCGAAGTTCGCGAGGTGTCAATGCGTTGCGTTCATTATCGCAACGACCGGCACGACGGCCAACTTTGACATCGCCGAATTCGCTGACTTCAATACCGTAACGGTCACCACGACGGCAGCCGCTAGCGATATATGGAACTTTGCCATCATTCTGAATGTCGATGCGCCGGAAGCCTTCTTTGCGGATGATGTCGCGGACATCAGCTGCTTTGATTTGGGCTCTGCAATCGCCGATTTTGTTTCGATATTCGTATGAGCCGTTAGCCCTGACCTTGACCCGGTAACGGATACCTTTGCGGCAGGCGTCGGCTTTCGCATCGATGATACCGATATATGTGATCTCGATTTCGCTATAGCCATCACGACCCAGAATGCGGCGGATTTTTTTTGCCGACATTCCAAATGGCAATTTGAGGCTACCCGACGTTTCAAGTGGGTAGCCTGAGGTCGAGTTTGCCAGCTATGAGGTAGGTGACGGCCTTCAAGGTCTTGCTGTTTCGGTAGCCGCGTGCCTTGGCTTTTGCGGCCTGGACGAGAGAATTGATGCCCTCGA
>CAJQQK010000181.1 GCA_905480435.1 uncultured Hyphomicrobiaceae bacterium | reverse complement strand
GACCCAAGGCACAGGAAACTTCGGCAACATGGAGACCAAGCGACCGAAGAAGCCGTCACGTCGAACGGACAGGACCGGCAAATTGTATCGGCGTCCTGCATCAATAATAACCTGATCTGCAAGATGAGTCTCATATGCAATGCACAGCGTTCGCGCAGATCGCGCGTGCTCTAGCATTAAGATGTGGATGGGGCCAGATGATCTGGTTTGGACCTGATGACGAATGCCGTTGTAACCATGCAGCGGCTCGCGCCAGAGGCGTTTGCGACCGCGCACGACATCTTCGACAATGGCTTGCTCACGATCAATTTTGACGATGCGCCGGCGGACGACGCGGCGCAGCAGGTCAGCAAGCCCACAATAGAGTGCCGCAAGACCGATGGCAGCGGCAAATCCCAGCTTGATGGCAACCAGGGGATCGGTGGAGCCGAGCTCGACCAACTGCGCGCGGGCCATTTGATTAGTGAGAACCAGGACGAACGGCGCACAAAGCAATGCACCCGCCAGAGCCAGGGCCCCGGCACGTATGCGTCGACGACTGTGGGAAAACCGCTGTTCCAGCATCAAAATGCTGTCTGGGTCGCTCGTATCATCACTGAGCGTCTCCATGTGGCGAATGCGCATTGTTACTGGTCCTCAAACTCAACTTCGTTGGACGCGAAGTTAGCCAAACAGCTTTACGAACCTCTTAATGATGGACCAGTTTGGTACAACAATATCATCAATAACGATTGACATATAAAGATATGTTTATATCTTGAGGGATGAAATGAGGTGTGTCTGATGTCTGTTAGACCGTTAAGCGCTGAAGCTGGATTGACCGCCTTGCGGGCGATCGCTGAGCCAACGCGTCTGCGCATCCTGATGCTGCTGTCGACAGGCGAATTGACGGTCAAAGATTTGACCCAGGTGCTTGGACAGAGCCAGCCGCGGATCAGTCGACATTTAAAATTAATGCATGGCGCAGGCCTACTGAGCCGTGTTCAGGAAGGTAGCTGGGTCTATTTTCGTCTGACAGACAGCGCCGGTCATGCAGCCTTACTGCGAGATCTGTTGAAACAATTCGCAGCTGACGACAATGACTACCGTCGTGACCGTGATCGTGCAGATAGCATTCGTCGACAACGCTTTGAGAATGCCCAAGCGTTTTTCGCCGATCATGCAGGCCAGTGGGACAAACTGCGGGCTCTCCATGCTGACGAAGCTGAGGTTGAAGCTCAGATATGTGAGCTGCTTGGCATAGTGAATGGCGAGCTTCTGGTCGATATGGGGACCGGCACCGGTCGGGTTCTGGAATTGCTAGCGGGCCGGTTTACCCGCGCTATTGGTATCGACACCAACCAACGTATGCTGGGTTACGCCCGTGCGCGCACCCAAGGGCCTGTATTTTCGCATGTGCAGGTGCGCCATGGCGATATCTGCAATTTGGCGCTGCAAGACGGCAGCGCCGACGCTGTGATTATGCATCAGGTCTTGCATTATTTGGCCGACCCACGCCGTGCGATTGCCGAGGCTGCCCGAATATTGCGACCAGAGGGCCGCCTTATAGTGGTGGACTTCGCAGCCCACACGGTTGACCGCCTACGCGATGAGTACGCCCACCAACGACTTGGTTTCGCCGACGATCAAATGACGGCGTGGCTTAAAGAATGCGGTCTTGAAGTGAGCATTCAAAAGGACTTGCCGCCTGCAAATGCCGGCGTGAAAGAAGGTTTAACTGTTTCGTTATGGCTGGCGACCCGCGGTGCCGCTGGAGATGCTGGCCCAGTTGATGACCATGCAGATGGCCGGGCCGACGATCAATTCTTGGAGATTGCACGATGAATGACGTAGTGACCGGTGCGCGAAAAAGCCGTTTGATCGGGGCGGGCGAAATTAAAGTGTCGTTCGAGTTCTTCCCACCGAAGACCGAGAAGATGGAAGAATCTTTATGGAAGGCCGTCAATCGGCTGGCTCCTTTGGCACCGGAGTTCGTTTCGGTGACGTACGGTGCTGGCGGTTCGACGCGTGAGCGCACACATAAAACTCTGGCAACAATGCTGGAATCGACCGCGCTGCGTCCGGCCGGGCATCTGACTTGCGTCAGTGCGACCCGCGAGGAGGTCGATGCCGTGACACAAAGTTACTGGGATCTCGGTGTGCGTCATATCGTGGCCCTCAGAGGTGATCCATCGGCCGGCATTGGCTCAGCATACGAGTCACATCCAGGTGGCTATGAGGGCGCAGCAGAATTGGTGGCCGGTATTCGCAATATCGGCGATTTCGACATTTCAGTGAGTGGTTACCCGGAGATGCACCCGGAGAGCCCGTCGTTGGAAGCCGATCTGGACAATCTCAAGGCCAAGGTGGATGCCGGCGCCTCACGGATCATTACGCAGTTCTTTTTCGACAATGATCACTATCTGCGATTCGTTGAACGTGTTCGCGCGCACGGCATCTGGTGCCCGATCGTGCCAGGAATTGTCCCGATTCATAACTTTGCCCAGGTCGCAAAGTTCGCCGGTCAGTGCGGCACCACAATGCCATCATGGCTCGCCCGGCGATTTGATGGTCTCGAAGATGATCCCGCGACGACCCACTTGGTGGCAGCCGCAATCGCGGCAGAACAGGCCATGGATCTCGTCGATCAAGGCATCCAGACGTTCCACCTCTACACGCTCAATCGAGCGGATCTGGCATACGCTATTTGCCATCTGCTTGGTTTACGACCCCAGGCAGAGGCGGCAACCCGTCGGGAAATTGCCTGATCATATCGCAACGCTCATGTTGTGCGGTAAACCAGTCATAACGGTGCGTTGTCGATCCGTCCGAGCGAATAACGGCTTGCGGCGGACCCGCCGTTGATGCAGTCATTTGGTGGAGCCGCGGTCTGCATGCGGGTGTCGAAGGAGATCAGACGTTGCAACCGGCTGTAATCACGATCGATGGGCAAATCGATTTGGTCGATCAGTTGCCGACGCCCCATCAGGACAGTGCCGGCGCTGATCGGGCGCGTTTGAGCCGACTGAACGATGTCATGATTGTACTGGAGCGCGAGAGGACGGCGGTCGAACAGGCCTTGCAAACGAGATTTGCAGAAGCAGTTCTCACTGGCGGCGTTGAGAGCTTGGCTGTCAGTCTGGACGAGCGCGCGCCAAAATTCAGCATTGCGATCCACCCCTCAATTGAGGCTGATACGACGCTGGAATTAACTGCCGGCCAACGTGCGGTGTTGGAAAAGGAAGCCACCGCCGAAATTGTTGCGACCATCCAGAAGCACGCCGCTTATTCAGAGCAGCCGCGCTGGCAGCCAAGTGTGACGGCGCTCTATCGACCGCCTGCAACAGACACCGCGAAGCAGGCGCGCGTTAAATCAATTTGGTCACGAACGCTGTTCTGGCTGCTTGCGGCCGTGATCCTGGGCGTTGCATATCTCTATCTGAAACAGTCGCCTGTTTGAGGCGGCAAATCCGGACTAAAGCGTGTTGCGGCCGACAACCCTCTTTCAGATCAAATTCAAAATGGTGCGCTGCTGCGCGCGTTGACAGCTGCCAGCTGAGCGGGGCATTTGTCAGACAACGCCTTTAGAGAACGCGCGGGTGCGTGCTCACAAAAAAATTGAGGGATCGCCATGCTCGGTCGCCTGATGTTGATATTGGTCCAACTGGTCGTTGGGTGGTTTGCCGCCTTGGAAATAGCGAACGCACTCGTCCAATTCGGCAGCCTCTATATGTACCTTCTGGCATTGCTGTTTGCCGTGATGGTCTGGGCGATCGGTCTGCTCGCGGCAGCGGTATTGAAAGATGTCGCACAACCGGGACCATCAGCACTGTTGGTCGCCTTTGCAACCGCTGTTGTTTTCTCGGCGTTACCGCTGTTTCCCGATGCACAAAATGCGATTGTTTCCGTGACGGGACCGTTTGACCAACGTTTCTATCCCCTTGTCGGAGCGGTTCTCGGTTACTCGGTACAAAGTTAGAGCGTTGAGTCTGGCAGGAGCAGCGCTGTGACGCAAAACGCCCGACTTGCCAAGCAAATCGGGCGTCGATGTCTTCCAGTCAGAAAGCTGTTGTTACTGAGTGGCTTCTTTGGCCTTATCGACGGTCTCTTTAACCTTCTCTTTGGCGGCCTGGTAAGCAGCGCCAGCTTTTTCCTTGGCTTGCTCGTAAGCCGGGCCGACTTTTTCCTTCGCCTTCTTGTAAGCGTCCGATGTCGTATCCGACGTTTTGGAGGCCAGCTCTTTAGCTTTTTCCATCGCACGATCGAAGTAGGATTTAGGTGGTCGCGCACGCTCAAAAGGTTTCAGCGCCTTGAGCACGTTCTTGGTGGCTTCTTTCAGCACAACAACCTGTTTGCCATCGCGAACTTCGATCTGAAGCGCGGTGTAACGGACGCCGATACGTTTCTCGCCAAGACCAAGCACGCCGCCAACGCCGATAATGACGCCTTCGACTGTGTTCAGTTCGTCAAGGATCAGGTCCTCAATGTCGCCGATGATCTTGTTGTCGGCGTTATGAACCTTGGCGCCGATCAGAAAATCACGAGCGAGCTGCTGGTCGCCGGCTTGACGCGCTACGAACACGCCCGCGGGGATTGTCGTGTCGGCTGCTTGGACTGCCGGCGCGAAAACGCCAAACATGAGCAGAGCTGCGAGAACAAAAGACCGCTTCATCATCATCTTCCTGTCTGATTATTATAGATCTCAGATCACTCAACCCCAGTTCACTCACATGGTGACGGTGACCCGATGAACTCGCGTGTCTAGCCACCATATGCTGCATGGGCATGACGCCAATTGAAGCGCCACTGGTGATCCAAAGCGGCAAACTGACCGCATTCCGCCATATGGTCCGTTTTGACGGGATTTCCAGCGCGACATTTGTGCTCGGGATGCGGCTATTTCGACGTGGATAACCTCACAGACCCCAAGGGTGGAATATCTGTGATTTGTCGCTGAGTTACGGTATAAACAGTGCGAGCTGAATCGGTGGTCGCCTCAGCAATTGTGGAGACCACCAATTATCGGCACACCGCAACGTAGGTGATTTGATTGGCAGACGAAGATACACCCGAATCCGGGTCAACCGGCGGCGTCCCGAACAACGGGCACGGTGAGGTGCGCAGCATCTCGATCGTCGATGAAATGAAGCGCTCATATCTCGACTATGCGATGAGCGTGATCGTGTCGCGCGCGTTGCCCGACGTCCGAGATGGGCTGAAGCCGGTTCATCGACGCATCCTTTACGGGATGCACGAGATGGGCGTGCATTATAATAAGTCGTACAAAAAATCGGCGCGCATCGTTGGTGACGTGATGGGTAAGTATCACCCGCACGGCGACAACGCGATTTACGATGCGCTGGTCCGTTTGGCGCAGGATTTCTCGCTGCGCCTGCCGCTGATTGATGGTCAGGGCAACTTTGGCTCCGTTGACGGCGATCCGCCAGCTGCGATGCGCTACACGGAATGCCGCCTCCAGAAGGTCGCCGAGAGCCTGCTGGATGATCTCGACAAAGAGACGGTTGAATTCAACGAGAACTACGACGGCTCCGAGAAGGAACCGTCGGTGCTGCCGGCTAAATTCCCGAACCTGCTGGTCAACGGCGCAGGCGGCATTGCCGTCGACATGGCAACCAACATCCCGCCGCACAATCTGGGCGAAGTGATCGACGCGTCCGTTGCGTATCTCGACAATCCTGAGATTACCATCGAGGAAATGTGCGAGATCGTAACCGGTCCGGATTTTCCTACCGGCGCGACGATCCTTGGCCGGCATGGAATTCGACAAGCCCACATGACGGGGCGCGGCTCTATCGTGATGCGCGCACGTGTTGATGTGGAAGAGGTGCGCAAAGACCGCGAAGCGCTGATCGTCACAGCGATCCCGTACCAGGTCAATAAACGTGTTCTCGTTGAAAAAATTGCTGAATTGGTGCGCGACAAGCGCATTGATGGCATTGCGGACCTCTGGGACGAATCGAGCCGCGACGGCATGCGGATCGTCATCATGCTGAAGCGTGATGCGGTCGCAGACGTGGTGCTCAATCAGTTGTGGCGCTACTCGCAGCTGCAGTCGTCGTTCGGGGCCAATATGCTGGCGCTGAATGGTGGCCGGCCGGAACAGATGACGCTGCGCGACATGATCGCCGCGTTCTGCGCCTTCCGCGAAGAAGTTGTCACGAAACGTACGAAATTCTTGCTCAACCGCGCACGCGCCCGTGCTCACATCTTGGTTGGCTTGGCGATTGCGGTTGCCAATATCGATGACGTCATCAGTCTGATCCGTCGTGCCCCGACACCGAGCGAAGCGCGCGAACAGTTGATGGAACGGCATTGGCCGGCGAAAGACATCGCACCGCTGATCGAGCTGATTGCTGATCCGCGTCACGCACTTGCAGATGACGGCACCGTGCGCCTCTCGCAAGAGCAGGCCCAGGCGATCCTCGATCTGCGGTTGCAACGCTTGACGGCACTTGGACGTGACGAGATCGGCGAAGATCTCAAGAAGATCGCCGAAGAGATCAAGGATTACCTTGCGATCTTGTCGTCGCGCATTCGTGTGATCGAAATTATCAAGAACGAACTCACGACGATTCGCGAAGAGTTCGCGACGCCACGCAAGACGGACATCCTCGACATTGAGGGCGACGTCGATGATGAATCGTTGATCCAGCGCGAAGACATGGTCGTGACGGTGACGCACCGTGGTTACATCAAGCGCGTACCGCTGGCGACATATCGAGCGCAACGCCGCGGCGGCAAGGGCCGTTCCGGGGCAAGCACGCGGGACGAAGATTTTGTCACGCAGATCTTTACAGCGTCGACACACACGCCGGTGTTGTTCTTCTCATCGCGCGGCATGGTCTATCGCATGAAGGTCTATCGCCTGCCGCCGGCGAGCCCGCAATCTGTCGGCAAGGCACTGATCAACCTATTGCCGCTTGAGCAAGGCGAGGTGATTACCAGTATTCTGTTGTTGCCAGAAGATGCTGAGAACTGGGGCTCGCTGGAGCTGATGTTCGCAACCAAGCGCGGCAACGTCAGACGCAATAGCCTGGGTGACTTCGAAAGCATCAATCGCAATGGCAAAATTGCGATGAAGCTTGATGAGGACGATCAAATCGTCCAGGTCGCGATTTGCACACCACATGATAATGTACAACTTACCACGTCAATCGGTCAGTGCATTCGGTTCCCGGTCACGGACGTGCGGGTGTTCAAAGGGCGTGATTCGAATGGCGTTCGCGGCATTCGTATTGGCGCTGAAACAGACGTGATCTCGATGGCGATCCTCACCCACGTTGAGGCGACGCCTGCAGAGCGGACAGCTTATCTGAAACAGGCGTCGGCATTGCGCCGTGCCCAGTCTGGTGATGAAAGCGAAGAACCCGTCGAAATCGAAATCGAAGTCGACAATGATGAAGAAGATGGCGGCGTTGCTGAGTTATCGTCTGAACGGTATGCGGAACTCTCAGGCAGGGAGCAGTTTGTTCTCACGCTATCGGAGCGTGGCTTTGGCAAACGCTCATCGGCCTACGAATACCGTGTCTCAGGACGTGGCGGCAAAGGTATCGCAGCAATGGTCGTCAACGATCGCAACGGTCCATTGGTTGCTTCGTTCCCGATCGAGGATGGCGATCAAATCATGCTCGTCACGGATGCTGGCAAGCTGATCCGTTGTCCGATTCAGGACGTGCGCATTGCATCGCGCAACACGCAGGGTGTTCGCGTCTTCCGCACCGATGCAAACGAGCGTGTGGTGTCGGTGGAACGGATTTCCGAAGATCTGGCTGGCGAGGATGACGATGACGCCCCAGATGATGCCGAGGGTGGTGGTCCAGAGGGTGGCGCACCGGACGCTCCGGGTGATGCTGATGCACCAAGCGCGCCTGAAGCTGGCTTGGCCGAGCCCGATACGGGCTCAGAAGCGCCGGGTGATGGTGATCTTCCCGCAACAGAATAGCGCTTCTATTTGCTAAGCGCGCGAAACACGAAAAAGCCCGGCCATCATGTGCCGGGCTTTTTGTTAGTGCGTTAAGTCTCTTATTAAACGCGACGTGCATTAATTCCGATAGCCGACTTCGCCGTGCTGGATGTAGTCGAGGCCTTCGGTTTCTTCATCATCGGTGACGCGTAGTCCGCAGGTGGCCTTGACGATTTGGATGATGATCAGCGTCGCCACGATGGACCACAATGCGGTGACGACAACGCCAAGCGCCTGCACGCCGAATTGCGAGATGACGGTTGCGCCCTCGGGCAGACCACTGCCGCCCAGTTCAACTGTTGCCAGAAGAGCAACCAACAGCGTGCCTGTCGCACCGCCAATACCGTGCACGGCCAAGACATCAAGGCTGTCGTCAATCTTGAGCGTTTTCTTGACGAAATCGACCGCCGCATAACAGATCAAGCCACCAGCCAAGCCGAGAATGATGGCGCCTGTCGGGCCAACGTATCCGGATGCCGGTGTGATGGTTGCCAGGCCTGCAATGGTGCCAGTGACCAGGCCGATTAAGCTCGGCTTTCCGAACTTGATCCATTCGATTGTCAGCCAGACCAGTGAGGCAACGGCTGCCGAGATGTGTGTGACGAGCATGGCCATGGCAGCATCCTGGCCAGCTGTTAGCGCACTGCCAGCGTTAAAACCGAACCAACCGACCCAGAGAAGCGATGCGCCAACCATCACCATCCATGGTGCGTGTGGTGGCTGCACGCCGGTCGGGAAACCTTTGCGACCACCGAGAGAGGCTGCAATGACAACAGCCGAGACACCAGCGGTGACGTGCACAACGATGCCACCAGCGAAATCCATGACACCGAGGCCCGCCAACCAACCGCCGCCCCAGACCCAATGCGTGACTGGCGCATAAACAAGCAGAAGCCAGAGCAAGGTGATGATCACGACGGCGGAAAATTTTATACGCTCCACAAACGCACCAACCATCAGGGCTGGCGTGATGATCGCGAACGTCATCTGGAACATGATGAACAGAGTTTCGGGCAGCGTGCCCACCAGTGACGACTTGGTGACGCCGATCAACATGAACTTAGAGAGGCCGCCGACGACTGCAGAGCCTTCACTGAATGCGAGGCTGTAGCCCATGATCACCCAGAATACAGAGGCAAAACAGGCAATTGCGATGCATTGCATGAGGACGGAGAGAATGTTCTTGGCCTGTACCAACCCGGCGTAAAAGAGCGCCAGACCAGGCAGTGTCATCAGCAAAACAAGTGCCGTGGCCGTCAATATCCAACTGGTATCAGCTGCAATCATGAAATCGTTCTCCAGCCATCATTTCAACGTGGGTGCAAAATCGTGCGCGACCCAATGAAACCGAACAGGTGCGCACTGTTAATCCGGATTGCCGGCCCGATTGATCGTGGGATATGCTAGAAATCCAAACACACGCAAGCCTAAATTGCTCAAGATCCAAACATGTTGCGTGTTTGCCTATTATTTGTGCTGAATGCCTGAAATTAGATCGCACCGATGCTCAATATTCAGACGGACGGGCGTCACTTGCATCGGGACGGCGAACGTGACACGCATGCAAGCTTCCCACCAAACGGATACGTGCCGACGAAAAGGACTGCCGCAATGACGCATGTTGGATTCTATTCAGGCTCTTTTGATCCAGTCACACATGGCCATACCGATGTCATCGCGCGTGCGATGAGCATGGTGGACGAGCTGGTGATCGGTGTCGGCGTCCATGATGGCAAGGTGCCGATGTTCACTGCTGATGAGCGAATTGCCATGATCGAGGACGAAGTCCGCGACCTCGCAGCCAAGCACGACGTCGAAGTTCGCGTAGTGACATTCGATAATCTCGCGGTCGAAGCGGCGCGCGAAGCTGGGGCAACGGTGATTATTCGCGGTCTCCGGGATGGCACTGATTTCGACTATGAAATGCAGATGGCCGGCATGAACGGCCAGATGACGCCGCAGATTCAAACGGTTTTTCTGGCGGCATCGCCGGCCATGCGCCACATAGCGGCCAACCTTGTCCGCCAGATCGCTAAGATGAACGGAGATGTATCGCAATTCGTCTCCCCAGGCGTTGCTGAGCGATTGGCCAGTAAAGGGGCCTGACGCTTCGTCGTGCGAGACGGGGTTGTGTGCGCATTTGTGCGACGGCCTGTTTGATGCCACAAGCGCGTCTTAGGCTCGTCCCTCATGATGAGACGTTTGAGACCATTTCACCGATAAAACCGATCACCTACCAATTCACCTGAAGGAATGCCTGTCTTGAAAAAGATGATCTTAGCGCTTTGCGCTCTAGCTGTTTCGATCCCGCTTAGCGCGGCCAACGCTCAGAAGACAAACGCGGAAGTTTTGGCCGAAATCAATAAGAACACGCTGGTTATTGAGCTATCAACCGGTGGAAAAGTGGAACTTCAATTGTTCCCGGAGCGGGCACCAAAGCACGTTGAACGCGTTAAGACGCTGGTGGCACAAAAATTCTATGACGGCATTGTCTTCCACCGTGTCATTCCAGGCTTTATGGCGCAAACCGGTGATCCGGATGGCAACGGCCAGGGCGGCTCGAAGCTGCCGGACCTACCAGCTGAGTTCAACGAATATGTCTTTAAACGCGGTACCGTCGGCGCGGCCCGCACCAATGATCCGAACTCGGCCAATAGCCAGTTCTTCATCTGCTACAACAACAATGGCTGCAGCCATCTTACCGGTCAGTACACGGTTTGGGGGCAGGTCCTACGTGGCATGGCGCATATCGACAAGGTCGCTGGCCCGAAAGATAAGATGACCAAAGTTTACCTGAAATCGAACCCGCGCTAAGAGTGCATCCGAATTTCAGATAGTTAGGCTTTCTGATCTCCTACCCTTTGACCTAACGACCCAAACAAACAGGAAAACGTATCCGAATGGCTGACCTCGAAAACACGCTGACCCTTGAGACAACCAAAGGACGCATCGTCATTGAGTTGCTCCCCGAGCTAGCGCCGCAGCACGTTGAGCGCATCAAGATGCTGGCTCGCGAAAAATTCTATGACGGCATCGTCTTCCACCGCGTGATTGACGGCTTCATGGCGCAGACAGGCTGCCCTCAGGGCACCGGTACGGGTGGCTCAAGCTATCCAGATCTGCCGGCCGAGTTCAATAAAGAAACGCATGTTCGCGGCGTCTGCTCGATGGCCCGTTCATCGGCGCCAAATAGCGCCAACAGCCAGTTCTTCATCTGTTTTTGTGATGCAACTTTCCTCGATGGCCAATACACTGCCTGGGGCAAGGTCACCGAAGGCATGGACCATGTCGACGAAATTAAACGCGGCGAACCGGTCCAGGATCCAGACAAAATCGTTACCATGCGGGTTGGAGCTGACGCGGCTTAAGCGCTGCATTGCGGTTCAATTCTGTGAACCAACCATAAGATGGTGCAGTAGGTCCGAGCGGCCTGCTGCACTTTTCGTTTGAGCAGGCGAAGCCTTACCGATGCGCACCTCCGATTTTGACTTTGAGCTGCCGGATGAGTTGATCGCGTTGCGTGCAGCGCAACCACGTGATGCAGCCCGGCTGCTTGAGGTTCAATCAAACGGCCACATCGGTGATCGCTCGGTGGCTGAATTGCCTGAGCTGCTGCGGGCTGGTGATGTGCTTGTCTTTAACAACACGCGCGTCATTCCAGCAGCGTTGAGTGGGCGCCGTCAGCGCGGTGAGGTGTACGCGCGCATTCACGTCAACTTGCACAAGCGCACGGCTCCAGATAAATGGCTCGCCTTTGCCAAGCCAGCTCGCAAGTTGGACGTCGGGGATCGCATTGAGTTTGGTCACGGTGGTGAGATGTGTGCGGCCGGTCAGCTGGATGCGACGGTCACAGCAAAGCGCGATGCTGGTGAGATTGAACTTCAGTTCGACCTCAGTGGCTCGGCATTGGATGAAGCGATTACAGCCGTTGGTGCGATGCCGCTGCCGCCCTATATCGCAGCACGGAGACCAGCTGATGATATCGATAAGGCAGCGTATCAAACCGTCTACGCGAGCGAGGACGGCGCCGTCGCAGCACCGACCGCTGGGCTGCATTTTACTGATGAATTGCTCCAACGGTTGCGAGACAAGGGCATCTCCATTGAGTTTCTGACATTGCATGTCGGTGCTGGAACGTTCTTGCCAGTGAAAGGCGATGCGATCGAAGATCATGCGATGCATGCCGAGTGGGGCGAGATACCAGGCGATGTCGCTGATCGATTGAATGCCATCCGGTCGGCTGGTGGACGGTTGATTGCGGTTGGCACGACGGTGACCCGTCTGCTGGAAAGCTCAGTGACGGATGACGGCACCATTCGCCCTTTTAGTGGCGAGACAGACATATTCATCAAGCCGGGCTACACATTCCGCGCAGTTGATGCGATGTGGACCAACTTCCATCTACCGCGATCGACGCTGTTCATGCTGGTTTCCGCATTGGCAGGCCTGGACCGGATGCAGGCAGCCTACGCGCACGCCATCCAATATGGATACCGGTTCTATTCTTATGGTGACGCCAGTCTGCTCTGGCCACGCGTAGTTGAGGCGGACGGAACGGCCCAAACGGAGACGCATGACAAAGTTTAGTTTTGAGCTGCAAACCGAAGACGGCAATGCTCGTCGAGGTGTGATCTCAACGCCGCGTGGACAGATCCGCACGCCTGCCTTCATGCCCGTGGGGACGGCCGCGACGGTTAAGGCTGTCTATCCGGAGCAGGTCCGTCAGGCTGGTGCCGATATCCTGCTTGGCAACACGTATCATCTGATGCTGCGTCCTGGGGCCGATCGAGTTGAACGCCTGGGCGGGCTGCATGAGTTTATGCGCTGGGATAAGCCGATCTTGACCGATAGTGGCGGTTTCCAGGTGATGTCACTCTCCAACCTGCGCAAACTGACCGAAGAGGGCGTTGCCTTCCAAAGCCACATCGATGGCAGCCGGCATATGCTGACGCCGGAACGCGCTATCGAAATTCAGTGCCAGCTCGGCTCTGACATTCAGATGCAACTCGATGAATGCATCGCGCTGCCAGCGGAGCACGGGGATGTAGCGCGTGCGATGGAGTTGTCGCTGCGATGGGCGGATCGGTCAAAGCAGGCATTTGAGGCGCGTGCTAATCCGGGGCAGGCGCTGTTCGGCATTGTTCAGGGCGGCACGTATCCCGATTTGCGCCAGCATTCAGCAGAAGCATTGGTTGCGCTCGACCTGCCGGGATATTCAGTCGGTGGCTTGGCCGTGGGCGAAGGTCACGAGGCGATGCTGGCAGCTTTGGAGACAACGCTACCGCATCTGCCGCGCCAAAAGCCGCGTTATCTGATGGGCGTTGGTACGCCGGCAGATCTGATTGAGGCTGTCGCACGGGGTATTGATATGTTCGATTGTGTCATGCCGACCCGATCAGGGCGCCATGGTCAAGCATTTACTTGGAGCGGTCGCGTTAATCTCAAGAACGCACGCCACGCCGAAAACAAGCGGCCGCTGGATGAATTGAGTGCCTGCCCGGCAGCACGGGACTATTCGCGGGCCTACATCCACCACCTCATTCGCTCAGGCGAATATCTCGGTGCGATGCTCCTTTCATGGTCGAACACCTGGTTTTATCAGGAGTTGATGCAGGCGATGCGCGACGCGATTGAGGCTGGTGAATTCGAAGCGTTCCGGCGCACCTGGCGCGACAAACTTAACCAGGCCGAGCCAATTGGCGGATAATGCTGATTTCACCGGAATAAACCGGGCATAGGGTGTTGACCGGCGCACCGACCATCCCTAAGTTCCGGCAACTCGCGCGGAGCCATTTACACGACAGGCTGGCGATTGAGGGCCCATAGCTCAGCTGGTAGAGCAACTGACTTTTAATCAGTAGGTCACAGGTTCGAACCCTGTTGGGCTCACTTAAATATCCAAACAAAAACAACAAGATGGCGGATCAATCAGCGATCCGGCTTTGGGTTGCAATAGCTGTGGCTAACTCCAGGCTAACTACGACCCCGAATTTGCCACCTATCCGATGCCGACCTCATCTTGCAATTACCGCAAGAGGTAACTGAGGCCGGTCTTTCCATTTTGGCTAGATTACGTTCTCCCCATCGCAACACGGCCACGGCCGAAGCAAACGGGGAGCAGCTCATGGCATTTCAGTTCAAACCGGACTTTTGGTACTCGATCGACGACGTGATTGAGGAAAGCGGGATCGGGCGCGACACACTCGCACTCTGGCGTTCCAATGGCGACGGTCCGGAGTTCTCGAAGATCGGGAAGCGTGTCTACTACAACGGCACCACGCTCACTCAATTTTTCATGGACCGCCTTCGTCACTCAACCACGGACCAAGGGAGAGCGGCATGACGTACATCGGCTTTGCACCCTATGAACCCCAACCGGAAAACGTCGACCTGATTGAAAATGTGCAGCATGTGCTCCTTGAATATCAAGAATATCTTCCCCTGACCTTGCGTCAGATCTTTTACCGTCTTGTAGGTTCGCGTGGATATGACAAGACTGAAACCGCTTACAAGCGCCTGGGCAACGTTCTAGCCAGAGCGCGGCGGGCACGGCTAATACGGTTCAATGCGATCCGTGACGACGGACTAACTGTCAATAGTCCTGCTTCCTTTTCAGGTGCTGGGGACTTCATTCAAGCGGTGATGCACTCCGCCCGTCGTTACCGGCGGGATCGACAAGAGGGCCAGCGGACCCGTATCATTGTGGCATGTGAGGCGTCGGGTATGGTGCCACAGCTTGTTCGTGTGTGCGAACCTTACGGCATTAGCGTTCGATCATCAGGTGGGTTCGACAGCGTCACAGCCAAACATGACCTCGCGACCGACATCGTGGACAGGCTGGTCGACACGAAGCTGTTTCATGTTGGGGACTATGACCCGAGCGGTGTCCACTTATATCTAAATTTGGAGGCAGACGTCGGTCGGTTCGTTCGCGAGCTGTCGATCCAGGAATATGACGATGCCGGTGCTGTCTCGTTCTCAGTTCAGCGCGTGGCGGTCACACCTGAGCAAGTCCTGGAATACAGTCTCCCTACGGCTCCGGCCAAAGCAACAGACCGACGCAAATTTTATGGCATTGGTGACGATCATACTGCTACGGCTCAGGCAGAGGCACTCCCGCCTGATCTACTTGCTAGTATCTTGAAGAAGGAGATTGAAGCGTCCTTAGACGGCGACGCGCTCCATGAGAGCATCCAAAAGGAGCGACAAGAACGCGAACAAATCATTGCTCGTCTAGGCACGATTCCTGAGTAACGCTCGAGAGCTAGACGATGCGACTTCCAGTCAATGCATCATCACGGCATCGGCAGAGACAATCACCGTCAAAGCCACGGCGACAATGTTGATCTTGATCAAAGCATTGCATTTGCCTTCGGCTTACGAATGTAGCTGTCATCTGTGCCCTTCCTTGCAGATGACGCGGATAATGGTGTCAAGCGACACCCGGTTTTGACCCTTTTGCGCCACGAAGAACTGACCCACCTTTCGTCGTAGGCTAGGCTTTCGTCGGTTTGGATTTGGTTGCCGATGCTGGCTTGCTTAGCAGGCCGCTGCGACGTTTTTCCTTGA
>CAJQQK010000180.1 GCA_905480435.1 uncultured Hyphomicrobiaceae bacterium | reverse complement strand
CGCTCAGCAGCGCGTCCCCAGTTGGCCACCATCTCACCGATGTCGTTGTGCGATAATGCTCTCGGCATTGCGGCAAGCTCAGAATAGGCAACAGCACTTGGTGCAACCAGCTCCCATCCTTCCCAATCCCAGACTTCAGTTTCATCGCCCTTGAGAGGTCGACCGCCCTCCCACGGCCGCGACAGCCTGGCCTTGCGACCGGAATGACCAAGCTGAATGGCAGCCAGCGCATTGTTGCTTTTGATGAACGATGCGCAGCGCGCCATGCCGTCAATAAACTCATCGCCCCACAAGGCCGTGTCACCGACAGTGCCGCAACCATTGCGCGCTACCTTGGTCGATTCCATCATCACAACTGCCGCGCCGCCAACAGCATAACGCCCGGCATTGACGAGATGCCAATCCGTGACGTGGCCCTCAACAGCCGAATACTGGTGCATCGGTGCAATCACAATGCGGTTCTTGAGGCTAGCGCCACGGATATCCAGCGGTGAAAACAAAAGCGGTTGCGACATTGATGGGCTTTCAGTTTGGTTTGACTGTGGTGAGCATACGATCGGCAACAGACGCGTGCCGTCAGTTAAGCGTTCGATCAAATAACGCTTTGAGCTTCTGCCAGGCCTGCTCCGCAGCAACCGGATGATAAGCAGGGCGCTCGGCAAAACAGTAACCGTGATCAGTACCCGCCACTTTCTCGACCAACGCCGTCACGCCTTTGTCCTTCAGAAGGGCACCGATATCGTCGGCAATGGTCTCTTCGACATGGCTGTCGGTCTCAGCAAATGACAGATAGACCTCACCTTTAATGTCGCCACAGATAAGATGCGGTGAGTCTTCTTCTTTCGTGATGATCCGAGTGCCGTAGAACGCAGCGGCAGCCCCAACGCGGTCCGGAAAGCGGGCTGCAACCGTCATGATGAAACTGCCGCTCATGCAGTGTCCGACGATACCGATTTTGCCTGGTTTCACGGCGGGATTAGCATCGAGATGCGTCAAGATCGCAGCGGTATCATCAACTGTCATTGCGTTTGTGACGTTGTTGCGCGCCGCCATCATCAACGTTGCGTGGCCCGGGTTGCTGCGATCATAGTCCAATCGAATGGTGCCCATCCGGTAGTAGAGATCCGGCAGAATGCAGTAATAACCAGCAAGCGCGATCCGGCGTGCCATATCTTCAAGTTCCGGGCGATAGCCAGGCGCATCCATGAAGAAAATCACAGCCGGGAATGGCCCATCGCCATCCGGCCGAGCTGTAAAGGCAGGCATGCTGCCGGCTCTTGTTCGCACATTGATATGCTGTTCGATCATAACTCTGCCCTCTCGTCGGCCAGCAACTGGCGTATATCTCAAGCGCTCAGTCTACGATTATCGCTGTCGATCGTCAGATGCGAAATGACCAGCAGGCACCGTTATCACAGCTCTGTTGATCGGATCGGACGCTTGGCGGCTGGCATGGCGATCTATCCCGGCAAGAGTTTCCTGGTGGTTTGTGCTACCAGCAGATGTCGCCCCTCACATGGAACCTCATCGCTCATGTCTCGCCAGTTCGAAGAACTCGACTATCAAGTCACGCCGATCGGCGCGCTCAGCCTGCGTCGACGATACGAAGCGCGCATCGAACAGGATGTCTTCGAGATTAAACTCGACGACGAATTCCTGATGTCGGACATCATCACTGCATCAGAAATTGCACTGGCCAAACTGGGGCTGGCCGCCTGCCAAGGAGAGCAGCTTGATATTGCCGTTGGCGGCCTTGGTCTTGGCTATACAGCAGTCGCTGTTCTTGAAGAACCGCGCGTACAATCACTAATGGTGATCGACTTTCTCAGCACTGTGATCGAATGGCACGAGAGCGGACTGTTACCCCTTGGTGCGCAACTGACTGCAGATGCGCGATGCACGCTCAGGCAAGGTGACTTCTTTGCTCTTACCGCATCCAACGACGGCATCGATGCAAAGACGCCTAACCGAAAATTTCATGCGATCCTGGTTGATATTGACCACTCACCAGACGCACTTCTCGATGGCCGCAGCAACAGCTTCTATACGACCGACGGTTTCACGCGGCTGTCGCGCCATCTCCATGAGGGCGGTATATTCGGGCTCTGGTCTGACGATCCGCCCGATCCGATAATCACGGCACGTCTTGCAACGGCATTTCCAGAAGCCTGGGCTGAACCGGTCACGTTCGCAGTACCGAGGCGGGAGGAACCGTTTACGCAAACGGTGTATCTCGCGCGAAAATAATCCGTGCTACTAATACAGCGTCGCCCGGCCTTTATCGCCGCCGCCTGACTGTTGCTCAACACCTTCGTAGAGCACCCGGCGTTTGATTTCCAAGTCACGGAAACAGAGCTCAAAATCTTCATCGAGAAGCCGGCCTTTCGGTGGCCCAGCAACTGTGAAATGCCCGAAATTGTCTTCGCCAGCGACATGTGCCACCAGCGAACGATCACCGGAGCGCTGCTTCATTGACGGCTTGATATAGCGGATCGCCGAACCTACTCGACGATCATTGGTCGTGTTCGGGCCAGAAGCATGGAACAGGTGGCCGTGGTGCATTGAGGCCTGACCAGTCTCAAGAACAGCGCTAACCCCATCCTCTTCATTGACCTCAACGGCGATCTCCTGCCCGCGGGTCAGCAGGTTGTTTTCATCGAACGTATCTTTGTGCGCGACGAGCTGTTTCTTGTGGCTGCCGGGAACGAACTTCATGCAACCACTCGCCTCGCTCGCGGATGACAAAGCGACCCAGCACGTCGTCTCTTCGGCATCATCAAGCCCCCAGTAGGTCAGGTCCTGGTGCCATGAGACGATCTTCGGGGAGTTCGCGTCTTTGATGAACAGGCCGGAACTCCAGACCATCAGATCAGGGCCGAGCACTTGGCTCGCTGCCGCAATAAGGTTTGGATTGCGGATCAGATTATCGAAGGATGGCAAAACGCGATCCGGATAGGCGCGCAGCACAGCCAGCCGTTTCGGATCGTCGGCAAGTTCTGCTTCGGCGGCTTCCAGGTCAGCCCGAACCGCTTCAGCTTCGGCGGCGCTGACGACATCGATCGGAAAAATGAAGCCATCGCGCTCATAAACATCTGCTATCGAACCGCTGCTTTCAGCTGATTGCACACTTGCCATGTTCTGCTCCTTAGAAACCGGGCCTCTTTGATCCGGCGCGGCCTCACCTATTTCTTATTGACGACTTCTGGAAAAATCCAAAACGAGATCACTGCGAATACGCCGAGGAACAGCGCGAGATACTGAGATACGCCTTGTCCCTGCCCGAGCCAGTTGAGGAAATAATACCCAGCAACTCCGACGGCCAAAACGACAAGGGAAAAAACAATCTTAATCGGTATCGGCATGAAACATCACCTCCATCATTTGAGCACCTAGCGGTTGCTCGCGATATAAACCAGCATGACCGCTGCCAACAGGCATCCGAGCAAAACCGCAAGACCGACTTGTGTATCCTTCAAGCTCCGTGGCAGATCTTGAACAATGAACGGTGCGAACAAAAACACTCCGCCACCGCCGACGATCAGACTGGTCCAGCGCAATTGCGAAACCGCAAAGCCAAGACTGAGCACAGTTAACACAACTAACACTGCAAGATTGGTCCAGATCAACGCTGGCCCAAATCCCACGCGAGCCGTTTCCGGAGCCGCCTTCAGCGGTAAGTTCCCGCTCAGATAGATCAACCCGATGCATCCCGCTAGCCATGCCACCAGAAAAACCAACAACGCCTGCCAATTCGGTTCGATCGCAGCCAATCTCGCATCCTAATTTTCCGAGCCCTAAATTTCCGAACAAATGCTATGCCACTAATAATAGCAGCGCAACACACAGGCCGAACTGAAGGATCAAGGATATGAAGACCTACACAGGCGACCGGACAATCGATGGCATTCAAGTCATGGTGAATGATGCGCCACTCGACCAACGCTTGGATCTAAAGACCATTTCCGGTGATGGGTTCGAATGGAGTTTCGAAGGCCCTGCCTCAGCTCAACTGGCGCTTGCCATTCTTGCCGATCACCTTGACGACGACAGCAAAGCCCTTCAGCTGCACGAAGCTTTTATGCACGAAATGGTTGCCAATTTTGCCAACGAGTGGGTCTTAACCAGCAACGATGTCGAAGAAGCCGTAACAGCGCTCGGTGGTTAATTTAGGGTCCCTGCTTGATTGCCGGACGACCTGCGTAGTACTATAGTCTATCGATGCCTAATTTGCGGCCGGCAACCGCATGAAAAAAGATCGCCCATGCCCGGAGATATCGACATGACCATGGCAGTTGACAATCGTCCCTCGGTCGAGCCGCCCGAAAGTAAGATGAGTGACCGCCAGCGCGACTATCGCCAGACCTACCGCGAGCGTATCACCGGTTGGTACAATGGTTGGCTGCACGTGTTCGTCATCTACACAATCGGCTTCTCGGCCCTCTTCATCTACATTGCGAACATGAACGCGATCTCAGCTCTCGAATGGCTAATCGTGCCGGCAACGTTCCTGATCTGCAACTTCTTCGAGTGGTGGATCCATCGCTTTGTGATGCATAGGCCGTCTAAGAACCCATTGTTCCGGGCTGTCTATTCGCGCCACACCCTGATGCATCATCAGTTCTTTACCGAGCACGAAATGCGTTTTTCTAGTGAACAAGATTGGCGCGTCACGTTCTTTCCACCGTATGCGCTCGTTGTCTTTACGTTGATGTCAATTCCAGCCGCGCTGTTCCTTGGCGCCGTACTCTCGGCCAACACTGGCTGGCTGTTCATCACGACAACCACCTCAATGTATCTCATCTACGAATTCATGCATTTTTGCTGTCACATCGAAGACAATTGGTTCGTGCGCAATACGCCGTTTATCAACACGATCCGTCGTCATCATACCGCTCATCACAACCAGAACATCATGATGGAGCGCAACATGAACCTGACATTCCCGGTGATGGACTGGCTGTTTGGCACATCAGACCTCAACCGTGGCCTGCTCGGCACTGTGTTCAACGGCTACAACACGAACCATATCAAGACTGATATGCGTAAAACGTCAGCCTCACCGAAGGTCCGCGCGACAGCCACTTCGGGCGCTGGCGTCGAAGCGGCGGAGTAGATCACCGGATCGTTTTAGAAGTCAGTCGAGTTGGCCGTCGCTTGCAAACAGCGACGGCCTTTTTAGTTGTACTTCAATACACGCCGTCGAAACGGAAGTGGTCAGCTTCCGGCTCAATCCGGCCGACCGACTGCCCATGGAAATGAGCGGCACACACGAATGTGCCAGCCCCAGCATGCTTCTCGATCAGCGCCTTACGATTGGTCCGAGCAAGCTCCATATCGGTGTCTGCCGACGTTGAAAGGTCTGGATACCGGAACTGCAGGCGATGATGAATGATATCACCCGTCAGCAAACCGCGATCGTCGCCTGACTCGAGATTGATCACAACATGCCCTGGCGAATGACCATGGCAGGGCTCCAGCCAGATGCCCGTGTCGACCTCATGGTCATCTGCGACCAGGACAGCTTTCTCAGCACGGATAATCGGCAGCACACTGTCTTCAAAGCCGTTGCGATGAGCGTGGTCTTTGCCCGTCGCATACATCTCATTCCAATGGTCGTATTCGCCCTTGGCCATGATGTATTTCGCGTTCGGGAACGTCGGCACCCATTCGCCATTTATGAGCCGCGTATTCCAACCAACATGATCCCAGTGCAAATGCGTACACATCACGAAATCGATGTCCTCGGGCTGCATCCCGGCAGCTGCCAAAGTCTGCAAATAGTTGCCCGACATATTGGTAAATGCCGGACGATGAGGGCGTTGCTTGTCATCACCACAGCAGGTATCGATCAAAATGTTGTATCGACCGGTTCGCAGTATGTAGCTGTGAAAACTCAGGATGACTTTGTCATCGTCAGTGAGATGTCCGGGCGGCACAATGCGGCGCACTTCAGCCAGCATATCATCGGTCAGTTCTGGAAAAAACGACTGCGCGGGCGCCATCGGATATTCCATCTCAACCACACGTGTGATCCCAAATGCACCGATATTCATATCCGACATGAAGCTCTCCGACAGATCTGTTGATATGTGCCCAGCTCAAACTTTTCCTGTGGCAAACACAATCGCAGGCATGATCCGAGCCGATACTGGCTTAATCTGTAAGCTGGCACGGGGCAAATTGGCAACAAATCACGGATAATATCTTCGCACATAGCAAAATCGCGATTCGGCTAACGCCGATCATGTTAAGCAACGGATCTAGTATTTGCGGAGGCGAGCTGCGTTCTCCGTCGTGAACGCAAAGTGCGCTTGTAGGGGAATCAACACGTTATGAAGTTCAGTGTAAAAAGTATCATTTCGGCGTGTACAGCGGTTCTGATCGCAAGTGTCGCCGGGAGTGCGTCGGCGACAGACCTCAAAGTCGGCGGCATCGGCATCGTCAAGCCAACCTACGAAGGTTCTGACGCTTACGAAGTCGTTGGTGCGCCATTTGCTTACCCGGTATTCTCTTCTGCGGGCACGTCGATAGGCACATTCTCATTCAACGGCGCCGACGACGTTCGCATTCGCGTGCTGAACCAAAATGGCTTTGAAGCCGGTGTTTTGGGCGGTTATGCGTTTGGCCGCGACGAGGATGACGGCCTTTTGTTACGCGGCCTTGGTGATGTAGATAGCGGCTTCATAGTTGGTGGTTATCTGGGCTACCGAATTTCCGGGCTCCTGCTTGATGTCTCCTACCATCACATCGTCAGTGGAGATAATACGGGCGGTTACTTCCGGATCGGCGCCTCCAATAAGTACCAGGTAACGGACCGCTTTTCGGCCAAAGTCCGGGTTGGCGCCACGTACGCCGACGGTGATTACATGGATGACTATTTCGGCATTACCGCGGCACAGTCGGCAGCATCAGTAGCCAGCCTCAGTACTTACAGCACAAGCGCCGGTTTTAAGGATGTTCACGCCAATCTGTCCGGCACATTAGATCTGACCAACCGCTGGGCATTGATAGGCGGTGTCGGCTACAAACGGCTCGTCGGCGACGCGGCAGACAGTCCAATCGTTGAATCCGAAGATCAGTTTTCTGCAACGTTGGGCATGACCTACCGTTTTTCACTGGACTAAACGTGCCTACTCTCCTGCGTTCAAGCCGGTGCGCGTCGATAACGAACCACTTCTGCGACAGCATCTCTAGTTGAGCCAAACTGGCCGATTTGGCCTAGATTCACTCATTACTAACGGAAATTCGCTGAATAAGACCAATAATACTTGCGAATTCACATGAGTTGTGTAAGCAGGCAGCTATTGTTCGATGCTTGGTGGGTCGATCTCGCCATTTCGAATATCGATGTGATTTAATCCACACTGATCACATACCTAGACCTCGCTAACGAGGCCCCGGATGCCGAACAGGCAACGTATCTGCAATTTGCCAGACGCCGGGTAGTTTCAGTCGTAACGACTGATATCTTTTTGGAGATACCCTCTCTTGGACACTGCCAGTTTTGCTGAACTTGGACTAAGTTCGAAGGTTTTGGAGGCCGTGGCAGCGGCCGGTTACACCCAACCCACCCCTATTCAAGCCCAGGCCATACCTGTTGCCGTTACTGGCCAAGACGTTCTTGGGATTGCCCAGACCGGCACAGGCAAGACAGCTGCCTTTGTCCTGCCAATGATTACGCGACTGGAAAGCGGGCGGGCCCGCGCTCGGATGCCCCGTACGCTTATCCTGGCGCCCACCCGTGAATTGGCAGCCCAGGTCGCCGAAGCGTTCGAAAAATACGGCGTCAATCACAAACTGACACTTGCTCTGCTGATTGGCGGCGTGTCGTTTGATGAGCAAAACCGTAAATTGGATCGCGGTGTTGACGTGCTGATCGCGACGCCAGGCCGTTTGCTCGATCACATTGGCCGCGGCAAGCTGCTGCTTACCGGCGTTGAAATTCTCGTCATTGACGAAGCCGACCGGATGCTCGACATGGGCTTCATCCCGGACATTGAAAAAATCTGCAAGTTGCTGCCGCCTCGACGCCAAACGCTGTTCTTCTCAGCAACTATGCCACCAGAAATCCAGCGCCTCGTTGATCAGTTTCTAAAAGACCCAGCTCGTATCGAAGTCGCCAGACCAGCGACTACCGCGCAAACCATCACGCAGCGTTTCAAATTCTGTCCCGATGGCGAAGACTGGGCAAAGCGCGACATGCTTCGCGAAATTATCGCCACCCAGGAAGTGCAGAACGCGATTATATTCTGCAACCGTAAGCGTGATGTCGCCATCCTGCATAAATCCCTGCTCAAACATGGCTATAGTGCCGGCGCGCTGCATGGCGACATGGACCAGAGCAACCGCACTGCGACACTGGACAAATTCCGCGCGGGTGAAATCACCATTCTGGCAGCCAGCGATGTCGCAGCTCGCGGGCTCGACATTCCTGAAGTCAGCCATGTCTTTAATTTCGACGTGCCTTGGGTTGGTGATGATTACGTGCACCGCATCGGGCGCACCGGGCGTGCCGGCCGCAGCGGTTTTGCAGCCACCCTTGTTGCGCCAGATGATCTGAAACTACTGCAGGGCATTGAGGCCGTTACGAGCGAAGCACCTGTCTGGATTGGCGACGCTCCGACGGAAGAAGATTTTGCAGAGTCCGGCAAAAAACGCCGTGGGCGTGGCGGCAAGGCCAGCTCCAGCGGTAGTCGGCCAAATTCCAGTCGGGGTGGCCGCACACGGGGCAGCACCAGCAACAATAGCAACGGCAAGCCAGACGACACCAGCGCCGCCGCGCCGCCAGCAGCACCACCACGCAATCGTGCACCACGCACAGAGCGACCGCCTGTTGAGCTCGATGTCGCCGCTGAGCCAAAAGATAGCCGCCGCAGACGTACGCCGCGCAAGTCAGAGGTCGACATTCCAGGTGCCGGTGAGCAGCCAACAATAAATGCCGAAGCATTCCGCCCGGCGGAAACCACCACCAATGCTCCGGCACGACGGCCACGTAACGACAACAACGCGCGACGTGACCGACCTGACCGCGAACAAAGCCGTCCACGCAATGACAATCGTCAAGATCGTGCGACTGGCGGCAACCCTGGCGGCGGCCCGAACAGCTTCCACGAAGGCAATCTTCCGGCATTCTTGCAACGTCCCGTGCGCACCGAAAAACCGACTGCCGAAGCACCGCCCGCACCACAGAAAGAGCCGCCCGCCGAGGTTGACGGGTAGGCTTCTAGATTATTCGGTTTAAGCAGTACGCGCAGTGGCGTTAAAAGCCACTGCCGGGCTGCGCCAGATAGTTTTCTTCTGCGCTGGTTGACGCGCGCGCCAGTACGGCATTGCGATGCGGGAAGCGTCCAAACTTCGCAATAACATCGCGATGGGCAATCGCATAGCTCGTATAATTGTCATTGCCGAGAGCTGACATCAGCTCGACTGAGCGGTCTTGATCAGCCATATCTTCGCTGTGCTCGAATGGCAGGTAGAGAAAAACACGCTGATCAACCGTCATATCACGATCGAAACCAGCAGCAATTGCCATCTCAGCAAGCTGACGAGCCAGCGGATCGGCCTTGAAACTTTAAGCATTGCCACGGAACAAGTTGCGCGGGAACTGATCCAAAACGATGACAGCCCCCAGAGCTTGATCAGAAGAGCCGCACAGCGCATCAGCGGCCAGCTGTGAAATTGACGCGTAAGTTTGTAGGAAACGCTCACCAATAGCCGCGTCAGTTATGTCACTCTTCTTGAACCAGTCAGCTGGCGTCAATTCAGAAAACCAAAATCCCAGAACATCCGCAGACCAGTTGTCTGATAGGGCATCCTGTCCTGAGGAACCGGCGGCCGACAGTTTCACAAATTCATCAAACCAGCTCATGCCGACACCCAGTGTTCAGAGGCTATGAATACATCAACGCAAAGCCGAACATGATCAGGCTTCAGCGCTTTCCATCTGCGCCTTGTCGATCGGTTTCAATTCAACGGACTCGCCGCAGCCACATGCAGAAGTCTGGTTCGGATTATTGAAGACGAACTGTGCGGAAAATTTATCAATTTGATAATCCATGACAGTGCCGAACATGTACATGACAGCCATTGGATCAACCAACAACTTGACGCCATTCGTTTCTACGACCTCGTCGTGCTTGCCAACCTCATCTGCCCAATCGAGCGTATATTCCATGCCGGCGCAACCGCCCTTCTTGAGTCCGATCTTCAGCGCAACAGCCTCAGGTTTACTCGTCATAACCTGACGAATCTGCTCGGCTGCCACATCGGTGACAGTCATGATCTGCGGGCGTGGACGTGCGGTCATAGGAGACCTCCGGTGGTCGATCAAATCTTAGCGTTCCTACCAAACATAGGTTCGCACGTCAGATTGTCCAGACTATGCGTCCATCCAGTTAATATCTACCAACAAAGCTAACGCCTCCAATTGGACGAAAATCAACGGAATAAGCTCTACAAGCCGGCCACAACGCGCAAAATTAGAACATATTGAGCGCCAACCGCGCCTCATCCGACATCCGACTCATTTCCCAAGGCGGATCAAATGTCAGCTCGACGTGCACCCGGCCAACGCCCGCAACCGACGCGACGGCATTTTCCACCCAGATCGGCATTTCACCCGCCACAGGGCAACCTGGGGCCGTCAGCGTCATAACAACCTCGATGTTGCGGTCATCATCGACATCGATCGTGTAGATCAGGCCGAGTTCATAAATATCAGCCGGGATCTCCGGATCGTAAACTGTCTTAATCGCAGCGACGATATCCGCGGTCATCTGCTCAATTTCTTCTGCGGAAAGAGCCGAGCCCGGCACCGGCGTTCCACCAAGATCAAGCGCTTTCGGGTGGCGCTCTACGGCACCTCCAATGGCTTCATTGGCCGTAGCCGCTGAAACTTCCGGCACTGGCATCGCGGCCTGATTAAGATCAAGCACATCCCGTTCAGCAGATTTATCGTCCATCATGACATTCTCTCAAGCAAACAAATCATGCGCTTTTTGCAGCGCCTCGATGAGGACGTCGACATCCCCAGCAGTGTTGTAAATTCCAAACGATGCGCGACACATCGCCGGCACACCGAAACGTTCCATCAGCGGCTGCGCACAGTGATGCCCCGCCCGGATCGCAACGCCAGAGCGGTCAACTACCATCGAAATGTCATGCGGGTGCAGCCCGTCCATCGTGAACGAGATGATCCCACCTTTGCCCGGCGCCCGGCCATAGATCGTGAGCCAGTTGAGCTGATCGAGCCGCTCGTGCGCGTAAGCAGACAGCGAGGCTTCGTGAGATGCGATCTGATCTCGACCGATCAGCATCATGTAATCAAGTGCCGCTGCAAGCCCCACAGCTTCGACGATTGGCGGTGTGCCGGCTTCAAACCGCTCAGGCGGTGGACCGTAAGTGATGACGTCTTTTGAGACGCTTTCGATCATGGCGCCGCCACCGAGAAACGGCGGCATCTTCGCCAGCAGTTCCTTGCGCCCGTAAAGCACGCCGATGCCCGATGGCCCATAAACCTTGTGGCCCGTAAACGTCAAGAAATCGACGTCGAGAGCCTGCACATCGACATTCATGTGCACACAGGATTGCGCCGCATCAACGAACAGCGTCACGCCGTTCTTTTTTGCAATTTTTGAAACTTCGGCAATCGGCACGACAGTGCCAAGCACATTCGACATATGCGTCAGCGCGATCATCTTGGTGCGCGGCGTAATCATGCTCTCAAGTTCTTCGAGCAGAAATTCACCGGTGTCGGATATCGGTGCCCACTTCAGCACCGCGCCCCTACGCTCGCGCAGCAAATGCCACGGCACAATGTTGGCATGGTGCTCCATCACCGAGACAATGATCTCGTCGCCTTCGCTGATGTTGTCGAGGCCCCAGGAATAGGCGACCAGGTTAACAGCCTCTGTCGCGTTCTTGGTGAAGACGATCTCTTCCGATGAGCCAGCATTCAGAAAGCGCCGACACGTCTCGCGGGCATCTTCGTATTTTTGTGTCGCCGTGTTCGAGAGGAAGTGAATGCCGCGATGGACATTCGCGTACTCGGACCGCATCGCGAAATCCATCGCCTCGATAACCGGTAACGGCTTTTGCGCAGACGCCGCACTATCCAGATAGACCAGCGGACGGTCATTGACCTCACGCGATAGGATTGGAAAGTCCGCACGCACGCGCGCCACATCGAACGCTTGTGGTTTGCCGACGATCCTCAGATCGCGCGCCTTACCTGTCGCAGATCCATTCATGCAGCACCTCCTATTTGGTGTGGTTCGCTGCGAGCCAGTTGCGGGCGATTTCGCTTAACGCATCGCGCAACGACTCTGAAGATACATGGTCAATCGTTTCTGCCACGAATGACTCGGTCAAAAGGACCTTGGCCTCGGCTTCCGGAATGCCACGTGAACGGCAATAGAACACCAGATCGGGATCGACTTCAGCTGAAGTTGAACCATGCCCACAAACCACGTCATCGGCGTAGATTTCCAGCTCAGGCTTGGAATCGAATTCACAGTCTTCGGACAACATCAGCGCCTGTGCCATCTGTTTACCGTCGGTCTTTTGCGCGATTTGCTGCACGATCACTTTGCCCTGGCAGACACCACGCGCGCTGTCATCAAGGACGCCCTTAAACAATTCGCGGCTCGTGCAACCAACGGCCCTGTGATCCACAACAATCGTTGAATCGATATGATCTTTGCCATTGCCCATGGCAGCGGTCGCGAAATCGAGCGCGCTGCCTTCTCCATCAAACGTGACAAACACCTGGTTCCGTGCCAGTGGAGCGCCTGGGATCAATTGGAAAGCACGATAGGTTGCCTCGTTGCCGAGATGTGCACGCCATGTTGCCAGATCCGAAATCGCAACGGTTGCACCAACCTTGGTGTGATCCAGTCTGCCGCCATCAGCAATGGTGATCGTGACCAAAGCATTCGATTGCCCGGCCGTACCACCAATTGATGCAAACGCCTCGATCAGTGTCAGCGACGCCTTCGTCCCAACAGAAACATCATGCCGCGTCGTCACCAGCAGGTCGCTCCCACCAGCACGGGCAGAGACGATCATCAATGGTTTGTCGACAGCAACACCGTCAGCGATTTTGATCGCCAGACCACCGGTCACAAACGCTGTGTTCAGAGCGACAATAGATTCAGCTGCCAGTGCGTCATCCATTGCTGGTGCACCAGAGGATGAACCAATCTCAACACCAGTCATTGAAGGAAGCGTCGAAAGCCCTTCGTCCAAGCGACCGTTCACGAATACCGCTCGATAGGTATCAAGCCCCGCCAACGGACCCAACGCCGCATCCAGGTCAGCCGCTGATACCGCCGTCGCGTCTCCGACAGCCGGCACATCAACCGTGAGTGCATTACGCAAGTCGGTGTATTTCCAGGACTCGATCCGCCTGTGCGGCAGGCCGAGTTCGTCAAACCGGCTCATCGCAGCTTGACGCGCATCGAGCGCGACGGCGTCACTTGGAAGCGAGCCCGAAACGGATGCAAAATGCTCCGCAAAGGCTTTTTCCGCCTTGGTCTTCATGATCTCAACGTTCGTTGTCATGATGTGCAATCAACCCTTAAGCCGCAGCGTCGGTGTATTCAGCGTAACCCGATTGCTCGAGCTCCAACGCCAGCTCTTTGCCGCCCGATTTTTGGATGCGACCGAAGGCCAGAACGTGAACTTTGTCAGGAACGATGTAATTAAGCAGGCGCTGATAGTGCGTGATCATCAGCATCGAGCGCTCCGGCGAGCGCAACGCGTTGACGCCTTCCGACACAACTCGCAGCGCATCGATATCCAGGCCTGAATCGGTCTCATCAAGCACACACATCGTCGGCTCCAGCAGAGCCATCTGCAGAATTTCAGAGCGCTTCTTCTCGCCGCCGGAAAAGCCGACATTGACGGGCCGTTTCAGCATTTCGATGTCGATGTTCAGCTCGGCGCCTTTTTCTTTGACGAGACGCAGGAATTCCGGCGTCGTCAGCTCCTTATCGCCGCGCGCCTTACGCAAGGCATTCGTTGCCGTGCGCAAAAACGTCAACCCGGCAACGCCTGGAATTTCCATCGGATACTGGAATGCCAGGAATACGCCCGCAGCGGCGCGCTCTTCTGGTTCCATGTCGAGCACATTGTCGCCGTTCCACAGCACTTCGCCGCTCGTCACCTCATAGCCGTCGCGGCCAGCCAGCACGTAGGCAAGCGTGGACTTGCCGGAACCATTCGGCCCCATGATCGCGTGCACTTCGCCTTTTGGCACAGCAAGCGAGAGCCCCTTGATGATCGGCTTATCTTCTTGCGCCAACTTGACGTGGAGGTCGTTAATTTCGAGCATTGTGGTCCTGTTATTTTAAGTTAAATCTCAAATCGTCGTTGTTCTCGTTCGCCAAAGAGCGACGGCATCACACGCACTCAAAAACCAAATCGTTTGCGCGGTTTGACCTCAGACACACCAGCCCAGATGAAGAGCCGCTCCAGCACTTCGGCGTAAACGTCTTCTTCGAGGATCGGCAGATCCGGATTGAGATGCAGGATTTTGGAACCGGCTGCGATCGTCATATCCGCACGCGGGCGCACCACAAAAGGTTCCTTGCGCTCATCAATGCGAAACAACAGCCGGCCATCGACATCCTCTTCCATCGATATGCCGAATTCTTCGAGCCGGTCCGCATCACGTTCCTCAATCCATTGACTGAGTTCGTCGATGACATCGGCCATCTCATCGATTTTTTGTATTTCGGCAAACGCTTCACACTCGCGCTCAAACTCCTGCGCGGATATCAAAGCATCCTCCATCATCGAATTGACGATCTCGATCTGCCGCTTGGAACGCTCCGTCATATCAAACCCAACTCAACCAAAACTACTCAACGCCTAGCCGACACTGCCTTCGAGAGAAATGCCGATCAGCTTTTGCGTTTCCGCCATGAACTCCATCGGCAGTTGCTGCAGGACGTCGCGCACAAAGCCGTTCACAACAAGCGCGATAGCCTCTTCTTCATTGAGACCGCGCTGGCGGCAATAAAACAGCATGTCGTCCGAAATTTTAGAGGTCGTCGCCTCATGCTCGAAATGCGACGATGCGTTCTTGGCTTCGATGTACGGCACCGTGTGTGCGCCGCAATTATTACCGATCAACAGCGAATCGCAGACCGTGAAGTTGCGCGTGTTCGTTGCCTTGCGGTGAGCTGAAACCAAGCCACGGTATGTGTTGTCGGAAAAGCCCGCCGCGATACCCTTTGAGATGATCCGGCTCGATGTATTCTTGCCAAGATGGATCATCTTGGTGCCGCTATCGACTTGCTGATATCCATTTGAAATTGCGATCGAATAGAATTCGCCACGGCTGTTGTCACCACGCAGAATGCAGCTTGGATACTTCCACGTGATCGCCGAACCGGTCTCGACCTGCGTCCAAGAAATCTTCGAACTGTTGCCACGGCAATCACCGCGCTTGGTCACAAAGTTGTAGACCCCGCCCTTGCCGTTTTTGTCGCCCGGGTACCAATTCTGAACCGTCGAATATTTGATCTCAGCATCATCCAGCGCGACGAGCTCGACAACAGCCGCGTGAAGCTGGTTTTCATCGCGCATCGGCGCTGTGCAACCTTCGAGATAGGAAACGTAGCTGCCTTTGTCGGCGATGATCAACGTACGCTCGAACTGTCCCGTGTTCATTTCATTGATGCGGAAATACGTCGATAGCTCCATCGGACAGCGTACGCCTTCCGGGATGTAGACGAACGACCCATCTGAAAACACGGCTGAATTCAGCGCGGCATAGTAATTGTCGGTCTGCGGCACGACTGTGCCGAGATATTTCCGCACAAGCTCTGGATGCTCGCGTAGCGCTTCTGACATCGAACAGAAGATCACGCCCGCTTTCGCCAGCTCTTTCTTGAACGTCGTCACAACCGACACAGAATCGAATACGGCATCAACTGCAACCCGGCGTTGGCCAGGGTCACCTTCCGGCATATCGCCATCAAGCGTGCTCGGCTCACCCTGCTTACGCACACCGGCAAGCAACTCCTGCTCTTTCAGCGGAATACCGAGCTTCTCGTAGGTACGCAGCAGCTCAGGGTCGACCTCATCGAGCGACTTCGGACCTTCGGCCCCTTTCGGGGCTGCGTAGTAATAGAGATCCTGGAAATCGATCTTGGGGTAGTTAACCTTCGCCCATGTCGGCTCGGCCATCGCCTGCCAGCGCTCAAACGCCTGAAGACGCCATTCCAGCATCCATTCAGGTTCGCCTTTTTTATCCGATATGAACCGGACGGTGCTCTCATCGAGCCCTTTTGGCGCCTTGTCGGTTTCGATGTCCGTCGTGAAACCGTACTTATACTGATCGACGTCGATCTCTTTAACCTGATCGATTGTGTCCTGAACAGCTGGCATTGATTACTCCGAATAAGCCACCAAATTTCAATCACTTGGCGGTGAAAAGTCAGTTAGATATGTCTCAGGCGACGGCTCGACGATCCGGCAAAAGCAGACGTCGAAATCTACTTAAGAATTCTTCTAAACTAGTCTCAGCCGTATTCCAACCCAGGCTGATGCGCACTGCCGAACGTGCCACATCTGGCGCCAATCCCATCTCCGTCAGAACATGGCTGGCGCCCACTTTTCCAGAAGAGCAAGCCGATCCAGCACTAATCGCGACACCGGCAAGGTCGAGTTTGATCACAGTCGTTTCGGCAAGATCGCCTGGCAGAGCGATACAGAGTGTATTGGGCAATCGATCGGCGTCTGCGCCAACGATCAATGCCTCTGGCGCACATTCAAGTAATGCAGCCTCTGCGAAATCTCTCAACACCCTCAGCCGCTCGTTTTCTGCGGCAAGCTCAGCTTTTGCTGTCACAGCTGCAGCACCGAAACCAGCAATTGCTGCAACATTCTCCGTGCCGGCACGGCGACGGCGCTCTTGTCCACCGCCGTGAATTAACGTCGGCAGCTCGAAGCCATCGCGAATGATCAGAGCACCAACACCCATTGGACCACCGATCTTGTGGCTCGATAGGCTCAATAGATCGACATCAAGATCGTCGAAATCAACAGCAATCCGGCCGCAGGCCTGGACAGCGTCGGTATGCACGCAAACCCCGTGCTGACGAGCAAAGCCCGCCGCTGCCGCAACGTCCTGGCAAACGCCTGTTTCATTATTCGCCAATTGCAACGTCAGCAGCTCCCGGCCATCGGGGGCACGGTGCTGCAGCACAGCAGTGGCGAAGTATCCAAGATCGACAACGCCAGAATTATCAACAGACAAGGCAACCAAATTCGCATCGGAGGCACCCACTGGCGCCATCACGGACTCGTGCTCTATACCGGCCATATACACCGTATCCCAAGGCACCGTCAGCACCATATTATTGGCTTCGGTTGCACCGCTGGTGAACACAACATTTGCTGATTGTGTTCCAATCAGTGCGGCCACCTGCTCGCGTGCATCTTCGATAAGCCGTCGCGCAGCTCGTCCCTCACGATGCACCGACGATGCGTTTCCGTCGCTCTCAAGCGCCGCCATCATTGCAGCACGCGCCGTCGGCCGAAGCGGAGAACTCGCATTGTGGTCCATGTAAATTCGCTCGGCGGGCTTAATCATGTGCGTCAACTCCGACAGAAACCTTGCCTGACATGCCTACAAATCCAGGCATGCGATCGGCAACGACATCCGCCAACGTCACGCCAGCCAGAAAACCATGAATATGCCGACCAAGAGCTGACCACAGTCCATGTGTCAGACAGCGCTTATCGCCAACACAACCGGGATCTTCAGATCCCATGCAGCGTGTCATTCGCGTTGGTTCTTCGACCGCCTCAAGAATATCAACGATGACAATGGCGCCGCTGTCGCGCGCCAATCGGTATCCACCGCTGCGTCCGCGAACGCTTTGCACCAGTTCCGCATCGCGCAGCTTTGCAAACAGTTGCTCAAGATAGGCAATCGGCAGGTGCTGTCGATCCGCAATCTCGGAAAGCGGTACCGCACGCTCAGCGCCATGCTCAACGGCTGAATTGGCAATGTCCGCCATCGCCATCACCGCATATCGCCCACGCGTATTCAGTTCCACTTTTCAACACCCAGTCAACTGATCTTAGAAAACCAACCAAGCCATAACGGAACAGCGCCGCAAAAGCTCACTTGCATTTAGCCCATAAGTTCGTGCTAGAAGGACCGGCTAAGAGATAACCGGCATCACCAACGGGCTGATGCTTATTTGCGTGCCCATGCACGTCACCGTGCCGAGACCCGACCGCCATCACTATATGTTAATCCCGACCGGACAAGTCAAGTTTAGATCTTAAAAATCTGCCGCACTGAGTGCCCGTGTCGCGTCAGCCCCATCAATCGGTGCGCAGCCCGCCCATCAAAACCGCCTACTACATCGGGCCCTCTCGTCGAGCGCGCCCCAACAAGGACATCCCATGCCTGAGCTGATAATCAATGGCCCCGCCGGTCGTCTCGAAGCGCGCTATCACCACGAGAGTGCCAGCGACAGTCCAATTGCCATGATCCTGCATCCCCACCCGCAGTTCGGCGGCACGATGAACAATCAGGTCGTCTATCATCTCTATTATACGTTCGTGCAGCGCGGCTTCTCAGTTCTGCGCTTCAATTTCCGTGGCGTCGGTCGCAGTCAGGGCTATTTCGACAACGGCCCAGGCGAGCTCTCAGATGCTGCAACGGCTCTCGATTGGCTGCAGATTGCCAAGCCGGATAGCAGAGCCTGCTGGATCGTCGGTGTGTCATTCGGCACCTGGATCGCCATGCAGCTGCTGATGCGTCGTCCGGAGATTGACAGCTTCATCTGTGTTGCACCACCAGCCAACCTCTATGATTATTCATTCTTGGCGCCTTGTCCAGCATCCGGCCTTCTGGTCAATGGTGATCGCGACCGTGTCGTGCCATCAGCTTCTGTTGCCGAACTTTCGGTCAAGACCAAGGTTCAGAAGGGTATAATTCTCCAGCACGACATCATTCCTGACGCGAACCATTTCTTCGAAGGCGAGACCCAAATGGCAGCCTTGCAGGACAGCGTCGGCGGCTATGTCGATAAGACGATGGTGGATATTTTGGCCAAGCGCAAAGACGATTGATGCGCCGTTACTGCATGTAGCGTTTTATCGGATTCACAATGAGCCTTAAAGGCTCCTCGACGAACTGAGTGGGTAACCTCGGTCTCAGTGCCTTCTGCTACCCTGAGGGATTGGCTTTTTTGTTCGACCCCCTGCTGAGCCCGCTTTTCCGTCCCGACCCACATGTAATCTGCGCCGACGTGTGGAGTG
>CAJQQK010000179.1 GCA_905480435.1 uncultured Hyphomicrobiaceae bacterium | reverse complement strand
CTCATCACCCCGCAATGCCCTCAAGGCCGTGCAGGATGCATTGTGTTGCGTCTGTTCCATGAAAGTTCCCTCTGGATAACTCGCCAAGAGGGTCACTTCCTCATGGCGTCAGAGGGTCAGTTTGTCGTGTCGCCTGACAACAAAATGGGGTAACCTGATCCGGATCAGCGCGACGATGCTATCTTGGAGATGACGATGACGAAGAAACTGCCTGGCACGCGCGATGCCGATCTCATAAAGATGCTGAAGACCCATGATTGCCCACTTGGACTGCATGCGGTGCGCATGAGGTTCCTTGGCCATCTCATCGCGCCCGAGCCCGGCGTATCGCCGGTTGATGCGGTTCAGGGCTTGTGGGGCGGCCAGCTGCCCGAGGTCGAACATGTCGACGAGCTAAACGAGATCTTTGATATCTTAATGAGGGGCATCTGGAACCCACTCGCTCTGCAGGTTCGAGTAAGACGTGACCGGATCAAGTTGGCAATGCCGCCTGCCGGCAAAGGGGTGAAGGCACTTGGTCTTCTGGCGTTGCTGCGGCTCCAAGAATTGCAGAGCTTTGAAGAAGGCCTTTTGGGAGGCGCGGAATTCGTCGATATTCCGCCACCTGCGGCCCAAAGTATGAGGACGCTCGGCGAAATGGCAGGGCTATTTGCATCGGTTCATGAGACGATTAAAAGCGGCGCGTATGGTACGGCCAAGGACACAAAGGGCCTCAGGGCTAATGTTGCTGAATTGACCAATATCGCCGAAACTGAAATCAATGCCGTGATCGATGCCTGCTTGGTCGATTTGCCGGACAGTGGTGGGGCCAGCGTACATTGACGCCACGACAGAGTGCCAATGACCCAATGGGGCAGCCAGTCGCGCGAGCAGCGCCCGCGAAGCGCTGAGACAGTTCGGGGTGAAATGTTCCATTTCGAGAAGTGGTTAAATTACGGCAGTTCACGGCCTACACGAACGTCGGTCGTAAAGCCAACTTTGGTCTGAAGCTTTTGTTGGACTTTGGTCCGTTGCGGCAGCTACCTAACATATTGTAATATTTAGCGCTTCGATAGATTAAGCCGGCAAGTATACGATCAGGTGCAATGCAAGATAAGTACAAGCACGATCGCCCCCAAACCATTCAATTCAATTTTGGACCGACGCCGGACGCGTTTGGATGCCTCACCAGTGCGTACCGAAGTGGCGACAGAATTGGTTCCTTGAAGCTGATGCCACCGGGACACCTATGGGACGGTGAATTTTGGCGAGACGGAGAGTACCCGGAACCGGAGCATTGGGTTCTTTACGTGGACGGGTGCAGGTTTGCTGAGCTCAGCGCTGATGGCGACCTATTTGCAAAGGTAGCGGGGGTTTTGGAAAGAATAGCGGTTTAACCATAAGATTTGACGCGTTCGACGCAACGCGGAAAACGAGACAGCCAAATGTAAAAATCCCCCGCCGTAGAGCGGGTTTTTTGATTATGTCGATAAAGAAACAGCCGCCATGTTACAAAATGGGGTAGCTCGTCACACGATTGGCAAATGTTACAACCTCCCCGAAGTGGTTCAATTTCCGCAGTTCACGGCAGCTTCCGGATGATGATCTGCCGGTTTCAAACGGCCCGCGACGGCGGCAAGTGACCCAATTCTGCCCTGAGCACTTGCAACATCGCCTGTAGCGAATAAAGCTGCGTCGATCAAAAATCGGACACGATAGTCAGGACGCACCCCGCCAGCAATCTCGGCAGGGCGGATCACGTGTTCATCCTTTGTCTGAGTTGGCATAATCTAGCGAACAAACTGTGAGGTGCCCCATGAAGGACCGCTTCCTCAAACGCCTGCGCAAGAAAGCTAAAAAGGGGATGCGCGGTTGGCCGGCAGCGACGATCGCCTTCTACGGTCCGGACAAGAGCCGGGCCAGCAAGGTCGTCGTCGGCATCATTGCGTCCGAGGACGCGGGGGTCGGCGAGATGCGCGACTGGAAGCTCGACCCCGGCGACGTGCGCAATGATCCCGGCATTGCCGAGGAGATGCTGAAGTTCATGGAGGCGCATGGCGTGCTGTCCGTCGCAATGACAGACGGCATCATCGGCTGCCCACATCAGGAAGGCATCGACTATCATGGGCAGTGGTGCCCGGTCTGCGAGTTCTGGAAAGGGCGCGACCGCTTCACGGGTGAGCGCGTGCACTGAGGCGCTTACCTAGTAGAACTGTTCCGTTGCTACCCGGACCCCTATAACAGTTCGCGACCGCCAAGCAGTCGCTGCGCTCGATTGATGATCTCTACGTGATGAGAGCATAGCTCTGGATTCGCTCCAGACAGTCCGCCCGTGTTTACTGTCGCAACGGCAATCAACTCGCGCAATGCGCCTTCAAGTTCACCAATCCGATTTTGCAATGCGCAAGCATCTACTAGATTCCCAATCTGTTCTGACATCTGGTTTGGACCCGGCAAATTCATCTGACTGCTCCTGCTACTACTTAGTGGCGCAACCACGTTTTGAGGCATCCACTCCCTCTTCTGCCGAACCGGCTTCGGCAGCTTATGAGGGTAAGTTAGCGTGACAACACCGCTTGGGGGTTCTTAAACGATGCCCTCTCGCCCAATGCCTCAAGCCATATCTTATCAAGACGATCGACCTGCTCAATATCAAAACGATCAACCTCTTCCCAGTATCGGCCGCTTT
>CAJQQK010000178.1 GCA_905480435.1 uncultured Hyphomicrobiaceae bacterium | reverse complement strand
CTTGCCTGCGACCTCGTCGATTGGGCAAGAACGTGTGGGTTCTCGGTTGTCGCAGCGGGTCGCGGCCACAAGTGGTTGCCGAAATACCGCAAATCGACGCCTGAGACCGTTTGGGATCATTGGGGGCTGACCAAAGAGCAGGCCGAGCGCGGACGATTGAACCCGAAGATGTTCAATGCGTTTCTTGATGGCTCTAAACCAGCGATCGAGTCGGCGGCCATCGCAAATGCCACCGGGCTTGACGTGCCAACCAACGGACTGACTTTCCCGGTCGGCGGCGTTGATGATATTCCGACATTGATGCGGCCTAAGTCGGACGGAGGTGCGCTGGAACGCAAGGGCATGGTCGAGGTGGCGTCCTCTCAGACCCGCGAAGGTAAGCCCGTGCCTTATGACATTCGCAAGGGCGTCTGGGTGTGCTTTGAGGCTGATACCGACTACCTGCGTAATTGTTTTGAAGAATATAACGTCGTCACGGATCCAAGCGGACGCTACATGTCACTCTACAAAAGATGGCACCTCATCGGGCTGGAACTGGCCGTGTCGGTTGCTTCCGTCGGCCTGCGGGGTGAGCCAACGGGTTTCGCCACCGGTTTTCGTGGTGATGTCGCCGCGATTGCCAAGCGTGACCTGGCTGCCGGTGAAATTCTTGATGGCGAAGGTGGTTATACGGTTTCCGGTGGTCTCAGGCCTGCGGCTGCTTCCATTGAGGCCGGTTACCTGCCGCTCGGCCTGGCGCATCAAGTTAAGCTCAAGAACGCGATTGATGATGGGGCGGCTATTACGTGGGACGACGTCGAGATCGATGAAACAACCACGGCCTATAGACTTCGCCGGTGGATGGAAACGAACGTTTAGCAGATGTACCATTGCGCCCAGCCTGCTAGGTTGGGCGGATGCGGTATGATCTCTATAGTCTGAAGCTGTTCACCAAGGTTGCCGGCCTTGGCAGCATTGCGCGTGCAGCGGAGGCTGAAAACATCGCCGCGTCCGCAATTAGCAAACGCATTTCTGATCTGGAACACCATGCAGGTTGCCCACTTCTCCAGCGCCAGCCGAGAGGCGTAACGCTAACGCCAGCCGGTGAAGAGTTTCTAAGCCTTGCGGTCGCGATCATCTCAGGTGTTGACGAACTCGATGAAGCGATGGCTCACTTCAGCCAAGCGTGGCGTGGCCAGGTTCGTGTTGCTGCGAACACGTCCGCCATTACCCAGTTTCTGCCTGAGGATCTTGCGCACTTCGTCGAGAAGTTCCCTGATATCAAGATCGAGCTTAAAGAGCTGACCTCCGACCAGGTCGTGACCGCGGTGCGGGACGGCACAGCCGATATCGGTATCTATTCCGGGCATTACCCCGTCGACAATCTGGAGGTTCGAGATTATCGGAGTGACACTCTGGTGGCATTTGCGCCTGTCAGTCATCCGCTCAGCTCAGCCACAAGCGTCCGCCTCGAAGCGCTTGCTCAATACGACATGGTCGGCCTACAGGCCGGCAGCTCGTTACAGGCATTTCTTGATGCAGAAGCAGTCAGGCAAGGTGTTAGCCTTGCCAACCGCGTCGAAGTCATGAGCTTCGATGGTGTTCGACGAATGGTGGAGGCGGGGCTCGGTGTCGGTATTCTGCCGTTTGGCGCTGTCGAGCCGTTTACTGAGCGAACCGACTTGGCACTCATCCCGCTCGACGAAACGTGGGCCAATCGCAAGTTAAAGATTGCGACCTGCGAAACCATTCCGAGGGCTGCCCAAGCGCTTTTAGAAGGCCTAGCTGGCGATGCGAAACAATCTGAAAGATGAATCTTCGTTGGTCCGAAATTGAGGTTGAAACTGACTAGATAAATGAATTGAAGTAATAGCCATCGCTACTGTCGTGAAATGGCAGAGAATTGGATCGACACGGTCATGGTGTCCAGTGGTTGCCGATGTGGCGACGAAAGCACCAGCCATTAGATCGGTCTCTAGTCTCAAAATCCACATCTTGGACATATGCGACCGAATGAACTCATCGATTGCCACGAGTTGCTTCGGTGTCGGCTAGCTTGCAGAAAGCGATCATTTTCTGCTCGACGTCAGCATTTCAAATCCTGCCTCATTCAAGAGTTGGACTTGACCGTGGCAAGCCAGCTATTCGGACAACGCGCTCTTTTGTTGCGCGGTCCCGAACGTCCGACAATAACAATTATGTCGTTCCGCGCTGGACGAGTTTGTAGCCCAGGTCAATTACCTTCTTGGCCCTTGCGGCTTCGGGATCGAGAAGCGCTTTCGCTGACGCAACTCCGATATCCTTGCCGGGCACCTCAATCGTGGTCAGGTCGAGGCCCGATGGCATTGAGACTTCGAACCCGCCAAAACCTGCTACGGCAAGATCTCCAGGCACCTCCACATTGCGCCTTCTCGCCTCACAAAGGACTCCCACCGCTACCATATCACTAACGCACATGACCGCGTCGGTGTGTGGATTTATGTTCAGACAACTTTCGAAAAACGCAGCGCCAGTTTCTATCCCAGATACTGCGCCTTGCTCTTTGTTAGACCATGTGATCGGCGGCATACCAGCAGCGTTGAGGGCGGCAAGGTATCCTTCGCGACGGCGGCGTCCACGCGCGTCTCGCGGGCCATCTCCGCCTACAAATGCAATGTTCTTTCGACCGCTGTCGATCAGATGACGCGCCATGTCGTATGCGGCCTGAAAGTTTGAAAAGCCGACGGCGATGTCCAGGGGTGCAGATGGCAACTGCCAAATCTCAACAGCGGGGATGCTCAGGGATTTAATGAGTTTTGTGACACCTGCGGAATGAGATGTGCTTGTCAGAACAATCCCGTCCGGACGGCGCGCGAGCAGAGCCCGTAGAGCGTCTTCTTCAACATCCGAGTCATAGCCTGTGCTGGTCAAAAGCAGTTCATATCCTGCAGCCCGAAGAGTGCTCGACAAACCGTCCAAAGTTGACGCGAAAACTGAGTCACTGATCGTGGAAACGATGGCTCCGAATATTCGGCTCTTACTTGAAGACAGTGCACCGGCGGTGTTGTCAGGGACATAGCCGAGTTCCGCAATCGCATTTTGAACGCGCTGCCGTTTTGGCTCAGAAACCTTCTCAGGCGTTCGCAAAACACGAGAGACTGTAATCGTTCCGACGTTGGCCAGGTCGGCGACATCCTTCATCGTGACCCACTTACCTTTTCCCAACTCGTGCCTCCCGCATCTGAAAAATGGCGATTATTGACGGTCTCAATAGACGATGGTATCGATACCAATTCAAGCATGGTATCGATACCATAATCAAAACTGACTTAGGGAGGAGCGACGATGCTCACCAAGGAACAGATCGAGTTCTACTTCGAGAATGGCTACCTTCTCGTTGACGACGTGGTGTCGCCAGAGCAACTCCGAGAAATGCAGGACATCACGCGCGACTTCATTGAGCGATCGCGCGGTGTGACCGTTAGCAACAAAGTCTACGACCTGGATGAAGGCCACAGTCATGAAACTCCGAAGCTGACCCGGATCAAATTACCTCATAAGCAGCATCCATACTTTTGGGACGTTTTGAAGAACTCTGGGATCACCGAGGTCTTGCGGCAACTGGTCGGACCAAACGCGGTCCTGCAAACATCGAAGCTGAACGCAAAGGCGCCCGGCGGAGGAGCCGCCGTCGAGTGGCATCAGGATTGGGCGTTCTATCCCCACACCAACGACGACATGTTGGCCTTCGGCGTCTTCTTGGAGGACATTACAGAGGAGAATGGACCGCTTCAGGTTATTCCGGGTTCCCACAAGGGGCCCATTTTGAACCACAACAGCGCAGATGACGTTTTCTGTGGCGCTGTCGATCCGAATGATCCAGATTTTCAAATTGAGAAAGCAGTCACGATAACCGGCAAGGCGGGCAGCATGTCCATCCACCACGCACGGACATTGCACGGCTCAGCCCCGAATGTCTCTGACCGCGCAAGGCTGATGCTGTTCTACGAATGCTGTGCGGCGGATGCTTGGCCGCTTATGGGGGGCTCGGCCTACATACAGCGCCTGCAGCAGCAGCAACAATGGGAGGACCTCCAGGACAGAATGATCATTGGAGAACCTGTCCTGCAACCGCGTATGAAACAGGTCCCGGTTCGCTTGCCCTATCCGCCGGCGGCGGATGTTAGCTCAATCTTCCAGGTACAAAAGTCTGGCGGCGCGAAAAGCGCTTTTTCTTAAGTGGAGAGGCAACACATGAAACGCATTTACGATTTCTCTCGCAAACCTGCAATGCGCAACTACACAATATCGGACCTGCAGGAACTTAAGGTAACGAACAAAAAGCTAACCATGGCCAATCCGGCCAATGCCGATGAAATCCGTGCCTGCAAAGAGGCGGGCATCGATCTGTTTGTTGTTGGAATGGATCAGATCGACAACGTTCGCACAATTGCGCCAACTCATTTCTGCCGCGTGGGATCCAGATGGGCGCAGTTTGGTTCGAACGAGGAACTCTTGGCTGATGCCTTCGAGGCAATGCGCCGTGGTGCAGACATGTATTACACTCTGCGATCACTTGATGCGCTGGAGATGATGTCTCGTGAGGGAATACCGGTACAAAGCCATATCGGACTGATACCGACTTTTAGCCACTATTGCGGCGGTTTACGCGGGTGGGGCCGCAACGCCGATGAGGCAATGAAAATTTACGAAACCCTAAAACGGATGGAGGATGTAGGCGTCATTGCGGTGGAGGCAGAATGCATCGCCGAAGAAGTGCTGGAAGCGGTCAATAAAAAGACGTCCATTGTGACTTTCTCACTGGGATCCGGCATGGCAGGCGATGTGATTATGTCTTTTGTCGCCGATGTTTGTGGTGAGGCCAGCGAAGAGGATCGGCCACCGAAACATGCCCACGCCTTTGGTAATGTGGGACGTTTGCACAAGCAAATCCATGAAGAACGTGTCGCTGCTCTTGGTCAATTTCACATTGAAGTAACCGCAGGCAACTTCCCGTATCCGCAAACCAACATCTCAATGCACGAGGGAGAAAAAGACAGATTTCTTGAAGCCCTCGACAAATGGAGCCCGACACATCAATGACCCAATGGATTGATGCACCTCGATAAAATTCACGAGCTGTGTCCGAACACCCACTCCCGATTATGGCCCAAGTGAGCGCTGAACCTGTCGAACAGATCGTGTCCGCTTGTGGGTGCAATTCGATCAGTCGAGGGCAGTCCAACTTGGGCCCCTACGCCCGACCGCCCAATGTCCGCAATTTGATCCTTGCTGACATCATCCGACCGGCTGATGCTGCAACTGCTAACACCCGTTGTGGCCATGCGTTAGCTCCACGACTATCGGATCATCGCGGCAGATGACCATCAATGAACGGACCTGGCAGCTCACAAGTTTTTCTGAGTGTGCAGAAAATAATCCAGAAAAATACCTGACTTCCAACGAGCACTGAATACGGTGGTTGCATCTTGCAGCTTTCGAAGGGACGATCATGAACCCGAAAGAAATAGACACGAAGTCTATCAAGACCAATTCAGGCCAAGGTTTCGAGTGGCTTACAACGCAGCAAGCTGCGGACTATCTCTGCACTCGCCCCAAAACCTTGGAGTATTGGAGGCATACAGGCCTGTCACCAAAGTTCGCAAAGCTCGGTCGGCAGGTCCGATATAGACGTGATTGGCTCGACGATTGGCTGGAAGCCCGAGCAGCAACCTCGACGGCCGAAGTAAAGCGGCGCGATTTGCTTTAGATCTTCTAACGCAGCCCCTCTTTTTTTGATGATCGCGTCCCATCAGGTGGTGTAACAGTGCCGGTCAGGTCCGTCGCAACGTTGTCCGGACGGTCAGTCAGCGGTTAGGGCCGCCGGTTCTGATGCACCATCATGGCTGATGCCGCCGAGAGTTTCCAGTGTCATGT
>CAJQQK010000177.1 GCA_905480435.1 uncultured Hyphomicrobiaceae bacterium | reverse complement strand
CCGGGACCTGATTCAGCGGAGAGCATTATGGCCAGCGGCCTTGTGATGTGCCGCATCAACAGGCCGAACATATGGCTGCACCGACCAGCTTAGATTACATAAAGTACCTTGCCAAAACGGAGCCGTCCACATATGGCCCATTGCACCCGTTTAGCATCGGCTAACTTTTTCGCTCATCGGTGGTCCGTTCCAGCAGGACCAGCGATCTGAGATGATGCTACCCAATTGCTTCGCTATTGTCGCGCGATACCGGCTTTGCCACCGCGCAGCACGAACTTCTGCACTTTGCCTGTGGCCGTCTTCGGTAGTTCTTCGACGAAACTGACCCATTGCGGGGTCTTGAAGTGGGCTAAACTGTCCCGGACGTGCAGCTTGAGTGCATCCTCAGTGGTTTCCGCGCCAGGTTGCAGAATGACGAAGGCATGGGGGGACTCGCCCCACTTTTCGTGCGGCATGCCGACGACAGCGGCTTCCTGTACCGCAGGATGATGAAGCAGGCAGCCTTCAACCTCGACAGAAGAGATGTTCTCTCCGCCACTGATGATGACATCCTTGAAACGGTCCTGAATTTCTGCGAAGCCGTCGGGATGCACGACCGCAGCATCACCGGAATGGAACCAACCGTTTTTGATTGCTGCATCCGTTGCCTCAGGGTCGTTGTAATAGCCTTTCATCACAACATTACCGCGTACAGTGATTTCGCCGAGCGTCTCCCCGTCATGCGGGACCTCGTTGCCATCTTCATCCACAACACGAAGCTCTCCGGAACTCACCAGCTCTACACCCTGTCGCGCTTTGATCTTTGCACGTTCTTCGACGGGCAGGTTCTGATGTTCCGGCCGTGCTTCGCAGACGGTGATGAGCGGCGCGGTCTCAGTCAATCCGTACACATGCGTCAGTTCCCATCCGAGATCGCGCTCAATCTGTTCGATCGTAGCGGCGGCGGGTGGTGCCCCGGCAGTGAATAGTCGCACACCACGTGGCGCCCCTGCGCACAGTTCTTTGGGAGCATTGGCGATCCCGATCAACACTGTCGGAGCCGCGCAGAACATCGTGATGTTCTCGCTTTTGATTAGCTGAAAGATGAGTGGCGGCTCCACGCGTCGCAGGCAGACATGCGTCATGCCGCGTGCCGTGTTGATCCATGTGAAGGTCCAGCCGTTCGCATGGAACATCGGCAACGTCCATAGATACCGGTCGGCAGGCGTCAAATGATGATGCGCAAGGGTGCCCATGACATTTATATAGGCGTTACGGTGCGTGATCATCACACCTTTGGGCCGGGCGGTCGTACCGCTCGTGTAATTGATCGTGAGGAGGTCAGTTTCATTAATCTCGACTTCGGTAAAGTCGGGAGAATGTGCCGCCAGAGTATTCTCGTAATCTATCCAGTTCTCACCCACTCCCTCCAGCGCCACGAAGTGCTGGACACCCGTCAGTTTGTTTCGAATGCCATTAATAGCTTCGAGATAATCTGAATGCGCACAGACGACCGTCGCCCCGCAATGATTGATGATGTACTCAAAATCTTCCGGCAGCAGCCGATAATTGACAGGGACCAGCACCGCGCCGATCTGCGGTACAGCGTAGAACGATTCCAGATGAGAATGCGTGTTTGGTGCGATATAAACGACCCGATCACCCGGTCCGACACCGATGCCTTGAAGCGCCGACGACCAACGGTCACAGCGGTCGAGAAATTGGGCATAAGTAAACCGCTTGTCGCCATCGACAACGGCTTCACGGTCGGCATAAAGCCGGCGCGCGCGCCTGGCAAAATCCATCGGAGTCAACGCTGTTTCCATAACGCAAAACACCTCTACAATTTAATGATCACAGTAATTGACCAGCCCAATTGAAGACCTGGATGATCGCTTATCGCAAGTCTTGTCTATGTTAACCAGATAGACATCCATCGTCATCTGTTTCGATCGGAGTTCATCCGTTTTGCGCTCGCACGCAGTCCAATGCCACCGTAGCCATCATTTCCGCAGTTGATGCTGTGGACGGCTCCTCCCGCCGGCATCTAGGTGCCAAGATGGTTGCTGTTGAAGTAACTATCGAAAGAGGAGCCGACCATGAATGATATTACAACGATCGGACTGGATACTGCCAAGTCTGTTTTTCAGGTTCACGGTGTTGATGCTGATGGCGAGGTTGTTCTACGTCGCCAGTTGAAGCGGCGTCAGGTGTTGGCATTCTTTGCCAAGGTCTCGCCTTGTCTTGTCGGGATCGAAGCGTGTGGCGCGTCACATTATTGGTCACGTGAACTCACGAAGATAGGCCACACTGTGCGGCTGATCCCACCGCGTTACGTTAAACCGTATGTAAAGACCCAGAAGAATGACGCAACGGATGCCGAGGCGATCTGTGAGGCAGTCACGCGCCCGAACATGCGCTTCGTGCCAACTAAGACCACCGAACAACAATCCATCCTCATGCTTCATCGCACACGGCATTTGCTCGTGCGTCAGCGCACGGCGATCATCAATGCAATCCGCTCGCATCTGGCCGAGTTTGGCATTGTTGCGGGTGTTGGCCGCAACGGCGTTGAAGCATTACTCAAGATTCTTGCCGATGAGCAAGATGGTCGCGTTCCAGACGTAGCACGTGACTGCCTCATGGCACTTGGTGTGCAGCTTGAGATGCTCAAACGACAAATTCTCGAACTTGATGCTATGATATTAGCGACCCACCGCAGAAATGAACTGAGCCGCAGGCTAGAGGCAATTCCTGGTGTCGGTCCTTGTATTGCAACAGCGCTCATTGCCAGCATTCCCGATCCAAAGGCATTCCGCTCAGGCAGACAGATGGCGGCTTGGATCGGTTTGGTTCCTAAACAGAATTCGTCCGGTGGCAAAGATAGATTGGGGGGCATCACCAAAGCCGGCGATCGATATCTGAGGTCGATGCTGATGCTTGGTGCGCTCTCGGTTATCAAGCGTGCCAAACAATTGGGATACACGCGTCGGCCATGGCTGGCTCAACTCATAGCTCGGCGACCGGTCAAGGTTGCCGCCATTGCATTAGCTGTCACATCCCGGAAGGTAGTTTGGCTGTTTCCAGAACAGCTCTGGTTTGATTTTGTGCCATTCTTTCATCGTCTGCAAGGGCGTCTTACTGCCCAAGGCTGATTGAGGAAGCTGCTGATTGTAGAGCCACACGTA